>JADHOF010000226.1 GCA_016779125.1 Verrucomicrobiia bacterium | reverse complement strand
ACGGGCAGCACCTTGAAGTTGACCGACATCTCCTTCGGAATGAGAGCGATCACCTCGGGCGGAATGCCAACCTTGGCGATGTTGACGGGCGGCACGTTGAGGACACGGCCCATGGCGACAACCATGTCCAGATCGCTCACGTAGGCCTTGTCGATGAGAAGCTTGAGGAGGCGCGTGCCTTCCTTCTTCTGAAGCGTCAACAGTTCCTCGACCTGTGCCGTGGTGAGGAGACTGTCCTCGATCAGTGCGTCGGCGATTCGTTCGCCAAATGATTTCACCGGGGTCATGCGGCTGGGCTATCGGAAAATCTTGCGGATGGTTTTGACGAGTTCCGGAGGCGAGGCCAGATACCAGATCACGCGCTGATCCGCGGCCTTGCGGATCTCCTTCTCGGCTTCCTTGTTGAAGGGGTTGGTCGTGGCGACGAGCAGCGACTTGCTCATGCGGTCGATGGGCAGAACACACCACTTCAGGCAGAGGTCGCGGGAGAAACCCCGGGCGAACTCCATGTCGATGTCGTAGCGCTCAACCGCGATGAAACCGGCCCGGCTTTTGGCGAGAATCAATTGGAGCGACTGGTCAAAATCGACGCCGCCCTTGTCCTTCAGGAGCTGGAGAAACGGCTCCTCGACCTGCCCCGGGGAGCCCGTGCCGGGCGTGTTCCAAAAGCGGTTGAAGTCGGTGATGTTGATCATGTTGCTGTCGACGAACAGCCGTTTCATCGCCAGCTTGCCGTCGTCGATGTCGGCTTCCTGCCGGGAACTCTTGGGTGCCGCCTCGCCATCGGACTCCGCCGCCTCGCTGTGGGAGCCCTGAAAGCTGGTCGTCTTGCTCTCGATCTGCTCCAGCGCCAGCTGCACCGAACGGTCGTCGGGAAACTGCTGGAGGATGGTCTCGTACTCCATGATGGCGGAGGAGAGCTGGCCGAGCTGCACGTAGGCTTCGGCGATCTTCTTGGAGGTGTTCACCGCCTCCTGCTGCATACCCAGCTTCAGGTAGGCTTCCTTGAGGATTTCCAGTGACTGGTAGTCGAGCGGGGTCGACTCGACGATCACTTGAAACATGTCGATCGTCTGTCGCAGTTGCGCCTGTTCCGCCGGTGTGAGGGTCGCCGCCATCGACGCTGAGTCTAGGCACGGTTTCCGAGCGGGTGTCGAGTTCGCTTTTGGGCGACATCTCGGTGCTTTACCTTGCCGCGCGGGTTTCTAAGATCCTGTTACCCGATGGCCGATTTCGAGCAAACTGACACTCTCGGACAGTTCTTCGCCAAAGAATTTCACGACCTCCAAAGGACCGCCGAGATTCGATCCTACGCCGCCGGCGAGGAGATCTTCGCGCAGGGCGAGCCGGGCGACGGTTTCTTCCATGTGGAAGAGGGAGAGGTGGAGATCGCGGCGAAGCTCGGCGACGACGATCGGCGAGTGTTCGCAAGGGTGGGGCCGGGCGAGATCTTCGGGGAGATGGCGGTGTTGGACGACGGTCCGCGGTCCGCGTCGGCGATCGCCGCGACACCCACGCGGGCCTACTTCATCGGGCGTGAGGAACTGTTCCATATTCTCAAGGCGAATCCCGAGGGGATGATCCGCCTGTTGCGCTACTTCAGCCGGCGCGTTCGAACCACGAACCAGCAGTACATCGACGAGGTCCTGCAGGCGGAAAAACTCGCGGTGATCGGCCGTTTCGCCCGCACGATCGTGCATGATTTCAAGAATCCTTTGAACATCATTGGCATGTCCGCCGAACTCGCGGCGTCGCCGAAGGCCGGCGAAACCGCGAGGGCCAAGTCCCTGGAACGAATCAATCGGCAGGTCGTCCGCCTCACCGGCATGCTCAACGAATTGCTCGAATTCAGCCGGGGCCAGGGCCAGCGGCTGGTGCTCCACGAGCAAAACTATGGAGGCTGGCTGAACGAGCTTGCCGCCGACATCGGTCCTGATCTTAAAGACCGGGGCGTCCATCTCGAATTTCCCGATCCCCTGCCGGATGTGAAAGTGCGGATCGATCCGCAGCGACTGGGGCATCTGTTCTACAACCTGATCAACAACGCGGCGGACGAAATGAAGGGCAAAGGCAGCATTTCGCTCACCTTCCAGGTGGGAGCGGAGGAGATCACAACCCGGCTGAGGGACACGGGTCCCGGCATCGCGCCGGAGATCGCGAGCAAACTGTTCGAGCCCTTCGCCACCCACGGCAAGGCCCATGGCACCGGTTTGGGGCTGTCGATCTGCCGTCGAATTGTCGAGGATCATGGCGGGCGCATCTGGGCCGATTCCGATTCCGAACCCGGCAACGGGGCGTGCTTCGCCTTCACGCTACCCCGGGCATGAACCGCGTTCGTCTACTATCCGAACAGGTCGCGAATCAGATCGCGGCCGGCGAGGTGATCGAGCGCCCGGCCAGCGTGGTGAAGGAGCTGGTGGAAAACAGTCTCGATGCCGAGGCCGCGCGGATCACGGTCGAGACTCAGGCCGGCGGACGCAGCCTGATCCGGGTGTCGGACGACGGCATGGGCATGAACAAGGACGACGCCCTGATGTGCCTCGAACGTCATGCCACCAGCAAGATCCGCACGGCTGACGATCTCTACGAAATCGCCACCATGGGATTTCGCGGCGAGGCCCTGCCCAGCATCGCCAGCGTGAGCCGGTTCACCCTGACGACCCGGGAGCGGGACGCGCTGGAGGGCACGGAGATCGTGGTCAATGGCGGCAAGATCGCGACCGTCCGGTCCGCAGGCTCCGCGCCCGGCACCTCGCTTGAGGTGCGTTCGCTTTTCTTCAACATCCCGGCCCGCCGCAAATTTTTGCGTACTGAGGAGACCGAACGGGCGCACGTACAGCAATACCTGACGCTGGCCGCGTTGGCGCATCCGAAGGTGGCGTTCACACTGGTACAGAACGGGCGCACCTCCCTCCAGCTGCCGGCGGCGGCCAAGGGGTCCGACTTCGAGCGGCTTCGGGAACGCATGCGCGCCTTGCACGGCACCGATCTGCGCCTGTTGGAGCTTGAGAAAACCGGCTCCTACGAGGTGACCGTCCAGCATCATGAGGAGGACGGCGTGGTGACCGGTCGGGAGATCAAGAACATCCGCGTCTGGGGTTTTATCGGAGCACCCGGCGTCGCGCGGTCCACCCGGGCGGACCAGAACTTTTTTGTGAACCGGCGTCCGATCGAAAACCGGGGCCTGAGCGCCGCGTTGATCGAGGGCTACCACACCTCGCTGATGAAGGGACGCTTTCCTGTCTGCTGTCTTTTTCTCGAACTCGACGCCGGGCAGGTCGACGTGAACATCCATCCCGCCAAACGCGAGGTGAAGTTCCACCGGGAGCGCGACATCCGTCAGTTCGTGATGAACGCCGTACGGGAGACGCTGCTCAATTTCCACGGTGAAACCCGCTTCGCCACCTTGCCGGCGTCTGGCACCGAGCGGACTCCTGCCATCGAATGGACCTCTCCGCGACCGGACCCCGCTCCGGTTGTTGCCCCCGTTGGCGCGGCGGATGCCGCAGAGGCACAGGCCCATCGTGACCTGTTCGGAGTTTCGCCGAACGCGTCCGATGCGAGCCCGCCGCGTCAGGAGGCGCTGCCGATCGGTTTCAGTCCGCCACGGGACCAGCCGGGTGGCCGCGACGAAAAGATCGTCATCGCCCCGCTCGCGCCGACTCCGCTCCTGTCCGTGCCGTTGAGGGTCGTGGGCGTCATCAACCTCCTTTACGTCGTGCTGGAATCGGATCGGGGAATGGTCCTGATGGATCAGCACGCCGCGCACGAACGGGTCCTCTTCGAACAGATGCTGGATCGATTGGAGAAAACCGTCGACGCACCCTCGCAACGCCTCCTGCTGCCGGAAACCCTGGAGCTGTCCGCGCGGGACACCGAATTTCTAAAGGCGCACACCGCGACCTTGAAGCGCCTCGGTGTCGAGCTGAGCGAGTTCGGCGAGCGGACCTTTTTGCTGGAGGCGCTGCCGCCCATGGTGAGGACCTCGGATCCGCGTCAGTTTGCCCTGGACCTGATCGATCGGCTCAAGGGGGCCGGTGATTCCGTGAACAATCTGCGTCTCGGTGAAGAGGTCGTCGCCAAGACCGTTTGCCGGCATGCGGTGAAGGCCAACGATGTGCTGGCTCCTGCGGAACTGGAGATGTTGGTGAAGGATCTTCGCCGCTGCCGGATGCCCTACACCTGCCCGCACGGCCGGCCGACGCTGCTGGAATTCAGCATGTCCGATCTGGAGAAACGCTTCGGGCGGGCGCAGTAGAAAGACGGCCGGCTTCAGATCTGGTCCGTCGCGGTTTTCTTGGCCACCTCTTCCAGAGTGGTCTCGCCGCTCAGCACGCGGGCGACGCCGCTGTCCCACAAGGTTCGCATACCGTCCTCAATCGCCATGTTGACGAGCTGTCGGGTCGGTCGCTTTTCGAGCACCGCGTCTCGAATGCGTTCCGAAACGCGGAGGAGCTCGGTCAGTGACATGCGCCCGCCGTAGCCGGTGCCCGAACATTGCTCGCAGCCCTCGCCTCGCCGGAAGGTGCCGACCTCGATCTGCTGCGGCGTCAACGCCTGCATGATGGCGACATCCGGCTCGTAGGGAATCGCGCAGAAATCGCAGTTCTTGCGGACGAGACGTACGCCGAGGATGCCCATGATGGACGAGGCCAGCAGGAAGGGTTCGATGTTCATGTTGATCAGGCGCGCGAACACCCCGGCCGTGGAGCCGGAGTGAACCGTGCTGATGACCAGGTGACCCGTGAGGCCCGCCTGAATCGCGATGCCGGCCGTCTCGGGATCGCGAATCTCGCCGACCATGATCACCTCGGGGTCCTGGCGCATGAGCGAGCGGAGTGCGGCCGCGAAGCCGAAACCGTTCGCCGGCTGGAGCTGGGCCTGCGCGATTGTCGCGAGGGGCACCTCGACCGGATCCTCGACCGTCGCAATGCTCATCGTGGTGCCGTGTTTCTGGATCAGATACATCAGCGCGGAATACATGGCCGTCGTCTTGCCGGAACCCGTCGGACCGTTCAGGAGGATCAACCCGTTCGGCTTGTTCAGCAGATCGACAAACTGCTCCAAGGTCTGGGGCTCGAAGCCGAGCTGGTTGATGTCAAAGGCCCGGCTCGAGGGATCGAACACGCGGCATACGACCTTCTCGCCCATGATCGTCGGGAGAATGGAGATACGGAGCTGGATGTTGCCGAATTCCGGCCCCATGTTCGCCTTGCCGTCCTGGCCGATGCCGGAAATGTGGGACGCCATGCCGCCCATCACCTTAAAACGGCCGGGCAGTTTTTCCCGAAGATCCAGCGGCAGGTGGATCAATTCGGTCAGCACGCCGGCAATGCGGATCCGTACGGCGATGGTCTCTTCCCACGGCTCGATATGAATGTCGCTCGCATTGACCTCGACGGAGTCGAGCACGATGTAATTGACCAGGGTTTCGACCTCCACTTCCTCCAAAGTGACGGACTCCAAGTAGTTCTGGGTATGGCTCATGCGAGATCTCCTGAATGTTGCCGGGAAAGCGGCTAGGGAAGCCGCAATGACGGACCCTGTCAGCAACAAATTCGCTCGCCAGCGCGGGGCGGGAAAGCTAAGCAACGGCCGATGCCAATCGAGCTCACCCAACGCCAGAAGCGCCAGCTGCGCGCCGTCGCCCAACGTCTGGACGCGCACACCCACATCGGCCGCAAGGGTCTCACCGAGACCTTTATCGCCGGGGTCGCCGAGCTTCTCGCCGCCCACGAGCTGATCAAGATCCGTTTCGAGGAATTCAAGGACCGGAAGGATGAGTTGTCCGCCGAAGTCGCGCTCAGGACCGACAGCGTCTACGTGGTTCGCGTCGGGCACGTCGCGGTGTTCTACCGCCCGCAGCCCGATCCCGCGAAGCGCAAGGTGAAGCTGGATTAAGCGGCTCCGTTGCCGTCGCCCCGCCCCTCGGGGCTTCCCCCATGCCCGCTTAGGGGCGCCCCCCCGATTGCCGATATTCATGATCGGGATAGGTTGATCTCGTCATCCGAACCGCAGTCATGAATATCAAAGACAGTGCAAACCGAATCGCCTCCGCGGCCCGCCCGATCAGGGTGAGTTTCCCGCGCCGGCCGGTGGTTTTTCTGGACGTCGTCGTACGGCAATACGATCGATCGACCTCCGGATCACGCCACGGGCGGGCACGGCTGGACCGGCCGCCGGTGTGAGAGCGGAGTTTTCACCACGACGCCCGGCTACACGATCAGCGTTCAGGTGGACACTTCTTTGAATTCAGTGACCGAAAAACGAATTACTCGCCGTTCCTGAGAGTGGAAATATTTGGCTGTGGGACTGCTTTCGGCCGAACGAGCGAAACAACGGCGCCGGGAAACTCTGCCCTTCCCGGCGCCACCTCTTTTCCGCCCCTCCCGGATCCACCCCAAAAAACTTTGTGAGGTAGTCCGCCCGCTGGCAGTAATAGGGCAATGTCGGAATCCGGGTCCCAGCAATACGAGGCCTTTGTCGAATGCTTCGCCCGCCACGAGGCGGATCTGAGGACGTTTGTGCGCTCGCTTTTGCCGACGTGGCACGACGCGGACGAGGTGCTGCAACAGGTGGCGCTGGTGGCCTGGCGGAAATTCGATCAGTTCGATCAATCCACGAATTTCATCAAATGGGCCTGCGTGATCGCGCGCTTTGAGGCCTTGGCCTACCGGCGAAAGATGGCGCGCGACCGGCTGGTCTTCTCCGAGGAGCTGATGGCCCAGCTCGCGGAAGAGGCCGCCGAGGAAACCGAGGATCGCCGCGCCGAGAATGCCGCGTTGGAGGCCTGTCTCAAAAAACTGCCGGCCGATTTGCGCGAATTTGTCACGCTCGCCTACACACCGGGAACCTCGACCAAGGAGCTGGCCGAACGGGCGGGGGTGAAGCCCGGCTCCTTTTACATGCGACTGAACCGGATTCGGAAGACGCTCCTGGATTGTGTGGAGAATTCGATCGCGCAGGGAGGTTTGACATGAGCTATCGCGGATCCAAACAGGAACAGCGGTGGATTGAGGACTACTGCAACGAGACGATTTCGAACGGGGAGTTCGAGGAGTTTCAGCAGGCGCTCAAGGCGAG
>JADHOF010000225.1 GCA_016779125.1 Verrucomicrobiia bacterium | reverse complement strand
GCCGAAAATCGCGGCGAGCTCCTGCCCGTCTGCCTGCGCAACGTCGGCACGATCCAGGCCTACGTGAAGGAGGCGCTCTTCTTCTCGGAGAACCGCAGCCTCCAGTTGCACGAGGAGAAGCTGGACGAGCTGATCCAGCGCGTCGTCGCGCTGGCCGAAACCAAACTCCAACGCAAGCGCGTGCGGGTCGAGATCCGGCGCAACCCCCCGCTGATCCTCCAGTTCGACAAGGTGCTCGTGCAACGGCTGCTTGGAAACGTGCTCTCGAACGCCATTGACGCCTCGCGCTCCGACAGCGTGATCGTCGTCGATATCCAACGCATCGAATCCAACCGCGCCGGCGACGCCTGGGCGCGGCTGCGCGTCGTGGATTCGGGCGAAGGGATTTCCGGCCCCGACCTGCGCAAGATCGCCACCGGCTATTTCACCACCAAGGCGACCGGCGACGAGCAACGCGGCTTCGGTCTCGGCCTGGCCATCTGCCGAAAGATCGTCCATCTGCACGGCGGCAATCTCGACATCGCCAGCCAGCCGGGCAAGGGCACCACCGTGCGAATCGATCTGCCGCTTCGTCAGACACCGGCCGCGGGCAAGGAAGCAGTGGAGGTTGCCGCGACATGAAGACCCTGCTGGTCATCACTCGCGACGCCGGATTCGCGGGCTCGATCGGAGCCGGGCTCGATCCGCAGCTCTGGAAAATCCGCCACGCGGCGGGTGCGCCGGCGGCGATCGGGCAGACCGGCCCCTCCACCGTGGATGCCGTGCTGCTTGATGATCGCGCGGGACGCCTTGCCACCGACGCGGAACTCATCCGCCAGGCCTTTCCGAGCGTCCCGGTGATCGCCGCGCTCGACCAGCCGAGCGACTGCAACACCGCCTTGTCCTCCGGAGCCACCGTCGCCTTCACCAAACCGCTCCGTTCAGGACTCCTCCAGGCCTGGCTCGATCATCAGCTCGCACCGAGGGAATCGAATCGTTCGTCCAACACCGCGACCGCATCGCCCGCGCCGCTGCCGGAGAAATCCTTGGCGGCGCTGGACTCCGTCGCGGGTCTCGCGTCCATCGTGTCCCGGAATCTTGAACCCGCCGCGCTGACCCGCGAATTCCTGCTCCATCTTCGCGAGATTGTCGGCTGCAACCGCTGCGCCGTTTACGTCCGCAACGAGGATCCGGACAACGCCGGCTTCGATTGCGCCCACGCGATCGGCCGCCCCGCCGCAACGGTCTCAACCACAACCCTTCGACTCGCCTCGGGCATCGGCGCGGAACTGAATTTCAACGGTCGCGTGCTTCGCCGCGAAACCGCGACTCCGGACGCGCGCCGCGAGTTCGCCGAGATCGGCGCGGAAGTGGCGATCCCGATCCTGGACCGCGAAAACCTCGTCGGCATCGCCCTTCTGGATTCGCGCATCACCGGAGCGGCCTTCACCGATCAGGAGCTGGTTCAAATCTTCAAGGCCCTCGAGACCTTCGGCATCGCGTTGTCACGCGCCCGCCATCACGCCGCCGTCGCGGCTGCGGAATCCATGGCGACCGGCGTGCTCGACACGCTCGAAACCGCCTGCTGCGTCGTCGGCAGCAACCTGAAGCTGTTGCACGCAAACCCGGCGGCACGACAAATCTTCTCCCTGACGGACGACTCCGGCATCCACGATCTGCCGGCCGTGCTCGTCTCCAAGATTTTCACCGCGCTCCGGGATCGCGCGGAACAGGCGCGCTTCCGTCACACGACCACCGACGGCGCCGGCCGCGTTCTTGAGGTCGGCATTCGTCCGATTCCACACCCCCTCTCGGACGGACTTCACGCCGTCCTCCTCGCGGCCGAGGACGTGACGTCGATCGAGCAAAGCCGCCGCGAGCAGGCGGACTCGGCCAGCCGGCGCTTCATCCGCTCCATGGCGGAACACTTCGCCCACGAGATCGGCAACACCCTTGTGCCGCTCTCGACGGGACAGCAGCTCATGGCCTCCGGGGAGGTCGACGCCGAGATGATGCAAGGCCTGGAGGGCGTGTTTTCGAGCAGCGTTCGCCGCATCGAACGCCTCGCCGGTCAGATGCAGTTCCTCTCACGCGAGGGCCTCCAGAACGTCGCCGCAGTGCCGCTGGCGGAGACCATCGGCGACGCCTTCGAGGACGCCCGCAAGCGAGCCGGCGCTGAGAACGCCACACTGGACCTGCAAGGCGTGACGGAAGCCGACGTCGTTCGCGGCGAACGCAAGGCGCTGCGTCAGGCATTTGGCGAGATCCTGTTGAACGCCCTTCAATCCAACGGGGAAGATCCCAAGGTCCGCGTGGTCGCGCGAAGGGCCGGCGACGCCTTTGAAATTGACATCCACGACGACGGCGCGGGTTTTTCGGCCGCCGAACGCGAACACGCGACAGAGCCCTTCTACTCGAACCGGACGGTCGGCATGGGACTGGGACTGGCCGTGACCCGTCAGATCATCGAACTGCACGAAGGCCGGCTGGACATCCAACCAAGCGCAATCGGCTTCGGTGGCTGCGTCCGCCTCTGCCTCCCGCTTGCGGACTGACGGCCTGCTTCGCGAATAAGCCGCTTGCCGGGCGGCGGATAAGCCGGAAGTATCGCGCATCTCCCGGACCTGTTCCGCAGCCCGCAAGAATGAGTTCTGAGCCCCCAGCGCCCAATGAACGCCCGACACTTCTGATCGTCGACGACGAGGAAGGACCGCGGCAGTCCCTCAACGTGCTCTTCAAGGGCACCTACAACATCCTCCTCGCGGACAGCGGACCCGCCGCCCTCGCCGCCGCCGAAGGCAGGAAAATCGACGTCGCCGTGCTGGACATCCGCATGGACGGAATGACGGGCACAGAACTGCTCGGCAAACTCAAGGCGAGAGATCCGCTGCTCGAAGTCATCATGCTCACCGCCTACGAGACCATGGACACCGCCAAAGAGGCGATCCGCGGCGGCGCCTGCGATTACCTGACGAAACCCTTCGAGATCAGCGTTGTCCGGGACGCGATCGGGAACGCCGTGGCGCGGCGCCGCCTCGCGGACCGGCTGTCCGGAAGCTCCCTCCGCCTCATCGAGCTGCAGCACGAGTTGAACGACATCAGCCTTCGGGAGGAGCTGGCCCGGACGCAGAACGAGATTTACGAAAGCGTGATGCACGACATCGGCAGTCCGCTGACCGCGATTTCCGTGTTGATCCAGATTCTGAACCAGGACCTCGCCTCCACCCGGGGCGCTGCCGATCCGAAAAGGGTCCACACCCAGCTGCAAAAGGTGGATCAGCAGGTCGGTCGCTGCATCGCGTTGTCGCGGCGCTATCTGGACTACGCGCGCCAGCGCGCCTCCGGGCAGAACGAGGTGATGGTCAACCAGTCGCTGCGGGACGTCTACGAACTCGTCGCCGCGAATCCGGCCGCCCGTGGAAACACCGTCGAGATCACTCCCATGCAGGTGGATCTGAAGGCCGCGATCAACGGCACCGACCTGATCCAGATTCTCATCAATCTGGTGGTCAACGCCCTGCAAAGCACCCCGCAGCCGCACCATGTCAAACTGTCCGCAGACTATCTGGTTTCACCCCTGACCGAGGACGAACTGGGGGGGGGAAGTGACGAGGTCGTGATCGGAGGCGACAGGTTCATCAACGAGGCGCCGCTGGTCGTTGTGCATGTCGAGGACGACGGGGACGGCATGTCACCCGAGATCATGGCGAAGATCTTCGCGCCCTACTTCAGCACCAAGGCACCCGGCAAGGGAACCGGGCTGGGCTTGGTCATCGTGGCCCGCCTCCTCGGCAACGCCCACGGCCTGCTCCGCGTGAACTCGGCGGTCGGCACAGGCACGCGTTTCAGCCTTTATATCCCCGTCGTGCTGTCCTGAACCGGCTCTTCCGTGACAGCGTCCTTGATGAACTTGTGGGCGCAATCCGGACACATGCCATGAGAGGGCCGCTTGCCCGTCTGCTGCGTGAAGTGCTCCTCCAAGGTCAGCCATTTGCTGCCCTTCTCAACCTTGTTGCACCATGAGCAAAAGTGCATGAACGATTCGAGGTAGGTCAGGCGGGAGAGGACCTGGTGAATCTTCCGCGCAAAAAATATCCAGATGAAAACCACCACCACCGTGCGCGTCGCCGCGTCGGCGACATCCACCTCGCGCCAGTCGCCGCCGAAATAGTTGTAGAGAAACGAGAACAGCTCTGCGGACCAGAGCACGATCACGATGGTGAAGAAACCCAGCCCGTGCCAGAGCAGCGCGCGGTTTGCGGGCATGCTCATGCGCGGCGGTGGTGGCTCCTCGATCGCGAGATTTTCCAGCGACTTCTTCATGGTTTGAATCAGATTCGAACGACCGCCTTGCCCAAGACATTTCGATCCCGCAACAAGGCGTAGGCTGCGGGCGTTTCTTCGAGCGAAAAGACCCTGTGAATCGTGGGCTTCAATCGGCCCTCCGCCACCCATTGGAGCGTGGCGTTCAGGTCGGCATGATTGCGCCCGTAACTGCCCACGATTCGTTGCTGTTTCACAAAAAAAGGCCACAGATCCATCGGCACCTCCCGTCCGCTCGTCGCTCCGCAGGTCACCACCGTGCCTCCGCGCGCGAGGCAGTGAAAAACCTTCCGCAACACCTCGCCGCCGACGTGCTCGATCACGAGATCGACACCACGTTTGCCGGTCAGGCTCCGCACCTCCGCCGGCCAGTCACCCGCCGGGTCCACGGCGTGATCGGCTCCGAGTGAGAACCCAAGCTGACGCTTTTCCTCCGTCGAACCAGTGGTGATCACCCGCGCGCCAAGCTGCTTCGCGATCTGGATCGCGGCCGAGCCAACGCCGCTGGACGCTCCGATCACCAGCACCGCGTCCCCCTCCCTCACCTCGCCACGATCGGTCAGCATGTGCATCGCCGTGCTGCCCGCGAGAGTCAAGGCTGCGGCCGCCTCGAAGGAGACGCCATCCGGCAGGCTTGCCAGACAACGGGCCGGAGCCTTCACAAGCTCCGCGAATCCGCCGTCGCATTGCACCCCGATCAGACGCGCGTTGAGGCATATCGAGTCCTCGCCCCGCCGGCAGTATTCACACTCGCCGCAAAAGAGATTCGACTGCACGGCCACCTTGTCGCCGAGACGCCATTGATCGACGTCCTCGCCCAGGCCGGCGATTTCGCCGGCGATCTCGCATCCGGGAATGAGCGGCAGCCCGACCGGGATCGGCAAACCGCCTTCCTCGGTCCAGAGGTCCAGACGGTTCAGCCCGCAGGCGCGAACCCGCACCACCACCTCGTCCGCCGCCGGGGTCGGATCCGGCACATCGCCAAATCGAAACACCCCGGGCATTCCCTGCGACACGAGTTGAACTGCCTTCATGGCGCGCATTGAATCTCCTTCACCCGGCCGCGACAAGGGGGAACTCTAGCCGATTCAGAACAGCGGCAGGGGATTGCCGTCCGCGATCGCGAGCGGACGCCGGTCCAGATCGTGAAGAAGATGCGAGGACGGAATGCCGAGCGCGTGGAAGATGGTGGCGTGCAGATCCGGCGGACCACAGGGCGATTCGGCCGGCTCCGCCCCGAGTCGATTGCTCGCCCCGTAGACCTGACCTCCGCGAATGCCGCCGCCGGCAAAGGCGACCGAATAGCAGTTCGGATAATGATCCCGCCCGACACCGGAATTGATCTTGGGCGTCCGTCCGAATTCCGTGAGCCACACGACCAGGGTCTCGTCGAGCAGACCGCGTTCCTCCAAGTCCGTCAGCAAGGCCGACGACGCCTGATCCAGCGGCGGCAGCATGTTGTTCTTGAGCCGATTGAAATTGTTCGCGTGGGTGTCGAAGTGGTCGCCGATCGAGCCGTTCAGATCGCCGGCGGCGCAATAGACGGTCGCGAACGGAACGCCCGCCTCGACCAGCCGGCGCGCGAGCAGCGTGCTCTGGCCGCAGATGTGATCGCCGTAGCGGGCGTGGGTTTCCGGCCGTTCGCGATCGAGATCAAACGCCAGCCGGACGCGATCGCTCAGCAACATTTCCATCGCCAATTCGCGGGCCCGACCCTGCGCCCGCCCGACACCTTGCTCCGCCACGGGGTCCGTGTGCTCCATCGCGGCGCTCAATCCCCGCCGCTCCCGCATCCGTTCCAGATCAATTCCCGGCGGCAATCCCAGCTCGATCCGGCCGGACGACGGCGACACGCCGTCATACTCCCGACCCTTTCTCGGCCGCACGATCACCGGATCATGAGTAATGCCGAGGAAACCGCCGTCCTGTCCGTTGGCCTTGCCCCCGTCCGCCATCTCATAGGGCAGCGCCACCGCGCGGGGCAACGAGGGATGACTGCGGGTGTCCGTCCGATGCGAGCCAATGGCGGCCGAAACCATCGCCCCCAACGACGGCCAGTCCTGACGCGTGACCGGCCAGTTGGCGTTCAACTCTCTCGGCGCATGGCCGGTCAGATTCCAATACGCCGCCGGACGATGCGCCGGCGCGTCATGGAACACGCTCCGCACCACCGCCATCTGATGGGCGTGCCGCGCCAATTTCGGCAGATGCTCGCTGAAACGGATACCATCGGCGCTGGTCTTGATCGGGTCGAAGATGCCGCGAATTTCACTCGGCGCCTCGGGTTTCGGATCCAGCGTCTCGAAGTGGCTCATCCCACCCCAGGCAAACAGCACGATGCAGGATTTCGCACGGCCAAAACCCGACGCAGCCGGCCGTGCCGCCGAGGCACCGCGCAGCGCCAACAGCGAGGGCAGGGTCAATCCCCCCAGTCCGACGCGTAGAAACTCGCGCCGCAAGATGGAATCCGCCCGGGTTTTCGTCGTATGGCTCATGTCAGCAGGGCTTTCAGAACGTGACCATGCACGTCGGTGAGACGGCGTTGGACCCCGTTGTGATAGAATGTCAGCTCGGTGTGGTCGATACCAAGCAGATGAAGCAGCGTCGCGTGCACATCGTAGAAACGGGTCGGATGCTCCGCCACGTGAAATCCGAGATCATCGGTCGCACCATACACCGTGCCGCCTTTGATACCCGCGCCGGCCATCCAGATCGTGAAGGCGTCGGGATGATGGTCACGGCCCTTGCCCTTGATCCCCTGGGTCGCCGGCGTGCGACCAAACTCGGTGGACCAAAGCACGAGCGTTTCATCGAGCAACCCGC
>JADHOF010000224.1 GCA_016779125.1 Verrucomicrobiia bacterium | reverse complement strand
GCCGGTATCCGGGCGGGCAGGCAGGTTCTTGAAATCGGAGGCGCGATCGATCTGTTGCCAACGCTGGCGGATCTGGCCGGCATCCCGGTGGCGAGCGTGAAGGACTTGGACGGCAAATCCTTGAAGCCGCTTCTGACAGGGGACACCCCGACGTGGCCGGACCGCATGATCTTTTCCCACTGGAACAAACGGGTCAGCGTTCGCACCCGGCAGCATCGGCTCGACACGAACGGCGAATTGTTCGATCTGTCCACCGATCCCGGGCAGCGGGATGACATCTCCGAAAAGCATCCCGAGATCACCTCCCGCCTGCGAAAGGCGGTCGCGGATTTCAGGGAAAACGTTCTGGCCGGGTATGACGACGATCAACGCCCCTTTGTGGTGGGGCATCCCGACTACCGTTACACCCAGATCCCCGCACGGGACGCGAAGTGGACGGGCGAGATCAAGCGATCAAACCGGTTTCCGAACTGCTCCTACCTGAGCAATTGGACCAGTGTCTCGGATAAGATTTACTGGGAGGTGGATGTCCCGGCGGACGGGACTTTCGAGGTCGAAATGCAATACGCCTGCGATCGCGCAGATCTTGGTGCGACTGTGGAGTTGTCCTTCAAGGACGCTCGGATCAGGCGGCGGATCAGCATTGCGAACGAGGTGCCCGAGCGTGGCATGGAGAACGACCGTTCCGGCGCGAGGGCGGAAAGCTATGTGAAGAACTGGGCCACAATGAAACTTGGACAAATCAAACTGACCGCGGGGCGGGGCGAATTGGCGCTGACAGCACCAAAGATTCCGGGGCGGGCGGCTGCGGACTTTCGCTTGCTGTTTCTGACCCGGGTGGGCGATTGAACACGATGAATGCAAAAATGGATTCCAACGTACACGCATCGTGCCGGCGAGGTGTCTTTCTTGCGCTGATCGGTCTTACGACGGCGATCTTTGCGGCCGAGACGCCGGACCTGATCTTCACGAACGGGCGGATCGTGACCGTGGATGCCGCCTTTAACATTCACGACGCGATGTCGGTGAAGGCCGGCATGATTCAAGAGACCGGAACCGGACTTGAAGTGATGCGACTTCGCGGCAAGGGGACACGGGTGATGGATCTGGGTGGAGCAACCGTCCTGCCGGGTTTGATCGATTCCCACGTGCATCCACGCGGGGCCCTGCATGAATTTGACCACGAGATCCCGAGCATGGAATCGATCTCCGACGTGCTCGGTTATATCCGATCCAGGGCTGCGGTGGTGCCGGCCGGTGATTGGATTCTGCTGCATCAAGTCTTTATCACCCGGTTGCGGGAACGACGTTATCCGACTCGGGCGGAATTGGATTCAGCGGCTCCGAATCATCCGGTTCGATTCTCCACGGGACCCGACATGATGCTGAATTCCGCCGCGCTGCGTCTCGCCGGGATTGATCGTCACTATCGGCTGCCGGACGGGAATCGGGGATTCGTTGAAGTGGATCCCAAAACCGGTGAACCAAGCGGTCTCCTGCGCAGCGTCGGCGGAATTGTGAAGGTCAAAAGCTCGACCCGATCCCCGAACGAGGCGGAACGCTACGAATGGACGCTTCGGCTGTTGCGAGACTACGCCAAGGTTGGACTGACCACCGTCGCGGACAAAGGTGCCAACGCAGGATCGATCGCCCTCTATGAGAAGATGCTGGAAGCGGGGGATCTCCCTGTCCGCATGCGCCTTTCGCACACCTTGGGCGGAACAACGAGCATCGAGAGCTTGAGGAAGAACGTCGCGGCGATCCGCGATCATCCGCGGACCCGGCCTAATCCGTGGCTGCAAATCATCGGCACGAAGATCTGGCTAGACGGCGGAATGCTCACAGGCAGCGCCTACCTGCGGGAGCCTTGGGGTGTCAGTGACATCTATGGGATCACCGACCCGGACTATCGCGGCGTCCTGAATGTGCCGCGAGAGCAACTGCTACCGATGGTCCGTGAGGTCGTGAAAGCGGGACTTCAATTCACAGCCCACGTGGTGGGCGACGGAGCGGTTCACACGCTGCTCGACGTTTACGAGGAGGTGGACAAGGAAACGCCCGTCCGAGGCACGCGGCCGGGGTTCACGCATTCCAATTTCATGAGCGAAGACTCGGTGAAGCGAGCCGCTCGCCTCGGTGCCGTTCACGACATTCAGCCCGCCTGGCTCTATCTGGACGCGGCAACCCTTCAGAAGCAATTCGGCTACGATCGATTGAAATGGTTTCAGCCGCTCAAGAGCATTTTCGAAGCGGGCGGGACAGCCGGCGGCGGATCGGATCACATGCAGAAGATCGGATCATTTCGGGCGGTGAATCCCTACAATCCCTTTTTAGGCATGTGGGTGACGCTCAAGCGGGAACCCCGCTGGTATGAGGGGGCGTTGCATCCGGAACAATGTCTATCTCGCGAACAGGCGATCCGTTTCTACACCATCAACAACGCGCGCGTCCTTCGATTCGAGGATCAGATCGGATCACTTGAGGCCGGCAAGCGGGCGGATTTCATTGTTCTGGATCGTGATATTCTTTCGATTCCGGCGGCCGAGGTTCGCGAGATTCGCGTTCTGCAAACCTGGGTGGACGGACGCAGAATTCAACCCGGCAAATGAAGACCCACGTTTCCCGCCTTCGGTTCTACGCACTCCTTGCGGCGATCCTTGTTTCAGGGGCGAAGATGACTGCCGCTTCGGACCGACCCAATATCCTTTTCATCCTCGTCGATGATTTCGGAGCCCGGGATCTCGGCTGCTACGGTTCGTCGCTTTATGAAACCCCGGGAATGGATCGTCTGGCCGCCGAAGGGGCGCGTTTCACGCAGGCCTATGTCGCCTATCCGCGTTGCGTGCCCTCGCGATTCGCGATCATGACGGGGAAACATCCGGCGGCGTTTCAGAAAGATCGCGACAGCGTCCACGTCGAACCGCCGCGCGACGAAACCTTCGGCAAAGCGTTTCAGGAGGCGGGTTACTCGACGTTCTATTGCGGCAAATGGCATCTGGGTGAAGGCGTGTCAGCCCCGTCGAAGGTTGGTTTCACTACCACGATCGCCGCCGGTGCCGCCGGGGCGACCCGCTCCCATTTTGCGCCCTACGACAAGTCTCGCACGGGTGGCCGAGGGGAAAAGGAGATGATCGACGGTTTGGAGGACGCGCCCGACGGGGAATATCTGACGGATCGGCTGACAGACGAAACCGCCAAGTTTATCCGGGCGAACAAGGAAGGTCCGTTTCTCGCCGTGCTGGCGCACTACGCGGTTCATACGCCGATCGAGGCGAAGAAGCATCTGACAAGGCGCTATGCGCAAAAGCTGGCCGGACTGCCGACGCCCGACAGACTGTTTGAGCGGGAAAGTGCCGGCGAAAACCTTCTCGTTCAAAACAACGCCACCTATGCGGCGATGATCGAAAGTGTGGACCACGGGGTAAAGCGCTTGCTGGCGTTGCTCAGGCAATTGGAAATCGCCGAACACACAATCGTGATCCTCGCCAGCGATCACGGAGGGCTTTCCAGCCGGGGCGGCAAGCGGGAGGTGGCCACCTCAAATCGTCCGTTCCGAGCCGGAAAGGGCCATCTGTATGAGGGCGGTCTGAGAATTCCGCTGATCGTGCGATGGCCAGGACGCGTGACGCCCGGCATCTCCATCGACACCCCGGTCATGACGACGGATCTGTTTCCCAGCTTCCTCGAAATGGCCGCATTGCCTCCGCGTCCGGAAGCACACCGGGATGGAGTCAGCTTTGTTCCGCTGCTCACAGGGGGCAGGAGGAACAAGGATCGCGTCTTCTTTTGGCACAATCCGGCACCGCGTCCGTCCAGCACGGCGGACCTGTTTTCTTCGGCAATCCGTGCGGGTGATTTGAAGTTGATCGAGTTTCCCGTGGAGAAGCGGGTTGAACTTTACGACCTGTCCAAAGACGTCGGCGAATCGCGCGATCTCACCCGCGAACGTCCCAAGGACGCGGCCCGATTGCTGGGACAGCTTCAGGAATGGCGAAAAGGCCTGTCGCTCTCGGATAGTCCGCGCGTTCGCAAAAAGGAAAGATAGGGATGGAATCGTCCTGTCTTAATCAAGTGCGAGGCGGTTCGGCTTCGCCCACCGAACGCGGGCCAACAACAGATCGCCCCGCGCTTTTTGCTTGGGCATCCATTCACCGACCGTGATCCAGGATTCATCCGGCGACACGTTGGTGACGTGGAAATTGCCCATCAAAGCCACGCCCCCAGGCTCTTTCACGCCGTCGCCGACCAGTGGCAGAACCACCCGTTCCGTGGCGCGAATCAGGCGGCCGCTCGCGGTGTCCACCCGCGCGACCCAAAGCGGGGAACGCCACCGGATCACGTTGGCGTTCGAATCGTCCTTTCGCGTGTAGACGAGGAAAAGGCCGTCGGAGTGCGTGAGCCAATGTTGCTGGGTGGTGGACATGGTCAGGGGAGTCCCGTCGTCCCACGCCCATTTCTGCTTTGGCAACCAAGTCAGGCCGTCGTCGCTGACGCTGTGGTAGCCGTGCCCGTCTTCCGCGCGAATCGTCAGATGAAATCGGTTGCCATGCCGCGTGAGCGAGGGTTCCAGAAGCCCGCGTCCGTGATTCAATTCCAGCGCTTCGCCCACTTTTTTGATTCTGAGGATTTCCCCGTCGAAGGAACAAAGAACGCTGGCCACGGATCGGTTTTCCGGACGAGGCCCGAAGGTGAATGCCAGCAAAATATCACCGTTTGGAAGAACAACGCGCTGGCCGCAATTGTTTGAGTAGATAAACCCGCCCCGAGGATCGTCCCATTCCAGAATTCGACGCTCGCCCCAGGTTCCATCGGGTCTCCGAACCGTGTAGACGGGATAACGCGGCAACTGATCCCCTTTGCTGAAGCGCGGGCCCCGGTAAAATACGACGTGGCCGAGTGCCAACACCGCGCCTGTTTGCGGATGAAACTGCGGGACCACGTCGCAGACTCCCGCTTCCAATCCGGGATGATCGGGTACCAAAACCCGACCAAGGCTGGGCACGGGGCTCGGATCACTCCAAGTCTTTCCCAAATCACCCGAAGTGGACCACTGAACGGGGCCGAAGTAGTCCGAGCCGGAGATTTCCTGGAGATTCATCAACGCGATCGGAGGTCCTCCATTCGTGGCTGGCAGCATGCAGGCGCGCGGATGAAACCAAGTCGTCGAATTCCCGGCTCGATTTCTGCGAAGTGTCTCCTTGGAGATGGAGTCGATCAGCGGCGCGCTTTGGGTTTCACGGGCATCGGCGGGCAGGGGAGTCGGTTTTGCAGCGAGTGTTTCGAAAGCCGACGCGCAGAAGAAGACCGCGGTGAGAAGTGGAATTCGCATGCTGGCGAAGGTATTCAGGGTCTTACAGAACGACAATCGCTGAATTCGACCCAGATGCGTGATTGACTCCCCTGACACTCAATGGAAGCGTCCAGCACTCTGCCTCCCCGAGTATACCGACATGAAAAAATCCATCGCCCTGGTCGCAATCCTTCTAATCGCCGGAGCCACCGACCTTTGGTCACAAGCGGGCGCGGCGAACATGATCAAGGGCAAGGCTCGCGACGCTGCGGGACGGCCGGCTCCTCCCAAAACCGGCGGACCGATGCGTCCCGGTGGCAGCACGGTAGGACGTCCCGCCTCCTCAGCCCGACCGGCGACCAGCGCCAGCCGTTCTCCGGCGAAACTGATCGAATCCGACCTTTCGCTGATCCGAATCAAAACCTCGGTCACCGATGAACTGCGGGATCGCCTCGCCGGGCACGTTTTGGAAGCGGCTGGCAGCGAAGGGAAAGCCAACCCCGAGGCAGTCAAGAAGCTCGCCTTCGAGGTCGCGACAGCCATGCAGAAACACAAGCTGGGTTACGGGGAACGCAAACAGTTGGCGTCGTCTCTCGTTCTGGCCGCGAAAAACGATCCAGTTACAGCGAACAGCCTGGGTGAGTTGGAGACGGTGCTCGGGGCCGCCGGAATGCCAAAATCGGAAATCGATCAATTGATGACATCCTTCAGGCAACTGGCTCCCGCGCCCTCCCAAACGCTTGAAGAGTAGATTTGGGCCCGCAATGCGGCCGTTTTCGCGCTGCACAAAAATCGCTTTGTCAGTCCGATCGTTTATCGACACACTCCCCCCGTGCTAGGCAGCGGCATGTTGAAAGGAATGGGCGAGACGGCCCGGAACTTTATCGGAAGTTACACCGATAAGGACCGGCTGACGACCGTTCAGTATCCGGAGGAACGGCTGCCGGCGAAGGAGAACACACGTCAGTTCCCGTTCCTTGTGTTCGACGGGGACGACGCGGAGCAAGGCCTTCGCTGCGTGGCCTGCCAGATCTGCGAGAAGGAGTGTCCCCCCCAGTGCATCTACATTGAGAAGAGCAAGGACAAGAAGGCGGATCATGTGGGCAAGGTGCAGTTTTTCCCGGCCACGTTTGACATCGACGTCTCCGTTTGCATGAGTTGCCAGATCTGCGTGGAGGTTTGCCCCTTCGACGCGATCAAGATGGACACCGAATTTGAGTTGTCGACCACCAACCGATTTGGCGACCTGCTGCTCGACAAGAGCAAACTCGCCAAATCGAATGATCATTTCAGGAAGATTCATCCGACGGATTCGGCCGTGATCGACGCAGCCCGGGTTGCCGACAGGGAAAAGGCGGAAGCGGCCGCCAAAGCCAAGCTTGAGAAGGAGAAGGAGAAGGAGAAGGTGGACGCCGCCAAGAAGAAAGCGGCCGAGGGTTGAGGGACATGAACTGGCTCGAAGCGCTTCCCCTCACGATCAAGGCAACGCTGCTTTCCGCCGCCGGCGCGGCTGGCCTGCCCGAGGCTCTGATGCCCTACCTCTCTGCGGTGTTGTCGATCTCGCCGATTCTGATGGTCTTCCCGCTCCTTTTCGCATTGACCACCGTTTGCGAGCGCAAAGGACTGGGGCGCATCCAAAATCGATACGGTCCAAACAGGGTCGGAATTCCATTCACCAATATTCGATTGGCGGGCTTTGGCCAGTTTATCGCGGATGGAATCAAATCGTTGACGAAGGAAGATGTTGTTCCCCACAAGGCGGACAAGCTCCTGCACTTTCTGGCCCCGATCGTCCTCCTGGTGCCGGTGCTGTTGACCTTTTCAGTCCTGCCTATCGGCAA
>JADHOF010000223.1 GCA_016779125.1 Verrucomicrobiia bacterium | reverse complement strand
CTCGTTCCCTCTCCCGCCGCCGGACAGCGTTGGGAACTTCACGCGACCGGGTTTGAACTGGTCGGCCCGGCCGACGAGACGTATCCGCTCCAGAAGAAGCGACACAGTTTGGAGTTTCTCCGAGAGATTGGGCATCTGCGCGGAAGGACCAATCTGCTGGGAGCGGTCTTCCGTGTGCGGAGCCGTCTGTCGTTGGCCGTGCATCAGCACTTTCAGGGCCGGGGCTTCCATTACATTCACACCCCGATTATCACGACCAGCGACTGCGAGGGGGCGGGGGAGATGTTTCAGCTGACGACTCCGAACGCGAAAGAGCGGGGTGATTTTTTCGGGCGACCGGCGTTCTTGACGGTCAGCGGTCAGTTGGAGGCCGAGACGCTGGCCTGCGCCTTATCGAAGGTTTACACCTTTGGCCCGACCTTTCGCGCGGATCCCTCCAACACTTCGCGTCACGTTTCCGAGTTCTGGATGATCGAGCCGGAGATGGCTTTCTGCGATCTCGCCGGCGACATGGACGAGGCGGAGGCGTTTGTCCGGGCGATGGTCCGATTCGTTCTTGAAGATTGCGAAGAGGATCTCGCGATGTTTGGCAAATTTGTCGATCCGGGCCTGTTGGCGCGATTGAACGCGTTGGTTGAACGCCCGTTCGAGCGGGTATCTTTTGCCGATGCGCTTGGAATTCTTGAGAAGAGCGGTCGCGACTTTGAACATCCGTTGGGCCTCGATATCGCCCTGCAATCCGAGCATGAGCGGTTTCTTACCGAGGAGCACTTCAGATGTCCGGTGATTGTCCACGATTATCCCCGTGCAATAAAACCCTTCTACATGCGCCGCAACGACGACGATCGCACGGTCGCCGCAATGGATGTGCTTGTGCCGGGGATTGGAGAAATCGTGGGAGGGTCCCAGCGGGAGGAGCGTCTGGAGGTGCTGCTCGAAAACATGCGCGAGCACGGCCTCGACGAGAATAACATGGAATGGTACGCCGATCTGCGCCGATACGGCACGGTGCCTCACGCCGGCTTTGGATTGGGATTTGAGCGCCTGATCATGTTCCTCACCGGAATTTCAAACATTCGGGATGTCATTCCTTTTCCACGAACGCCCGGGCATGCCGGGTTCTGAAGCAGGCGGGGATACAAGAATTGTATGAAGATCGATTCGCACCAGCATTTCTGGAATTATGATCCGGTGGAATATCCTTGGATCGCGGACTCAATGTCCGTGCTCCGTCGCGACTTCACCCCGGCCGATTTGAAGGCGGAGCTGTCGGAAGTCGGCATCGGTGGCTGTGTGGCCGTACAGGCGAGGCAAACGCTGGCGGAGAGTCACTGGCTCTGCTCGCTGGCCGAGGAGAATGAGTTCATTCGAGGGGTTGTGGGCTGGGCGGATCTACGGTCGGAAGACGCCGACGCGCAGCTTGACGAATTGAATTCGCACCCGCGCTTTGTCGGGGTGCGACATGTCGTGCAGGACGAGGAAGACGACCGTTTCATCGTCGGCGAAGCCTTCATGCGAGGGGTTGCCCTGCTGGAGAAGTACGAATTACGCTACGATCTGCTGATCTTTCCAAGGCAGCTGCCGGCGACCTTGGAGTTTGTGAAGTGCTTTCCCGATCAACCTTTCGTGCTCGATCATATCGCGAAGCCGCCGATCAGCTCCGGCACACTGGCTCCGTGGGAGACCAATATCCGACAGTTGGCGAAGTATCCCAATGTCATGTGCAAGGTTTCCGGGATGGTGACCGAGGCTGAATGGGACAGGTGGGAGGTTGAGCAATTTGATCCTTATCTGGATGTCGTGCTCGACGCGTTCGGTCCGAAGCGCTTGATGTACGGCTCCGACTGGCCTGTTGCGACTCTCGCAGGCTCCTACAAACAAGTGCATTCACTCGCGCTGCGGCTTGCCGATCGACTGAGTGAGTCCGAGCAGGAGCGATTCTGGGGACAGAACGCGGTGGAATTTTACGGATTGCCGACAGATTCCTGAACGCCCTTGCCAACCCCGGAACCTTGTGAAACTTTCCGCCCGCATTTGAACATGGCACACTTGAAACTGCACATTCCCGGTCCTGTCGAGGTGAACGAACGCACCTGGCAGGCATTTCGCACACCGATGATCGGGCATCGGAGCAAGGATTTTCAAAAGCTCTACGGCAAGATCCGCCCGCAGCTGCAGCAATTGCTCGTCACCGAGCGACTCGTCTACCTCTCCACCTCGTCCGCGTGGGGCGTCATGGAAGGTGCCCTCCGTAATCTGGTCGCGAAGAAGGTCCTGAACTGCATGTGCGGGGCTTTCTCCGACAAGTGGCTGGATGTGTCCCGGCGTTGCGGCAAGGAAGCGGAGGGGCTTCAAGTCGAATGGGGCTCTCCGATTCTGCCCGAACAGATCGACGCGAAGCTCGCGACGGGCGAGTTCGACGCGCTGACGCTGGTCCACAACGAGACCTCCACCGGAGTGATGAGTCCGCTGGAGGAGATCGCGAAACTCAAGGCCAGATATCCGGACGTGATGTTTATCGTGGACATGGTCAGCTCGATGACCGCCGTCCCGACCCGTTTCGACGAAATGGGCATCGACCTGTTGTTGGCCGGAACGCAGAAGGCTTTCGCCCTGCCTCCCGGTCTTGCCGTTTTTGTCTGCTCGGAGGCCGCGATGAAGCGGGCCGAGACGATCAACGACCGCGGATACTATTTCGATCTGATCGAGTTTCAGAAGAACGCTGAAAACGACATGACGCCGAGTACTCCGAGCATCGGCCACATTTACGCGCTCTCCAGCAAACTCGACGAATTCTTCGAGGAAGGCTTGGAAAACCGCTACGAGCGTCACCGTCGGCTGGCTCAATCGACCCGTGACTGGGCGACCGACCGGGGGTTCACGCTTTTTCCGGAGGCCGGTTTTGAATCCCAGTCATTGACCTGTATCAACAACGGTGCGCGTGAGGGAGGTCGTGTTGTCGACGTGGCGAAGCTTCAGTCCCTGATGAAGGAGGAAGGCATTTTGATCGACGGCGGTTACGGCAAGCTGAAGGGCAAGGCGTTTCGGCTTTCCAGCATGGGAGACGAGACCGACGAGACCATGGCGAGTCTTTACGCGGCGCTGGATCGTTCGTTGGACAAACTCTGAGCCCGTTCGATTAGCCTCGGAAATAGGGCCTCTGAGGATCTGTGTCCCTTGTGGGTCCCGCGCTCAAGGCGGGTGGTTGTGGATTCGCACCGGCGTGCCCGTGATCTCCCAGTTGGACGATGAAGGACGCGTTCGCGGGCATCACGTCCACCTCGGCACCCGAAGAGAGCAGCTTCTCCGTCTCCATGACCTCCATGACAGCGCCCATGATTTCCGAGTCCCGCTTGGCGATCGCGTTCAAGGTTTCACCGACCACCTCGGGGCGTTTGGCTGATGCTTCGGCCATCTTCTGGGACACCTTGTAGGCGGTTTCACTTTTGATCAGGCCCACGCGGTTTTCGCCGTCCTGCTTCATCGCACTGGTGACCTGCACAAGGCGCTTCACGACTTTTTCGGTGATGTTTTCGACCATGTGTCGATCCGTAAACGCGACCTTTCGGATGTAGACCGAGCCAAGTTGGTAACCCCATTTTTCGGAAAGAGGGGACACCGTCTTGCGGACGCTGCGGCTGAGGGAATGACGGTCTTCGAGCATTTTTTCCATTTCGAGATTGCTCAGCGTGGAAATGGTGGAGCTCGCGACGTTCGCGGCGAGGGAACCCTCCGGGTTCGCGTTGATATAGAGGTAGTCAACGGGATTGATGACCTTCATCTCGTACCAGATGCCGACGCCCATCGGCGTGCCTTCCTCCGAGTTGACCATCTGGTTGCGGAGATAGTGTTGTCGCAGGGCTGTGGATACGGTGTTTTTCTTGCCGAAGAAGGCGACCAGAACCGCGCGCGGACCGAATTTTCTCACGGGGAAGTGGAGTCCTGCCTGGTCGATCGTGCCGATCACCTTCCCGAAAAGGGTGAAGACCTGCGCCTCGCATTCGTTGACGACGGTGTAGAGGCTGAAGCCGCGCGCGAAAGCGAGCAGGATCGGGATGCAAATGATTCCCGCAAAGCCGCAGAGGATTGATATGACGATGGTTTGTGGATTCATGACGGGTTAGCTGATCAACGGTTTTGGTCGGCTGGGATGACGATGCGGCGGGCTTGGGCGAGGAGGGGGACACGCATGTTGCGTAGGTAGGTCTTGAGGGCCGTACCTCCGCCTTCGCTTTTGATGCGGGCAAGTGTCTCGGCGAGAACGTTCAGCGGAGCGACTTCGGCCTGGGCGTTGTTGGTTGCGATCTCGACGGCACGGTTGCTCATCGTGATCTGTTGCTCCGCGTCGGCCCGGGCGGTGCTGATGTCGGCGGCAACCTGATTGCGCGTGCTGTTGATTGCCGAGAGGGCGCGATCGACTTCGGCCGGCGGATCGATCTCTGTGATCAAGGCCGCATCGAGCTCGATGCCGTAGCGGCCGCTTGTCTTACGACATTGCTGTTCCATGAAATCGTTCAGCAACGGAAGGTTCTTGCGGAGATCGTTGATGGATACGCCTTCCGAGAGATCGACGGCGCTGGCTTGTCCGGCCATCTCGTCGCCGCCGAGGAGGGGCTGGCCTTTGGGATCTGTGAACGTCGCGATGCGCTCGCGGAGGACGGAAATGAAATAGCCCATCACGTGTTCCAGCGGGCTGTCCACGCCGAAGAGGTAGGCGTAAAGATTGTTCTGGTTGATCCGATAGCGAATCTGGCCGTTGACGCCCGTGGTCAGATTGTCCTTGGTGACGCATTCGATGGTGCTCTGCATCTTCGACGGATCCCAGACCAGATCAACCGCCTCCGTGGCGACGCTGACCTTGTGAACCTTTTGCCAGGGCCACTTGAAATAGGGACCACCCGGGCCGATGACCTCGACGGCTGGGTAGCTGTAGCGCTCGTGTTCCTCCTCGTTGAGATTGGAATCTTCCACGCGGGCGCTTCCCGCCATTCGTCTGGCACGCCCGAATGAGGTGATGACAGCCCGTTCGTCGGGGCGCACAGTGTAGAGGCTTGTGACAAGGACCCGAAAGAAGACGTAGATTCCCAGTCCGACAACGAAGGCGATCACATACATGGGGGCTAGGCTAAAGCCTCGTGTCCGCTTGACGATTACTATTTGGCCTGCCGGTTTGTAGCGGGCGAGGACTCACCGTGCGTTCGCGTAGGCTCGCGGATCAGCGTCGGCGGAAAGGTCTGGCGGGATGATCCGATTTTTTGGCGAGGAGGTGAAGGTGGGGCTTTCCTTGGCCTGCGAAACTGGCGATGTTTGGTAACTGATTCCCGGGCTCGATCATGTCTAACAGTATTGAATCTGCGTATTCCCTCGCGAAGGAGCGTTATGCCGAGCTGGGCGTTGATACGGACGCGGTTTTGGATCGGCTACGGTCGATTCCGATCTCGCTGCATTGCTGGCAGGGTGATGACGTCACGGGGTTTGAACCGGCTGGAATCGCGCTGGGTGACGGGCTCGCGGTAACGGGCAAATACCCCGGGAAGGCGCGGACGCCGGATGAATTGCGGGCGGATCTGGAGAAAGCCTATTCGCTCATTCCCGGAAAAC
Source organism: Verrucomicrobiia bacterium (assembly GCA_016779125.1). Taxonomy (GTDB): domain Bacteria; phylum Verrucomicrobiota; class Verrucomicrobiia; order Limisphaerales; family JAYPXF01. The sequence continues at coordinate 1,594 of JADHOF010000223.1, read as the reverse complement.
ATCGCCTCAACCTGCACGCGCTTTACGGAGAGTTTGGCGGAGAGAAGGTGGACCGCAACCAGATTGAGTTGAAACACTTTCAGGGGTGGATCGACTGGGCGAAAGCCCAGGGACTTGGTCTGGACTTCAACGCCAGCTTCTTCTCGCACCCGAAGTCGGCCGACGGGTTCACGTTGGCGAATGCTGACGAGGCCATTCGTGAGTTCTGGATCGAGCATGGGATTCGCTGCCGCCAGATCGGGGCCGCGATGGGCGAGGAACTTGGATCGCCCTGCGTGATGAATGTGTGGGCCCCGGATGGCTACAAGGACACGCCGGCTGATCGGAAGGCTCCACGGGAGCGCTTTGTGGCGGCTCTCGATCGTATCTTTGCCGAGAAGCTGGATCGGGCGCACATTCTGGACGCGTTGGAGTGCAAGCTGTTCGGCATCGGCTCGGAGTGTTATGTCGTCGGATCGCACGAGGTTTGCATGGGATACGCCGTTTCCAGGCAAACGCTGCTTTGTCTGGATGCGGGTCACTTTCACCCGATGGAGGTGATTTCCGACAAGATCTCATCGGTGCTGCAGTACGTTCCGGAGTTGCTGCTGCACGTCAGTCGCGGGGTGCGCTGGGACAGCGACCATGTCGTGACGCTGTCGGACGAACTTCAGGCCATTGCCTGCGAATTGGTTCGAGGGGAATTCCTGGATCGAACGCACATCGGACTCGATTATTTTGACGCATCCATCAACCGGGTGGCTGCCTGGGTGATCGGCACGCGGAACATGATCAAGGCGTTGATGATCGCGTTGTTGGAGCCGGGTGTGAAATTAAAGTCAATCGAAGCCGCGGGTGATCTGACGGGACGTTTGGCCATGATGGAGGATTTGAAAGTCATGCCCTTTGGCGCGGTATGGGAGTATTATTGTCGGCAGAACGACGTGCCCGCCGGTCAATGCTGGCTCTCGCAAGTGAGACAGTACGAGCAGGAAGTCCAGTCAAAGCGCTGAGCCGGAGTGAACGATTCTCCCTTCATACGCGTCCGCGGTTTGAGCAAATCGTATGGGGGCGTTCATGCCTTGAGGAAGGCGCACATTGAGATCGCTAAGGGGGAGGTGCACGCCTTGTGTGGCGAGAATGGAGCGGGCAAGTCCACGTTGATCAAATCCCTGACGGGCGTGGTGACCCCGGACGAGGGCTCGATCACGATCGAAGGGAAGCTGCTGCCGCTTGGGAACGTCCAGGAAACCGAGACTGCCGGAGTCGCTGTCATTCATCAGGAATCCACCGCATTTCCCAACTTGAACACGCTGGACAATATTTTTGTGGGACGGGAACCGCGCACGGCCGGCGGCTGGTTTCTCGACAAGGCCCGCATGCGTCGCGAGGCGGCCGAAGTCCTGCGGCGGCTTGGTCAGGACTTCGACATGGATTGTCCGGTGGGCGAACTGAGCGTGGCGCAACGGCAGATGGTCGCCATGGCCCGGGCGCTTTCGCGGGATTGCAGGTTTCTCATTCTGGATGAACCCACCGCCTCCCTTTCGGCTCGAGAGACCAATTCACTGCTCAAGATCGTGAAACAACTTCGAAGTGAGGGCGTGACGATTCTCTA
>JADHOF010000222.1 GCA_016779125.1 Verrucomicrobiia bacterium | reverse complement strand
TCGACCGTGAGACGATCATCGGCATGAACGAACGGGAAGGTGAAAAATGCATCACGTTGGGGTTTCACACGATCGAGTTTCTCCTGTGGGGTCAGGACTTCAACGCGGACGGTCCCGGCGAGCGCCCGGTGACGGACTACGTTCTCGAGGGCTCGAAAGACCCGTTGGTTGTCAAACGACGCCGGAGTTACCTCACCATCACGGTGGAGCTGCTGGTCGAGCATCTCGCCCGGGTGGTCGCCGCCTGGGCTCCGGACGAAGCGTACAACTACCGGGCGCGATTCCTGGGACTGCCCACCGCAGATTCGCTTGCGTTGATTCTGCGCGGCGCTGGATCTCTCGCCGGGCCCGAGCTATCCGGGGAGCGCCTGACGGTGGCCTACGAGACACGCCTGCAGGAGGACGAGCATTCGTGCTTCAGTGACAACACGCACAACGATTTTCGCTACGACACCCTCGGTTTGCAGAATGTCTTCCTGGGGCGCTATCAACGTCCCTCGGGCGATATCCTGAAGGGTCCGGGCATCCTCGATCTCCTGTTGGCCGAGGATGCGGAAACCGCGCTGATGTTGTCCGACCGGGTCGCGGCGGCCGTCGCCGCCGGCCGGCAGATGCCCCGCCCGTTTGATCAGGCGATTCTTGCCGACGACGACTCCGAGACGCGCGTTGCGCTCAAGCGGGCGATCGAAGCCTTTCATGAACTCTCCCGCGGCATCGCCGAAGCCGGGCACAAACTGGGACTCAAGCTGCGTTTCTGAGGCATGAAAAAGCTTTTACTGACCTGTCTGTTTGCCGCCCCGCTTCTGTCGGCTGAGCCGGCCACGTTGCCGCGCGACTTTTCAGGTGGTGCCGCCACGATCTTTGACGAAAGCCGTCACGCGTTTTCGCGACAGATTCCAGATCTGACGGCCGCGCAAAGGTCGGCCTTCTTTGTCGGCAATTCGTTCTTCAATCAAAGCTGGGTCGCCGCCCCCGCTTCCACCGCCGGACGCGACGGGCTCGGGCCGCTCTTCAACACGCGGTCCTGCTCCGCCTGTCATCTGCGGGATGGACGCAGTTTTCCACCCCGGGAGGGCGATCCCTTCGCGGTCATGCTGTTGCGGATCAGCATTCCCGGCGAGGGTCCCCATGGCGCGCCGCTGCCTGACCCGATGTACGGCGGGCAGATACAGGGACAAGCGCTGCTCAACGCCCCGGCGGAGGCGGACGTGGTCGCAAAGTACACGGAGACCCCCGGCGGTTTCGCGGACGGGGAAAAGTATTCGCTGCGCAAACCCGAGTATTCTCTTCACAAGCTGGGTTACGGTCCCGCGCACAAGGCATTGCGGATGTCAGCCCGCACCGCGCCGTTCCTCATCGGGCTTGGACTGCTGGAAGCGATTCCCGACGCGACGCTGGAATCTTTGGCGGATCCGGAGGACAAGAACAAAGATGGCATCTCCGGCCGCCTGAACCGCGTTCCGGATGTGGAGACGGGGACGCTCCGCATCGGCCGCTTCGGTTGGAAGGCCGAGCAGCCGAGCGTGCGTCAACAGGTGGCCGGCGCGTTCAACGGCGACATGGGCCTCACCACCTCGATCTTTCCCAATGAAAACTCCACTCCCGGGCAGGCGGCGGCGACAACCCTGCCCAGCGGGGGCAGGCCCGAGGTGGAGTCGAAGGTGCTTGACGCCGTGGTCAGCTACAGCCGCACGCTGGCCGTCCCCGGTCGCCGCGACATCGATGATCCGCAGGTCATCGCGGGCGAGGAACTGTTCACCGCCATCGGCTGCAACAAGTGTCACCTTCCCGAGCTGAAGACCGGCCCCGTGGCAGGCTTGCCCGCGCTGTCGGGTCAGACCATCCGACCGTTCACGGATCTGTTGTTGCACGATCTGGGCGAAGGCCTGGCCGACCATCGCCCGACCTTCGCGGCCAACGGCCGTGAATGGCGCACACCGCCGCTCTGGGGCATCGGTTTGGTGGAAAAGGTGAACGGGCACACCTACTTTCTGCACGACGGACGCGCCCGCAATCTTGCCGAGGCAATACTCTGGCACGGGGGTGAGGCCGAGGCCTCGCGCGAAGGATTTCACAAACTCAACCGGAAACAGCGTGCCGAGCTGCTTCGTTTTCTGAACACCTTATGAAGTTGTTGCTTCCCATCGCGCTGTTCCTCGCTGTCGGACTGGCGGGCTGTGGTCCGGAATCGGGCGACCCGGCCGCTCTGACGCGCACTTCCGAGATGACGGGCGATGACACATCGGCCGCGATCAAAGTCAGCAAGGGAGCCGTTCTCAGCAATCTCGCGACCAACGTCATTCTTCCCGCGCTCCAGACATTGACCAACGAATGCCACGCCCTGGAGCGCCTGGCCTCCACCTTCCACGAGCAGCCCTCCATGGTCGCCCTGTTCAACTTCCGCCGTCAGTGGGCGAACACCGTCCACGCTTGGGAGCAGGTGCCGAAGCTCGCTCGACATACCACCCTGCCGATGGGGTTCGACTTCTGGCCCGTCCGTCCGCTCGTGATCGAGGCCGTGGTGGTGCGCGGCAATCTGGAGTCCGCGGACAAACTCACCATCGCGGGTGCCGCCACCTCCGGGCTCTTCGCACTCGAGTATCTGATCTTCGACCAGATGCTGGACTACAGCCATCGCCGCTTTCACTTCGGGCCACCGCCCCAGCCCGCGTTCACGCAACTCACCCAAGGCGAGAATGCGGACAGGCGCCGGCTCTACAGCCGGCGACTCGCCGAGCATCTGACCCTGCTGGCGACCGAGGTCGAGCGGGCGTGGAATCCGCAGGGCGGCGACGAGGCGGGCCGATTTGCCGGCGACGGGCAACGAAGCCTCAACGCCATGGTCAACCGCCTGTTGGAGAACCTCGAACGCGTGGCCGTGGAGCGGCTGGAGAACCTCGCCGTCGCGGCCGACCGCGGCGAGTTCAAGCCGGATATCGCGCCGAGCTTCACCGGCGGCATCTCACACCTGAACGTCCGCTCCCACATGACCGCCGCCATCAATCAGTATTCCGGCAAGGACGGTCCCGGTATCGAGGAGTATCTGGCAAACTTCGACCCCGAACTTGCGGCCGCTCTCGGCGCGGGCTTGACCAACGTGATGAGCCGGCTCGAGAAGCTGGACCGCCCCATTGAGCAGGCGGTGAAGGATCCCGCGCTCTACGAGGTCGTCACCAATGCCGCCGCACTGAGCCGCCGGATCGAGATCGCGATGAAAGTGGACCTCTGCAGCAAACTGGGCGTCACCATCACCTTCGACGGCCTTGATGGCGACTGATCACGCCGCCGGCTTTCTTGACCGGTTGAATCGACCGATCCCGCTGGACTCTCTCGCTGCGTTCCGCGTCCTGTTCGGGATCACGATGTGCGTGGCGATGCTGCGCACGCTTGCGCGCGGCTGGGTGGATACCATCTACCTGGAACCGGCCTTTCACTTCTCCTATCCCGGCTTCGCGTGGGTCAAGCCGCTGCCCGCCAGCCTGATGTATCCGATTGTCGCCGGCACGGCGGTTGCGGCGCTGGCGGTCGCCGCCGGGTTTTTCTACCGGATCGCCGCGGTGATTTTTCTGCTCGGTTTCCTCTATCTCGAACTCATCGATCGTGCGGCCTATCTGAACCACTACTACCTCGTCACGCTGCTTGCGTTGCTGCTCTGTTTCCTGCCCGCGCATCGGCGATGGTCTTGGGACGCGACGGTGGGCCGGGTCACCGAAACAACGGTTGGCGCGGTGTGGCCGATTCTGCTGCTACGGTTTCAACTCGGGGTCGTTTATGTTTTCGCCGCCCTCGCCAAGCTGAACGCCGACTGGCTGCTGCACGCCCAACCCCTCCGAATCTGGCTCCCTGCACGCAGCGAGTTGCCGTGGGTCGGGCCGCTCCTGGCGCACACGATCACCGCCCACGTCTTCAGTTGGTTTGGCTTTTTGTACGACCTGACGATTGTGATCTTCCTGATGCGGACGCGCACTCGCCCGTTCGCCTACGCGGTCGTGGTCGTCTTTCATGTCCTGACCGCTGTGCTGTTTCCCATCGGCATGTTCCCGTGGATCATGATCGTTGCCACCACCGTCTTTTTCCCGCCTGACTGGCCGCGAATCTATGCCGGGACGCCGGTGCCGGAGGTCCCGCAATTTCCCCGCCTGAACCGCATCCAGACCGTCGCGATCGCCGGTTTTTGTTTCGCCCAGGTTCTCATCCCCATGCGTTCGTGGTTCATCCCCGGCGACAGTTTCTGGACCGGCGAGGGATTCGATTTCGGATGGCGCGTGATGGTGGCGGAGAAGACCGGTATGGCCGACTTCACCGTGATTCATCGTGAAACCGGTCGACGGACCCGGATCCGAAACGAGGATTTTCTGACCGCCGGCCAGGAACGCGCGATGACGCAAAGCCCCGGGATGATTCGGCAGTTCGCGCTTCACCTTGACCGGATCTTCGAAAGCCCGGGCGGCGATGCCTACGCCGTGATTGTGGATGCCTACGCGACCATGAACGGTCGCCGCAGCCAACGCCTCATCCGCGAGGGTGTCGATCTCACCCGACCGCTGCCACGTGATTGGATCGTGCCCCTTGCCGCATCCCCGACGCGACTCTCTGCCGGTCTGCCCCGCGTTGAGTAGCTGCTCCGAAGCGACAACGTCTGAATCGCCGTTCGATCAGCGGCATTGCCTTCCCCTTCACCCGCGTTAGCCTTGGCGCAATGAAGCTGTTGCCACTGGTTGTGTTCACCTTGTTGTCCTGCATGCTGTCGCCCGTCGCGTCTGCGGCGGCGGATGTGAAGATGCCGCCGGTTGTCTGGTCGTTGACGGAGGGAATCGAGGCGCCGGAGAGCGCCTATTTCGACACGAAGTCGGGCTTCGTGTTCCTTTCGCAGATTGGCCAGGGCGGCGGCAAGGCGGACGACGGGGACGGCTGGATCTCCAAGCTGACACCGGATGGGGAGATGCTCGAAAACAAGTGGGTCACTGGGTTGAGCGCCCCGAAGGGGATCCGGGTACACGACGGCACCTTGTGGGTCAGCGACATCACGCGGCTGGTGGCGATCGACATCGCCACGGCGAAGATCACGCGCAAGATTGAGATCCCGGACGCCCGGTTTCTCAACGATGTGGCGGCGGGTCCGGATGGAACGATTTATGTGTCCGACATGGTGGCAGGCGTGGTTTATGCCCACCACGAAGGCCAGACGCGGGTCTTCGCCAAAGGCGCTGCGATGGAGCATCCGAACGGGTTGCTGGTGCATCAGGGCCGCCTGCTGCTTGCCGGGTGGGGAAAGAATCTGAAAGACGACTTCTCCACCGACCCGGTGGGTCGTCTGCTCTCGATCGATCTGAAATCAATGAAACGTCGGGTCATCACCCCGAAACCATTGGGCAATCTGGACGGTCTCGAAGTCGACGGCAAAGGCGGCTACCTCGTCACGGATTGGCGGGCCGGCAAGGTCTTTCATATCACGGGCAAGGGGCGGGCCACGGAGATTCTCAGCCTGCCTCAGGGAACGGCCGATCATGCCTACATCGTCGAGCGCCGGTTGTTGATTCTCCCGCGCATGAAGGACAACACGGTGTCCGCGTATGATCTCGCCCCGTTGTTCGACTGATCGTCGCCGATGAAACTGAGCGTTTCCTGGCTGGTGTTCGTCGCGTCTTCGGTGGGCGCGAATCTGGTGGCGGCGCCGTTTGAATTTCTGCGGGACGGAACCAATTCGGTTTCGTTGCGCGAGAACGGACGTCCGGTCTACACCTTCCAGCTCGCCCCCCGATCCCGCGATGGCGAGTTCGCTCGCGCGAACTATCTGCATCCGGTGTACGACTTGGGCGGGCGGGTGTTGACGGAAGATTTCCCGGCGGATCATCCGCATCATCGCGGCATCTTCTGGGCGTGGCATCAAATTCTTGTGGAGGGCAGGCCTGTTGCCGATTCCTGGGTGTGTCGGGATCTGAAATGGTTGCCGTCCTGGACGGTCGCCTTGAGCGAGGGAACGGCGGTGGCGGCGGACCGGGCGAGGCTTGAGGTTATCCGCGAATGGGCGGTGGGTGATGCGGAGCAGCGGGTGGTGCGTGAGTACGTTGAAGTCATCGTTCACCCGACGGATCCGGTGCGGGGTCGGCGGATGGATTTTACGATCCGACTGCGGGCGTTGGTCGACGGCGTGACCTTGGGCGGATCGAATGATGACAAAGGCTATGGCGGATTCGCGCCCCGGATTCGTCTGACCGACGATGTGCATTTCACCGGACGCGAGGGAGCGGTGAAGCCGGTGAAGACGGCGGTTGAGGCGGGTCCGTGGCTTGATATGACGGAGACACTGGAAGGAAAGTTTATAGGCATGACCATGATGGTTCATCCGGGCCATCCAGGCTTTCCGCTGAAATGGATCCTTCGCGCCAAGCGCAGCATGCAGAATCCGCAATGGCCCGGTCGGGAGCCGGTGCCGTTGTCGATGCGACGGGATACGGTGTTGCGTTACCGTCTCCTGTTTCACGAACGCCGGTTGGAGCGAAACGAGTTGGAGGACGAATGGTTCCGCTACGCTGACAGTTATAAGAGTGCAACAATCCAGACGAAGGAAGCGGTGAGCAGGGCTGCACCCAGTCCCAACGAGAGCGCTGAAAGATGAAGGCACCGTTCCGATTGTTTGAATTTTTCGTTCCGACGTCGCTCCTCTGACACGATTCGATCCGCGTGGTCTTTGTCTTTCGGATTGTTTAGGTCGATCAGTTTGATCGCTCGGAAATGGTGGAACATGCCGTCGGATGCGAGGAATCGGTGCATGAGTGAGAAGGCGATGCAGATGCCGAAAAAGACTGGGAACAGGGAAACAATAAGTCTCAAGAAGCAACTTGCTTGCATCGCCTCTGTCGCGAAAGTGCCTTTGCTACTTTCCGTTAGTAGGACGAATCCAAAGGCGGCAAGACCCATTGAAGCGATTCGCAGCAGTTCCGATCCGAATTGTTGGAATCGATCGTGCAAGGCCAAATCGTGGCGATACCTGTCCTCGGCGATTTCACCTGACGTTCCGGACAGGGTGGCAAGGGGCTTGCGAATTTTGCTCATGGCGAAATAGATTCAGGCTGATCCACGATTGCTGTTATTCGGAGTAGTCGGCGCGGGAGGAACACCAAAGGATTGATATTCCTCCGAGCAGACAGGCTGCAGTATCGGCGTAGAAAGGGAGGGGCGGTAGGTGAAGTCTGATTCCGTGGAACAGAAGAA
>JADHOF010000221.1 GCA_016779125.1 Verrucomicrobiia bacterium | reverse complement strand
TTGGAAGCAAGGCGGTGCCCACGGCTGCGGTGGCGGACGTGGCGATGAAGTTGCGGCGGTCGATTTCGTTCATGATCAGATTGGAGTGATGCGGACTTTTTCGAGTTCAACGGACGGCGACGGCGCGTGTGGTGTCCCATAAAGATTTCATGGACGCTCGGGCCGGACAATGGGTTTATGCCCGCAGCCGTGCCTGTGAAAAAACGCCGACGCAGGAGGCCGCGACGATCAGGCAGGCGCCGGCGATTCGACTGGGCACAAGGGGCTCGCCAAGCAACAGATGACTGAGGGTCATCGCGATCGGCACATACAAATAGTAGATCATCCCGCTCACATGGGTCGGCAGGACGGATGTGCCGCGTATCCAAAGCGTGTGCGCCACGAAGGTGCCGAACACCGCAAGATACGTCAGCCCTAGCCAATCGGCGGACCGGAAGTCCCAGTTCATGAGCGGCAGCAGAAACAGGAAGAGGGGCAACGCGAAGGCGTATTGGCCAAGGGTTCGAACATTGACGGGAATGCCGACGTTGCGCTGATGCAGGATCGGCAGGAAGGCGTAGATGAAGGCGCTGAACACGGCCAGGAGAAATCCCCGCGCGATCTCGTCACGAAAGGAAAATTCCCCCATCACGAGCAATGTCCCACAAAAGCCGACCGCCAACGAAAGCCACTGGATCAGTGTCGGAACCTGCCGAAGCATGATTCGTCCAAGCACCGCGACGTGAATCCCAAAAGTCGCCGTGCCAATCGCGGCCACCGAAGCGGTGGACATCTTGATGCTCACAAAATAGGCGGCCCAGTGAAGGGCGAAGACGACGCCGATCAACGCCACCGCGCCGAGTTCGCGACGCTTGAGCGCCCGAAATCCGCGACTTCCCCGCAGGAAAAACCCGGCGAGCACCGTGGCGACAAGCAGCCGCACCAAACCAATCACCCACGGATCGGCGTGGATCGCCCGGATGGTGACCGGCACCGTCCCGAGGAACAGAACGGCGACAAAGGCCTCGAGATGCGCTCGCGACACGGCGTCAGTTTGCCCCGCCCAACTGCTGCCAGAGCGCGCGGGCGGGACCGTGGTTGGCGTCCAACGTCAACGTCTGCCGAAGCGCTTCGCGAGCTTCGTCGACCCGTTGCAGTTTCATCAGTATCGTCGCCTTCGCGTAAGGGATGCGCGGATTCAGGTGATCGGCCTTGGCGGCGCTGTCCATGGCGGCGACCGCCTCGTTCGGACGCCCCAACTGGTCCAGCGCGAGCGCGAGATTATACCAGGCACCCGGATGACCGGGATCGATCCGCACGGCCGCCTCCAATTCGCGACGCGCCCCTTCGAGATCGTTCAGCTCGTGCAACCCGAGCGCGAGCTTGTAGCGGAACTCCACCTGATCGGGATCAATCTTGCACGCGAGGCGCAGCTGCTCGACCGCCTCCAACGCCTGTCCCTGCACACTGAGAGCGACGGCCAGTTCATGATGCGGCGCGGCGGTGTTGGTGTCCCATGAGCCGGCCTTGCGAAAATGTTCCGCGGCCAGATCAGGACGTTGCCGATCAAAGTGAAACACTCCCTGCTGCATCTGCCCGGCCGGCTGGTCGGAGGTCTGCGCGAAGTACTGCAACAACTCGCTTCCGGCGGTGGTATTGGTGTCAACCACCGATCGAAGAACCCACGCCGCGTCGATACGGACCTTGCGCGAGGGGTCCTTGAGCAGCGCGAGCGCCGCCGTGTGCTCCCGCGTGCCGGGCTGCCGGGCTGCAGGCTCCAACGACAACATGGCCGTGCCGCGCACGAGCGGATGCTGATCGGTGAGGCGTTTGAGCAGTTCCTCGCGGACGCTTGTTTCATGCAGGTGATTCCGCATGAGACCGGCCGCCACGGCCCGCCAGAGAAAGTTGGTTTCCGTCCGCGCCAGGGTGATGAGGTTGATATGCGAGCCCGGGGCGTTCGTTCTCGCCATCGAGACCCACTGGGCCCGCTGTCGGGTCGGGCGGTTCATCCGGTCGCCGTACCAATTGTCCACATGCCCCAGCGACCAGTCCGCGTCCTTGTCCTCATGGCAACGATTGCAGGCGTTCGGGATGCCGTGCTGTTTCGTCAGCAACGGATCGGGAATGGTGAAGCCGTGATCCCGCCGGGGATGCCGCTGCATGTAGGTGGTCAACGGCATGTGACAATCCACACACCGGCCGCCGGGTTCGGTCTCGGATTTGTGATGACTGTGCGCGATCGGATCAATGCGGGGGATATTGGGCAGTTCAGGGTTCTGCCCGTTGTGACAGGTCAGGCAGAGCTGGTTGCCGGGCAGACGGGTCTTCGCGCTGTGGGGATTGTGGCAATCGAAACAACGGACGCCCGCCGCGTGCATGCGGCTGCTCAGAAAGGACGTGAACTCATAGTCCTCATCGCGCACCTGACCATCCGGATAGAAAATGTCGGTCTCGTCCGGAATCACCAACGAGTAATGGTCGAAGAAACTCTCGCCGGGCACAAAGTCCCCTGTCAGCTCGGTGCGGCGGGCGTGGCACGGACCGCAGTTGTCGATGTGCTGATCCCGGGTAAACCGTTTCAGGTGGGGATCGTTGGCGCTTTGTCCCGGCTTGTCCGCGTATTCCTTCTGCCAATCGACATGGGCCTTCATGCCGCCATGGCAGGATTCACAACCAACTCCGATCTCGGCCATTTTGGTGTCGTAGCGATCGTTCTTCTGATCGTAGTTCTTCAACAGTCGGGTGTTGTGGCAGCTGGCGCACATGGCGTTCCAGTTCATGCCCCGCCCGGTCCAATGCCCCCATTCACCCGGCCGCCTGTCCTCGTCACCGTAAACGTCGAACCATTCCTTTTTATGCGGGTCCCAAGCAATTTCGATGGCCTGCGACCGCCCGTTCCCTCCGTCGACCAGATATTGGAGCAGCGGGCTGACCCCGATCGCGCGCTCGGGTTTGAAAGCCTCCTGCTTGTTCCTCAAACCCATCGTGACGAATTCGAACCCGCCGGCGTCGCCTCGCGCCTCGGAAGTCTGGGTCGCGTGCTTGATCGTGCGCGAAGGCACGAAGGCCTCCTTGTCCAGCTCCGTCGACACCAAGCGCTCGGCCAGACCATGGTGGGAGCCTTTCCATTCGTTGAACTGGTCCGCGTGGCAGTCCCGACAGCTTGCAGAGCCCGCGTAGTCGGCGTGGATCTCGACCGCGGTCGGACGATTCGGAGTACTGTCGCCCGCCTCGGGAGCGGTGGAAGTTCCGGAGGCGGGGGCCGGAGTTCCGCCGGGACGACTGGCAACAAAACCGATGCCGATGGCAATGGCAAAAACAAGCGCGTAGAGCCCCCACGGTGTCTTGGCGGACGTTGCGGAAACGGGTTCGGACGGCGCGTGGGATTGCTGTCGACCGCGTCTGTTGTTGGACTTTTTCTTGGCCATCGATCTGGAGCGACGGAGTATTGGGGCACTCTCGATTCGGGGCAATGCGTTCCTGCGGTTTTCCCTTCTGCGGACAATCCAGTATTTGCGCAGCCCGGGGAATGCGCGCTTGTCTTGGGAACACGCAGAACTAACCTCCCGTACAGGTGACGAGAGACGCCGAAATACAAGCCCCCGCAAAGCGATCGCCGTTGATCTATGTCGTCGATGATCAGGAGATCTTCGCGGAGGTCGTCGCGGCGATCCTGCGCTCCGAGGACTACGAAACCGCCACCTTCGAAAGCGGCGAGGCGGCCGTGGAGGCGCTGAAACGAAACAGCCGCAAGCCGGATCTGATCCTCACCGACTACCTGATGCCCGGCATGAACGGGATGGAGCTCATCATCAAGTGCCGCACCATGGTCCAGGGCGTGCGCACCGTGCTCTTCAGCGGTCAGGTGGATGACAAGGTCGTGGCCAAGTACGCCGTGCGACCCGACCGCTTCGTTCGCAAACCGTTCGAGCCAACCGTGCTGCTCGATCTCATCGCCGAACTTCGCCGATCGCCCTCTTAACCGAGTGAGGCCAAGATCGCCTCGGCGGCGGCGCGCGGATCCGCCGCCTGCGTGATCGGCCGTCCGATCACCAACCAGTCCGCCCCGGCCCGAATGGCGTCCGCCGGAGTCATCACCCGTTTTTGATCCTGGGTCGACGAGTCGGCGGGCCGAATCCCGGGGGTGACCAGTCGCACGTCGCGGGGCAGCACTTCGCGCAGGCGAACGATTTCGAGCGGCGAGCAGACCAGTCCGCGCAATCCCGAATCGGCGGCCAGTCGCGCCAGCCGTTCCACCTGCGCGGCCGGCTCGGCGTGGACGCCAACCCCGGCCAGATCTTCTGCGTCCATGCTGGTCAACACCGTGACTCCGAGCACCAGCGGGGCCTCCAGTCCGCTTTCCGCAGCCGCGTCCTGGGCGGCCTTTTCCGCAGCACCCATCATGTCCGCGCCACCACTCGTGTGAATGGTCAGCATCTGCACATCCAAACGCGTGGCGGCGGCGACCGCCTTGGCGACCGTGTTCGGAATGTCGTGAAATTTGAGATCGAGAAAGACGGCGGCACCCGTCGCCCTGACCCTTCGCACGATGTCGGGGCCGGCGGTGACAAAAAGCTCCTTGCCGATCTTCACGGCTCCCACGGCCCCAGCGAGCCGTTCCGCGAGCCGCAGGGCTTCGTCCGCGTCGGACACGTCAAGCGCGGCGATGATAGGATTGCTGACCATGGGCGGCGGTTTTATCCGCTCGACTCCACCGGGGCGAGCAAAGACAAAAAAACGCGCGGAGAATCCACGCGTTTTTCGTCTGAAAACAGGTTACTAGGATCAGCCTCGCTTGAAGGCGAGCGGCGCTTCCTGACCGATCTCGTGGGCGCAAGGCTGATCGATCGGCGCTTCCGGCTGCACGGAGTTCGGGGAGACCAGGCTGTTGGCGAGCATGTAGGCCTCGACTTCCTCACCGCTCACGTCCGCGAGCATCTTGCCGTTGACCTCGACGCAGGGACTGAGCTGTTGACCGCTTTTCTGCATCATTTCGGCCCGCTGAACGGGGTCGTTGATGATGTCGCGGTCTTCGTACGGGAGGTCGTACTTCTTCATGATGGCGCGCACTCCCATGCTCCAGCCGCACTGCGGTTTCAAGTAGGCAACAATCTTCGGTTTTTCCATAAGCAATTGGTTACAAAAGTCGAACCGCAAACTGACACAGCTATTTCCTTTGACAAGTCTTTCTTGGCATCCGCGCAATGGCCCCGTGAAACCGCGCCGAATCCTCATCGCGCCCGACAAATTCAAAGGCACACTGACCGCCGATCAGGCGGCCCGGGCCATCGCCGCCGGCTGGCGAAAAGTCCATCCTCGCGACGCGGTCACACTCGCCCCGATCAGCGACGGCGGCGACGGTTTCGGTGCCATTCTCGGAAGCACGTTCGGGGCCCGGGCGCGAAGGGTCTCGACCGTGAACGCGGCCGGAGAGAAAATCCGCGCCACCTGGTGGATGGAACCGGACAGCGGCACGGCGATCATCGAATCCGCCAACATCATCGGCCTCGCGATGCTTCCAGCAGGACGATTTCACCCTTTCCAGCTCGACACCACCGGTCTCGGACAGGTGCTGAAAGCGGCGGCGCAAGCCGGCGCGCGACGCTGTTTCGTCGGCATCGGCGGGAGCGCGACGAACGACGGAGGATTCGGCCTCGCCCGGGAATTGGGCTGGCGATTCCTTACAGGCAAAGGGGCGGAAATCACGTCCTGGACCAACCTGCCCGACCTGCGGGAAATTCGTGCGCCCGCGAAGCACCGCTTGTTCCGTCAATTGAATGTCGCGGTGGACGTGTCCAACCCATTGCTCGGCAAGCTCGGCTGCAGCCGCATTTACGGTCCGCAGAAAGGACTGCAAAAGGCGGATTTCGCGGCCGCCGAAAAAGCCCTTTCCGCCTTGGCCAAGGCGCGTGGGGAAGATTTTGCCAAAGAGCCCGGGGCGGGAGCGGCAGGCGGCCTCGGATTCGGCCTGAGCGCCTTCGCCAACGCCCGTCTGCAGCCGGGTTTCAGCCTCATTGCCAAGGCGTTGAACCTCCGCACGTTGATCCGCCGCTCCGATCTGGTGCTGACCGGCGAGGGCATGATGGACCGCTCCACCGCCATGGGCAAAGGAACGGGCGAGCTGGCTACCCTGTGCGGGGAGCTGAACCGCCCCTGCATCGGACTTGGGGGCAGGGTCGAAGACCGCGCAGCCCTGCGGGGACGTTTCGCGGATTGCCACGCGGTGGTCGAAATCGCCGGTTCGGAAGCGGCCATGGCGCGCCCCGCCCATTGGCTCGCCTCGCTCGCAAAGTCCGTAGCAGCCTGTAGTTGAGAGAATTAAGGGGCTTCCCAATACGACGGTCGGTCGCTTTAATCGAACTGTCAGCCGAACCCGATGATCAGCCTTCCCGAAAAACTGGCGGCGGATTTCAAAAACCTCTGCAACATCGCCCCGAACGCGGTTGCCCGGGCGCTCTCCGACATGGACGGCGGCACCGGTGCCACCTGGCTTGCCACGGACAGTTCGCGTCTGGTGTTCTTCGCCCGCAAACCGGGCTCCGCCGACTTCGTCATGTTGCCCTACAAGTTCGCCGACGCGAGCGAGCTGAGCATCGACGACGACGGCAAGTTTTCCTACCTGAACATCGTCTTTCCCGACCGCAAGGTGCATCTCAAGTTTTCGATGATGGAGCAGATGACCCTCGCCAAGATCGAGAGCAGCTGGACCCCCATCACCCGCCATGACGACCTGCGCGCGCCGACCGATCTGACGCCGATGCTGACGTTTCTGGCGGCGCTTCAGGCCCTGATTCAGGCCGACAACAACCTGGCCTCCCAGGAACTCGGATGGATCAGCGAGAACCAACTGGACACCAACGCCCTCCGTCGCGCCGGTGCCTGGTTGCGGGACCACAGCCTCGAAGAACTTGTCACGATCATCAACGACACCTTCGACAAAACTCAAAAAACCTGCATCCACGCAAATCTCATCGCCCTCGCCATGGCCGACGGGGCCTACCGCTCGAAGGAGGCTGCCGTCATCAACCAGATTCGCGAAGGCATCGGTCTCACCGAGGAGCACCACAAACAAATGTTCGACCTGCTGCTCGCGCGGAACAACATGCAGGTCTTTCTCGACGATGACGGCGAACACCTCGCGCCTGAAGCCCTCAGCCTCTGCTGCGCCTGCCTGCTCGCCATGTGCGAATACGACGGCGAAAAGCACGAGCGTGAGGAAAAGATGGTCCACAAGCTCATCAAGAACAGC
>JADHOF010000220.1 GCA_016779125.1 Verrucomicrobiia bacterium | reverse complement strand
CGGACAGGTAAAGCACGCCGCGTCGCCGCCCCGTGTCGAGGGAGACCTCGGGTGCTTCGGCATCGTCCGGAAAGAGACTGATTCGCTGCACCGCGGCCGTGATCTCCTGCAGACCGCGATTCCTGTCCGTCCCCGGCACCAGTTCCGCGCTTACGTAGGCCCGCCCGTCCCGGGCGATCGACCGGACCGTGCGCACAAGATCCAGTCCGCGAAGTTCCGATTCGATCGGTTGAATAATTGAATGCTCCACCTCCTCAGGACTGGCCCCGCGATAGACCATGTCGATCTCCACAACATCCAGGGTGAAGGTCGGATAGATCTCCTGACGAATCGATCTCGCCACCAGCAACCCAACCGCCACGACCGCGATCATCAGCAGGTTCGCCGCGACGGAATTGCGCGCGAACCACGCGATGGGATCCTTCACTGATCGCCTCCCTCGGGTTGCGCCTCAAGCGCCATGCCCGGCAGCGCGACCCGCAGCGGGCTCACGATCAACGCGTCGCCGGACTGCAACACGTTGTCGATGAAGACCGTTTCCCCCTGCTGCCATCGCACCCGCGCGTCACGAATCTGCAGTTCACTCTTCGCATCCGCCACCCAGACGCGGTCCCCGTCGCGCAACGCGGAGCGGTTGATCGTCAACACATTCTCCAGTTCACCGGCGTCGATCTCCACCCGCACGTAGCTGCCGAGCAGGAAGGGAACGGGCCCGTCGCCTTCATGCAGCTCCAACGGATCGCTGATGCTCACCAACACCCGCGCCATGCGGCCGGTGCGTTCCATGTCACCAAGCAGACGAACGACACGCCCGGCGCGTTTCACCGTCCGAACACCCCCCGTCTCCAGAATCACCTGAGCGGAAGCGCCAGACTCCTCTCCTCGCGGAATGCGGATCCATTCCAGCTGATCCACCGGCACCGCCACACGCACCCAGAATTCATCCGCCCCGACAAGGGTCACGGCCGCGAACCCCGGATCAACCTGCTGACCGATGTCCACAGCCTCATCGACCACAAGCGCGTTGAAAGGGGCGACGACGGAGTGGCGGCGCAACATTTCCTCGGCGCGATCTCGTGCAGCGAGCAACTGCGCCAGCTCCGCGTTTTCCAAGGCCACATCCGCCTCCCGGGCGGCGAGTTCCGTCATGGACGTAATGTTTTCAGCCGCCAACCGCTGCGCCTCGGTGAGCTTGCGCTTCGCCTCCATCAGATCCGCCTCGCCGCGCATCACGGCCGCGACCGCGCCGCGCAGATCCAGTTGCCCGAGCGTGTCGTCGATTCCAAACAGCTCCTCTCCCATTGCGATGCGCCCACCGGGGATCAACAGCGGATGCTGTCGAACGATCCGGCCGCGAACCTCGGGTTCCATCACCACCCGGCGCGCGGGAATCACCTCGCCGTGGGCCGTGAGCGAAATCCGCCGGGTCCCGGGTGCCGGCGTGACGGTCCGGACAATTTTCGCAGCTCGGGTCTTTTCCTCCGGTCGCGTCACCGGTCCAGACTTCCAAAGCAGCCATCCGCCCGCCAGCCCACCCGCCAAAAGCAACGGCATCAACCATCCAGTCCGCGGCCCTTTTTCATTCTGTTCGCTCATCAAATCTTTGTGTCAGCCAAGAATGACGGGAAGAAATCCGATCGGGGAAGTTAGAACTGACGATTCACCGTCATCGCCAAAGGGCGATTGACCTCTTTCCTCCCGCCGCTCCCTGTGCCAATGCTTCCCCATGGACCCATCCGCGTCCGTCGCTTCCTCCACACTCGAACTGTCCATCTCGGGCATGACCTGCCAAGGCTGCGTCCGCCACGCCACCGACGCATTGGCCACCGTGCCCGGGGTCGATTCGGTCGAGGTAAGGCTCGATCCGGGTCGCGCAACCATCCGAGCGAAGGGCAGAACGCCCGCTCTTGAAGCGTTGCTCGAAGCCGTCCGATCCGTCGGCTTCGAGGCCTTGCCGATCGGGGCGGATGAAACCCCGAAACAGGAACGCTTCGGCTGGCGATTCCCCATGTTCCTCGGCATCACCGTCACCGCGCTGCTCATGCTGGGCGAATGGGGATTCGGATTCGGCGGGCAAAGCTGGTTCCGCTATTCCTCCTTCTTCCTGGCCGCCCTCGTGCAGTCCATCTGCGGGGCCCGTTTCTATGCCGGAGCATGGAGACAGCTCAAACGCGGCTCCTCCAACATGGACACCCTCGTGGCCATCGGTTCAACCACCGCCTTCGCCTTCAGCGCCTGGGCTCTGTTCACTGACTGGCCGGGACACCTCTACTTCATGGAGGCGGCGGCCATCATTTCTCTCGTCAGTCTCGGCCACCACATCGAGAGCCGCGTCGCCGCGCGCGCCGAAGGCTCTCTGCGTGACCTGCTTCACCTGGTCCCGGAAACAGCCGAACGCCGCAAGGCGGAGGGTCTTGAACGGGTCCCGGTCTCCCTCTTGAAGGTCGGCGACGAAGTTCTCTTGAAGCCGGGCGACCGGATTCCCGTGGATGGGATTGTGACGGATGGCGCTGGTGCGACCGACGAATCAATGCTCACGGGCGAATCACTTCCCGTCGAAAAGCAAGTCGGCTCGTCTCTCTACGGCGGAACCACAAACCACGACGGCCGGCTCGTCATGCGCGTGACCGCCACAGGTGACGGCACCGCGCTCGCCGGTATCATCGACGTGGTCCGCCGCGCGCAAAACAGCCGGGCCTCCATCCAACGCCTCGGAGACCGCGTCAGCAACGTGTTCGTGCCCGTCGTCCTGCTCATCGCGATCGGCACTGCGCTATGGTGGGGATTGGCCTATGAAAACGCTCTCCGCGTCGCCACGACGCTTCTGCCCTTCGTCCCCGCGAGCCACTACCCCGCCGCCCCTCTGGAAGCCGCGGTCATTCACCTCGCCGGTGTGCTCATCATTGCCTGCCCCTGCGCCATGGGACTTGCCACGCCCGCGGCCATCATGGCCGGAGTCAACGCCGCAGCCCGCCGAGGCATTCTCATCCGCGACGGGGTCGCCTTGGAGAAAAGCGGCCGAATCACCACCGTGATTTTTGACAAGACCGGAACGCTGACAGCGGGCCGATTGACCGTCGAGGAATTCAAATCAGCCGACCCTTCCGCGCCCGCCATCGCCTCGGCTCTCGCTACCGGCAGCAATCACCCGCTTAGCGTCGCGGTCCGCGAACACCTGCGTTTCTCCCCGGTTATTCAGATCGAAAGATGGCGGGAACTCCCGGGAAAAGGCGTGGAAGCCACAGTGGAAAACAAGACCGTCCGCCTTGGCTCCCTCGACTGGTTGCAGAATTCAGGGACGATCGTGTCCACAGAACAAAACCAAGCCGTTCAAGACGCGCAACGGGACGGATGCACGGTGATCGGTCTGAGCCGGAACAGCGACCTCCTCGGCCTGATCCAACTGCGCGACGCACTAAAGCCCGCAGCCAAGGAAGTCGTCAAAAAACTGCGCCTCGCGAATCTCCGACCGTTGATCGTTTCCGGCGATCATATAGCCACGGCGCGATCCATCGGCCTCGCCGCCGGATTCGCGGACGAAGAGATCCACGCCGGCATCCAACCCGCTGACAAGGCCGCCTTGATCCGCCGCCTTCAGGGTGAGGGGCATCGGGTCGCCTTCATTGGCGACGGCATCAACGACGCCCCCGCCCTGGAGCAGGCCGACCTTGGAATCGCCGTCTCGCGAGCAAGCGACATCGCGCGAAAATCGGCCGATATCCTCCTCCTGCGCTCCGACATTCAGGCCATACCCACCGCACTCGACCTCGCCCGGGCCACGCTTCGCACCATCCATCAGAACCTGTTCTGGGCGTTCTTCTACAACGTCGCCGCGATCCCGCTCGCCGTGCTTGGCATCGTCAGCCCCGTCATCTGCGCCGCCGCCATGGGATTCTCCGATCTGATCGTCGTCGGCAACGCGCTCCGATTGTTGCGTCGCCCGGACGCCGCCTAGACGCCGCGCGCGAAACCCGACTGTTCCTCCAAGAACAAGGTCTCGCGTTTCGGCCAACCCGGCTGGTCGGGATCTTCGAGAAAATGTTTCAGATAGCGGGTCCGAAATGTGCTGAAGACAGGACCGTTCACGTGAGCGGCGAAGGCGTCGGCGTCCGGATACTTCTCGATGAACACGACTTCCGATTGATCCTCCGGCTTCACTGGATTGCATGCGGGCCTTGCAGGGCGCAAGTCCGGCCCCAGAGGCTTTGACGCGGCGAGGTTGACGAAATAGAGCGAGGTTCCCGGCTCGGCCTTCTCGTATTTGTGGGCGGCCAGCTTCAAAGCATCCGCCAACTCCGGGGGGACGCCGCACTTCAGTTTCCAACGGGACACGACGGTAATCATGATAATCAGGGCGGTTGCATCCAACTCCTCGTAAACCGGCGAATCGGATGTCGGAATGTAGCCCGCGCAAGGGTTCCGTTGGCAGCCAATTTTGCGAATCGGACCAATGACATCGACACACCGTGAGAGCGCGCCTATCAAGACGACACCATGAACCGATTCTTCGCAATCCTAATCCTGTCGATGGCGTTGACCGGAGCCGCCGACCAAGGGGCGATCGACATTTTTGAACAACGCATCATGCCGATCTTTCGATCGCCCAATCCGTCAAGTTGCGTGCAATGCCACCTCTCTGCGGTGGACCTCAAGGACTACATCCTGCCCTCGTCGGACGAGACCTTCGCCTCCCTCAGGGAACAAGGCTTGATTGATATCAAACACCCCGGAGACTCCAAGATTCTGACGCTGATCAACATGGGTCAAAAGGACTACGGAAAAGGCGCCGAGCTGATCCACGCGGAAACCCGCAAAGCGGAATACGAGGCCTTCGCGGCATGGATCACTGCCGGGGCAAACGATCCGAAGCTGCGGATCCTTCCGGCACCGAAACAAGCCGCCGGTCCGAAGAAGGCGGACACAATCATCCGCCATTCCCGAATGGATCGGGTCTTGGATTCCTTTACGCGCAACGTCTGGTCGCAACGCATGCGATGCTTCCCATGTCACACACCGCATGAGATCGACGACGCGGATCCGAAGCACAAACTTGCCTGGGAACGCATGAACAAGATGGAAGCGGATCTCGGTGTCGGCTTCGCAGGGCGCATGAAAATTTTCAAGGACACCCCGGAGGCAACCCTGAACTATTTGCTTCGCGACAGCGGGCGAAAACGTGAAGACCGCCTGCCCTTGATCAACCTGAAGACCCCCACCGACAGCCTTCTCGTCCTAAAGCCCACCGCCCCGTTGCCCAAAAAGATCGCGGACAAACAATTCGAGGAACCGTCCTACCTGAAACCGATCACCCATATGGGCGGCATCAAAATGCACCCGGATGATTTTTCGTACAAGGCCTTCGTCGCTTGGATCGAGGACTACGCCAGAGTCGTCAGCGATCGATATCAAACAGCGGAAGATCTCCCAGCAGACAACTGGTATTTCACCAGCCACATGCTGTTGATGCGGGATGCCCCTGTCGATTGGCCCGCATCGTCGCGCGTCCAATTCCTTGTTCATGGCTGGAACGATCACCGAAAAGCGTGGGCCGAAAATCCGATCGCTTTCACACAGGGAACCCTGAACCCACGCAGAAGCATCTTCGGAACCCTGTTCCTCCTACGCTCTCCGCAGACGGAAAAAGAAGTTCAATGGGAAAGCGACAACCCCACCCTTCCTCCGGGTCGCTATCTTATCAAAGCTTACATCGACCGCGTCGGCATCCTGACGGACAAACCAGCCGCAATATTGGGCAAGGAAAGCTTTTACGGCCAAGGACTTCTCGACGCCCGTTGGGAAAAGTTGTTCAAGAACGCCGAAAAATTCACAGGCGACCTGTTCAAAACCAACAACAAACCGTCGGAGTGAAACAAACAGAACTTCGTCCAGTTTTCGACGAGGGGGGTGTAAAAGTTGTGTTGCCACGCTGCCCAGCCCCTTCGGGGGCCGGAGCAGTGATGGCGAGCGTAGCGAACCGAACGGAGCCGGGCTCCGAAGGGGCTCTCCCGGCCGGTTGTGGCTGGCTCGGGGCGGGCCATTCAGGCCTGCTGTTGAGGTCGACCAAAACACATCAACAAACACAACCTGAATGACCCACCAGAACGACTCTCTCTCTTGAACTACATCCTGCAACAGCTCAACGACGCCGGCCTCGACGCCCTGCTCGGCGGCTTCGCCACCTTGCTCAACGAGGCCATGCTCCGCCAACGCTCCGAAGCCTTGGGTGCCCTGCCTTACGAACGAACAGACTCCCGAAAGGGCCACGCCAATGGCTTTAAACCTAAAACCGTCGAGACCCGCATGGGACCGCTCGAACTGGCCGTGCCGCAAGTTCGCGGCGACCTGCAGTTCTACCCCTCGGCCCTCGATAAAGGACTGCGCAGTGAGCAAGCCCTCAAGCTCGCCCTGGCCGAGATGTATGTCCAAGGCGTCTCCACTCGTCGCGTGGCCGAGATCGTCGAGCACCTCTGTGGCCATGCCGTCAGTTCCACTCATGTCAGCAACTGCGCCGCCAAACTCGACGTCCATCTGGAAGCCTGGCGCAACGCCCCCTTGGCAGTCGTGCCCTACGTCTATCTGGACGCCCGTTATGAGAAGATCCGCCAAGACGGCCGCGTGCTCGATTGCGCCGTGCTCATCGCCTCCGGGATCCTCCCCTCGGGCAAACGCACCATCCTCGGCGTGAGCGTCGCCCTGAGCGAGGCCGAGGTGAATTGGCGCGAGTTCCTCAACTCCCTGCAAGTTCGCGGTCTGCGCGGGGTCCGCTGCTTTGTTAGCGACCACCATGCCGGCCTCAAAGCCGCCCGCCAGGCCGTCTTCCCAGGTGTGGCCTGGCAACGCTGCCAGTTCCATCTCCAACAAAACGCCCAAGCCTACGTGCCCAAGGTCGAACAACGCGCCCTCGTCGCCGCACAGATCCGCAGCGTCTTCGACAGCCCCGACCGAGACGCCGCCACCCGGCGGCTCAAGGAACTGGTCGGCCAACACGAAAAGAGCGCCCCCAAACTGGCCACGTGGATGGAGCAAAACCTCCCCGAAGGCTTCACCGTTTTCGATCTGCCGGTGGCCCATCGAAACCGGATACGAACCAGCAATCCCTTGGAGCGGGTGAACAAGGAACTCAAACGCCGCACCCGCGTGGCCGGCATCTTCCCCAACGAAGCCTCGCTCCTACGGCTGGTCAGCGCCCGCCTGATGGAAATCAGCGAGGATTGGGAAACCGGAAAAATCTACCTCAACATGCAGACCG
>JADHOF010000219.1 GCA_016779125.1 Verrucomicrobiia bacterium | reverse complement strand
CCTTGACCGCAGTCTGCGCGCCGTATTCGATCCGCAGATCCCTGATTTCAATGACCGACTGTTCCATGTGAAAGTCTCTATGAGATTCTCTTCAATGTTTATTGCAAAGCTATTGCAATAACGGAAACTCCACGCTAGCGTCAATTCAAATGCGAAACGTTTGCAACAGTGTCACACGCCCGAATCCGGCACCCTGCACGATCGCGTTCGCGTTGTTGGGCGCTTTGCTGGCGGGAATCTTCATTTGGCTCTTTCTGCCCGGCGCCGGACCACCTGACTACGGGAAGCTGACCTTCGAGGACGAAAAAGGAGGGAAGGTTCGTCTGTCCGATCTGGCTGACCGCCCGGTGATGCTGCACTTCTTCACCACCTGGTGCGACGAGTGCGAGACGATGGCCCCCGCCGTGGCGGCGGTCGGCTCCACCATGACGAACAACTTGCGGGTGATCGGTGTTTCGCTGGACCTGATTCCGGACTTCCAACTGTCGGACGGCACCTTCGATCCGGAAACTCGGCTGGAGGACGTGCGGCGCTTCGCGCGACGCCACGGTTTCACCCATCCGATTCTCTTCGACCGTCGCGGCCATGCCGCGGCGCCGTTGAACGGCTATGAAGTCCCCGTCCAGACCCTCTTCGACGCCGAAACACGACTCGTGCGCCGTTTCACCGGTACCAGAACGGAAGCCGGTTTGCGCCAGATTCTGACCGTGTGCCTGGAAGAAACCCGGAGAGATTCCAGTCTCTGACATGCTGCAAAACTCCACCAAAAAGCACGGTCTGGCGTTCCGAATTCGTGTCGCAATCCTTGTGCTCGTCGGACTCTTCGTCCTCACCCAGGCGGGCCGCGTACGCCGCCACGCCCTGCTCGAAGGCATCCTTCAGTCGCACAGTCCGAATCCGGCCCTCGTTCACGACCTGCTGCGGAGCACTCCCGAGCCGGGACCAGTCATCGAACAAATCTGGAACACCGACAAGCTGCCGCACCGGTGGGAGATCATCAACTTCCTCAACCGCAACCTCGGCCAACGCCCGGAACTTGTGCCCGTCGTAAGCAACGTCCTCCGCCAGGCAGCCGTGGATCCCGATCTCACCACCCGGCTCTCCGCCATCAACCTCCTCCGCCTCATCGAGCATGAAGACTGGGAAAACGGCGTCAGGACGGCCTTGAACGATCCCGATCCGATCACACGTGAAACGGTTCAGGCCATCCTGCAACAGGCCGGCGATGTCGCGACGCGTCTAGCCGAAGCCGACGCGCCTGCAGCCTTGCCCCGCGGGCCGCGTTTTGGCGACCTCGTCTTCCGTGATTTCAAGGGCGGGGAAGTCCCCCTCTCGCGCTTCACCAAGCAACCCGTGTTGCTGCATTTCTTCGCCACGTGGTCGCCGGACTGCAAAAAGGAGATCCCGTCCCTCATCGAGCTACGGAAGATCGCGCCCACGAATCTCGCCATTCTCGGCGTCTCCGTTGACGGCGTGCCCGGCGTCCGCCACGAGCACACGGACCACGATCACAACCACGAGAACTGCCAGGCCGATTGTTGCCCCGCCCCTTCCACCGACGTCTTCAAAACCGTTGAGCGGCACGTCATCATCAACGGCTACAACTTTCCCGTGCTCTTCGATCTCGACGGTCTGGCCACCGCCCGGCTTGAAGGGAGCGAACTACCCGTGCACGTGCTGCTCGACGCGAACGGCGCCCTCGCCCGCCGCTACACCGGCACCCGCACCGCCGCCGAGCATGACGGCATCGCGCGCGCCTTGCTGGGGGACGGCACCGCCGCCGCGCCAACTGCGAAACCGGCCGACATCACGAACCCGCCACCCGATGAACCACGAATCTGCAACTGAACAGAAACCCTTCCTGCCATGGGATCGACTGGGCCTGGTCGCCTCGTCCCTTTGCGCCGTGCACTGCCTTTGCCTGCCCTGGCTGCTTCTGTTGCTGCCCTTTCTGACCGGCACCTGGCTGGCCGATCACGAAGTCGAGCGCGGATTCATCATCGCCTCCGTATTCCTCGCCACGGCGTGCACGGTCGGCGGATGCCGCACGCACGGGCGCTGGAGTGTGTTCTTCCTGTTGAGCACCGGAGCCTGCATCCTGATCGGAGCCCATGTGACCGCGCCGCCGGCCTGCTGCGCGAACGAGCTGAGCTGGCCGCACGCCATCGGTGCCGCCTGCGGTGGCGGTCTCCTCGCGGCCGCCCACTTCTTCAACCTGCGATTTCAGCGTCCCTCCTTGGCACCCGTCATCTCCCGTTGCTGCCGGGACAACTGTGGCGCAGAGGATTCCTCCGCTGCGACCACCTGAACCCAGCGACCAGCAATACCAGCACCGTCATGTCGAAAATATGGGCCATCGCGCGCGTCGCGCTCCTTGAAATGTTGCGCAGGAAGCACGCCTACGTCGTCCTGCTGATCGCCGGCGTGCTCACGGCGCTGGCGGCGTCGATCAACCTCTTCAATGACGAGCGGATCGTCCGCTATCTGCGGGAGGTCAGTCTCGCCCTGATCTGGATCGGATCCCTCGTGCTGGCGGTCGCGTCGATCGCGCGCCAACTGCCCAACGAGGGCGCCAACCGGACGATCCAACCCCTGCTGGCGAAACCGCTTGGCCGGGGTCAACTGCTGGTCGGCAAGTTTCTCGGTTCCTGGCTTGCGAATGGTGCAGTGCTCCTGCTGCTCTACTCGTTGTTCCTCGGCGCGAACCTATGGAAGGGGGAGCACCTCTCGGCGCTCGGATGCACGCAGGCGATCCTTCTCCATTGGCTCCTGCTCGCCCTGGTCATCTCGGCAACACTCCTGGGATCACTGGTGTTCACCGCCCCGTCGTCCAACGCAGTGATCGTGCTCACCTGCACCGCCGGCCTGCTCTTCCTCGCCCAACATCTGAACAAGGTCGCACTGCGAATGGAAGAACCGGCACGATCCCTTCTCTACGCGGTTTACCATATCGTGCCGCACCTCGAATGGTATGACGCTCGCCTGCTGCTCATTCACAATTGGCCGCCGATCCCGGCGACCGCCATCCTGATCGCGGTCGGCTACGCCACCCTCTACTCCGGCGCGTTTCTCTTGGCGGCAAAACTCATCTTTCAGCGGCGGCCGCTCCTTTGATTTCCCTGCAGCGGCCAAAGACTGAATTTGAAGGTTGAAATTGAGGATCAAAGGTTGAGTTAATCCGTGTCTTGTCATGGTATCACAGTCGCATATTTCAACAGTCTCCCTGGGTGTGATGCTGGTGGTCTCCGGAAGCTTTCAACCAGCGCGGGCCGCAGAGACCGTATCCGGAGACGCCGCACGCTTCGAAGCGGCACGACAACTGACGATCGATTGGATACAGACCCGCGAGACCATCAATCGCACCCTCCGCGACTGGTCGGATCAGCGCCAGTCGCTGGAGCTCACCTCCGAGCTGCTGGAAACGGAGCTCACCACCCTCGACAACCGCATCGCAGCGATTCAAGCGGAGTCCGCCAAGGATCGAAAGCGGCGCGACGAGTTGGAGCGCAAACTCAAGGAACGCAACGGCTTGATCGAATATACGGCCGGGCGTCTCGCCAACATGGAAGCGCGACTGGTCGCCATGAGCGGGAGGTTTCCCATCGTACTGCAGGAAAAGGTTCGTCCCTTGACGCGAAAATTCCCCAGCCCGGACGCGCCTTCGCAGATCCCCGTCTCGCAACGGCTCCAGAATCTGCTCACGGTCTTCAATGAGATCGAGAAGTTCAACGCGCAGTTCACCGTCACACCGGAAATGCACTCGTTGAACGGTGCGCAGGTCCGCGTGCAGGTATTGTATCTCGGTCTCGCACAGGCCTACTACGTCAGCCCGACCGGCCGGTTCGCGGGGGTCGGGCGGCCGGGACCGGACGGCTGGATCTGGACCGCCAACAATGCGATCGGCGACCGGGTGAAGCAGGCAATCGAGGTGTCCCGTGATGAAACCGCCCCCACCCTCGTAAACCTGCCTTTCGAATTGCAATGAAGCGGGGTGTTCCATTTTTGACAATGCTTCTGCTGACGATCGCACTCAGCGGCCGCAGCACGGATACAACAACCGGCTTTGACCTGGCCGCCGAATCGGTTCGTACCGACCTCCATGCCTCGCAGACGGAGTTGACGGAGTTGAATCGAACCATCGCCCGGGAAAAGTTGCCGCTCGCCCGCCAGGTTTCGACACAGGAGGCTCGCACGGCCGCCAGACGCGACGAGCTGCAGTCGGCGCAATCCCAGGCCAAAGAGGCGCGCGAAATTGTTGCCGGATTGGAATCGGAAACCGGGACGGCAGATCAGGAAATCGGCTTCCTGGTAAGTGCGTTGGCGGAGTTCGGTCACTTCCTGGAAACCAAGGTGCATATCAGCGAACTGCGACGGCACGGCGAATTGATCGAGGCGGCCGAGGCTGCGGCGGACGACGTGAACCTGACCGACCGTCAACGCTTGGAGCTACAGTTCGAATTGCTCGAGCGCGCGACGGTCCGCGTGGAAGAACTGCTCGGCGGTCAGACCTTCGCCGGTTCGGCGCTTTCACCCGACGGCCAGCTGCTGCCTGGACGGTTCGTGTTGGCAGGTCCTGTCGCGGTGTTCGCCGCCGAACAGGGCGAAGCGGTCGGCATCGCACAATTGGAGGTCAACTCCCTGGATCCGATCATCGTGCCGCTTACGGGATCATCCTCCAACCAAGTGCGGACCTTGGCTGCCGACGGCAAAGGCCTCTTCCCTGTCGATCCCTCGGGCGGACGGGCCCTGCAACTTGAAGGCCAGCGGGAAACCTTGGGGGAACACCTGTGGAAAGGCGGCGCGGTCATGATCCCCATTCTCACGCTCGCCGTGCTCGCCGGATTGCTCGCCATCGTGAAGTGGATCCAGATCAGCCGACTCCGCACGGCGCACCCTGCCGACGTCGAACTCATCCTCAAACAACTGGCTGCCAAGCACAAGGACAAGGCCATCGCCCATGCCCGCGCCCTGCGAGGCCCTGCAGGCACCTTGCTGGAAACCGCAATCGAGAACGCAGATCAAAAGAAGGAGCTGCTCGAGGAAATGCTCTACGAGCAGGTGCTGCACATGCGGCCCCGACTGGAGCGCTGGCTTCCCTTCATCGGCCTCACAGCGGCAGTTGCCCCCCTGCTCGGACTGCTTGGCACGGTCACCGGCATGATCAACACCTTCAAACTGATCACGCTGTTTGGGACCGGCGACGCAAAGACCTTGTCGAGTGGGATCTCCGAAGCCCTGATCACCACGGAATGCGGACTCATCGTCGCCGTCTCCGCCCTGCTCATCCACGCCGTTCTCACGCGCAGCATTCGTGGCTTCATCACCAGCCTCGAACAGGCCGCCGTGGGCTTCGTGAACGGCCTCGCCCTACGCCGCGATGATCAATGAGTTTCATCCCCATGATCTCTGGCATGCCTGGCACGACGGTGGCTGTGTACTGATACCACTGTTCCTGCTCGCCTTGTTCATCGGCTACCAGGTCGCCGAGATGCTCATCTACTTCGCCCGCACCGACTGCCGGGACGCGGCCGACGCGAAATGGCGGCGCTGGATAGCATCTCCCGGCGAGGCAGGCGGCGAGGCAGGCGAGATCATTCTCTACTCACAGTCGGGAGGTCGCAGTCCGCAGACCGTGCGGGAACGCTTTCTGGCCGTGCGTCAGGCAAGACTGCCGCGACTCAACCAGCGGATCGCGATGCTCGACGTGGCCGTCACGGCCGCCCCATTGCTGGGCCTGCTGGGAACGGTATTGGGCATGCTCGAGACCTTTTCCGCATTGGGGGAAACCACCGGCAACACGCTGGAACGCATGTCGCACGGCATCTCGGAAGCACTTATCACCACCGAGGTCGGTCTGATCATCGCGGTGGCGGGTTTCTTCGGGCTGTTTCTTGTGCGCCGACAACGCAATCGCTTCCGCAAGTTCCTCCAGCATCTGGAGAACCTCACGCTCCAACACTGTCAACAGACCTGACCATGCAAAGCCGGCGCTACCTGGAGGAAGAAGACGAGCGGAGTGAGATCAACATCTCGCCGCTTATCGACATGGTGTTCATCTTGTTGATCTTCTTCATCGTCACCACGGTTTTCGTTGAGGAAACGGGGATCGATGTGGAGAAACCGGTCGCCAACACCGCCCGGCAACTCGAGAAAAAATCCATCCTCATCGCCCTGAGCGCAAGCGGTCAGGTGATTTACGGTGGGCGCGAAATCGGCGTGCAAGGCGTGCGTGCGGTGGTGACGCGACTCTGCGAGAAACAAGCGCTTCCAGTGATCCTTCAAGCCGACAAGAGCGCGCACGCGGACCTCATTGTCGCGGTGATGGACGAGGCCAAGTCCGGCGGTGCCAGCCTGATCAGCCTTTCAACCGAGCCACCCGGTAGTTGAGCCATGCGCCCGGCCACCCCGTCAATTGCCGCGAGTCCGGTCTATCATGCCCCTCCACAACGAGGACTGCCTTGGCTTTCAGCCCTGCTTTCCGCCGCATTCACCGCAGGCATCTTCGTCGCCTTTGCCGTCTTTCAGGTGCAACCCGTGGAACCGGCCCTCGGCGAACAACCCCACGCTTTGGCGACCGTGGAAAAGCCGCCCCCCCCGGTCCGCCAAACACCTCCCAAGGAACAACGTGAACCGGTCGAAGCGGAGCCCGTCGCACAGGTGACACCCGAGCTGGCCTCCCCCGCACCGCCGCTGCAACTCAATCAGTTGAATGTTCGCCTCGTTCCCGATTTCGAAACGCGCTTGTCCGGCGAATTCGATCTGGATTTTCAGACCTTTGACACCGCTTCGATGGACTTCAAGGTGTTCGATCTAAGCGAAGTGGAGGGACAGCCGAGCGCCCTGTTCGTGCCGCGCCCGACTTATCCCGCGTCGTTGCGGAAATCCGGCATTTCCGGCCGCGTCGTCGTCGAGTGCGTGATTGACTCCGAGGGTGCGGCAAGTCGGATGCGAGTCCACGACTCGACTCATCGCGCCTTCAACGTCGCCGCCATGGAAGCCGTCAGCCGCGCCCGTTTTCAACCCGCCACCAAAGGAGGCAGGGCTGTCGCCGCCCGGGCGTTGATCCCTTTCCGCTTCGAAGCGCCTGGAAAATGAGAACGCTACACACCATCACATTCCTCACCCTGACGGCACTTCATCTGGTTGCAGCCACGCCCGACTTGGAGTCGCTTTTCCGCTCAGCCCGCTTCAAGGCGCGCTTCACCGCCAGTTACGGTTTCAACAGTGAGATCGAACCCACGATCACTGCGGAGGAAAAGAAGCTGC
>JADHOF010000218.1 GCA_016779125.1 Verrucomicrobiia bacterium | reverse complement strand
GGTTGCGTTGGAATAAACGCCAAACCGCGAAGCTCCGAGATAATTGAATAGAACATTTAACGCGCTGGGTGGCAGCTCGCGTGACCATCCCGACTTACCGACCGCGCTGCGGCCAACTGCCAACCAAACCGCTCATTGCCCCTTCGTCCCCTCTGAGCTTCGCGATCTTGAGTTCTCGGTTAAGCGTTCGAGCTACCGAATGCGGAAGGGGGATTCGCACTTTATCGGACCGACCACGTGATGATGCGCCCCGTGATGATGGGGGGGGGCTGATCTGGACTGTTACTCGATTGCCTCGATAACAACGACTGCTTTGATATTCGGCTCGTCACCATCGAAGTAACTCTCAATAACCTTGCCGGTTTCTCCCGCCGTTGCGTAATGCGAAGTATTCTTGAGCATCGATTGGACAATCTCCCTCATCGCTTCTTCCCCATGAAACGCATAGTCGACCGATCGAGGCAGTTTGCTTCGATCATAATCCTTGGTGCGGGCCAGCTTCCCAACGAGCAGCATTCCAGCACTTACGATGGTGCCTTGGATTGGCAGCCCGTCATCTTGGAGGTGTTCCAGCTCGTCGGCATCCACAAGATCAGTGAGATCTGACGTAAACTCTTCGGGGCCGCCTAACTCATCAAGTTCCTGCGAGATTATGACTGTCTTCATAAGCCACCTTGGCGGGGTCAGTCAACATCTTCATTCATTTGTGTCGCAATTTGTTGACCGCCCCCAACTTGTGTGGAGCGATTCAGTGACAGATCCGCCCCGACGAGACAACCGTCCACCAAGCGTGGCGCAACCAACGGGACCTCCTCGCAAGCGACCTCAATCAGTCGAATGCTGCCATCGGGCTCCACCGCAGCTTGATACGCGGCATTGGGCCGCAGCAGCCCGTCCCCGTTAAGCCGACCCAACTCATCACAGGTGAGTGTCATGGGAGGAAGGTGGCACAGGCGGTCTCGGCCATCAAGTGGCCGAAAACACGCCGGTGCATGCCCCGCTTGAAGCCATTACCGTCACGTTCGCTGACTGACGGGCATTGGTCGCCCATCTGGCCTTGCTTGCCTCACCTTCCCGGAGCGTAGGAGGTGTGACACTGCGGCCGATGCGGATTGCAGATCCAGGTTGCCGGTTCATACCCTCAGCGGGAGGCTTCTTCCATGGTCCGGAAGGTTCTCCGCAGAGACCGGTGGCGCGGAGGGCGGGGGATGCTTTTCTGAAGGGACGGCATTCCTTCAGGACCGAAACCATTCGAACTGAGTGCCGGAAAATTTCCGCACCTTGGCCGGTCAATGTCCCACCCCCGGGGGCAGTCTGGCTCGCGTGAACATCAACGTATCCAACTGGAAGGCCTCCAAAGGCGTGAAACATATCTGGAACGCGGGCATGGCGACGCTTTACCGGATGAACGACGGGCGTTTCGAATTGCACGGCGGTTCCCGGCGTGATCGGCTCGAGGCGCTGGAAATGGCCTCCCTGTTCCACCATGAAGCCGTTTTCGATCCGACATGCCCGACGAAACACCCGGAACGGAACTGATCGACACCGCCCCGCCGACACCGAGGGCGCGGCAGCTCTGGTTGATCCCACCGCCGCGACCCTTGGTGGAGCGTTTCGGTCACGCGTTCTTTCGAGCACTGCCGCGCGAACCCGGAGTCTATTTCTTCTTCGATCGGGACGATCGGCTGATCTATGTCGGCAAGGCGAAGTGCCTGCGTCAACGGCTCGGCAGCTACCGGCATGTGCGGCCGGATCGCGATTCCCGAAAGACGTGGCGTCTGGTGAATCAGGTTCGGCTGATCCGCTGGGAGGTGTGCGCGGATCACGAGGCGGCGTTGCTTCGCGAAAACAGGCTGCTCCGGGAATTCCGGCCGCGTTTCAACCGCGCGAACGTGTGGCCCTGGTCTGCCGTGTATTTCGGCCTGCGGACGGACACCTCCCGTCACAGCCTGCGGGTCAGCCGCGAATTGGCGGCGGATCACGAATGGTTCGGAGCCTTCAAGGCCTTCTCGATCGGATCCTTTCACGCGCTGCGCCGCCTTGTTCATGACGGCTACGGGGATTCGGGGACACCGCTCCGGCATTTCGAATCGGATGGCACAAGGGAATTCTCCTTCACCGCCGAACGTCTCGACGCCGGCCAATTGAAGGCATTTCTCCGGGGCGATTCACGGGCGCTGCTGGATCAGTTCGAATCCCACGCGCTGCACCACGGCGGCGCGCATCTGGCCCGGCAGAATCTGGTGCTCAACGATCTCGTGACCTTGGAGGATTTCTACGAGCGCGGACCAAAACGCAATCGCCTGCTCGACGCGAAAGGCAGCCTGTTGACGCCGGAAGAGTTGAGCGATCGGCTCGCCGTGCGGGCCGCGTGAACGGGCTTTCCGGGCTAAGGGATTGACGCGGTTTTTCGCGCCCAATAACAATGCCGGCGAATCCCGAAAGCCATGAGCAGCGAATCCTCCATCCCCGTCTTTCAGCCTCCCTCCGCGCCCACAGCCGGCACGCACGTCAAATCGATCGATGAGTACCGCGCCCTTTACGAGCGATCCATCCAGAATCCGGACGGATTCTGGACGGAGCAGGCGGAGCGTCTCACCTGGACCCGGAAATGGGACACCCTTCAGGAATGGAACTACGACTCGGTCGATATCCGCTGGTTTCTCGGAGGCAAGATCAACGCCAGCTACAATTGCGTGGATCGCCACGTCGACGAAGGGCGCGGAGATCAGGTCGCCATCCTTTGGGAAGGGAACGATCCCGATGAAAGCCGCGCCATCACCTACCGCGAGCTGCAATCCGAAGTGCAAAAGGCGGCCAACGCGCTGCTGAATCTCGGCATCCGGAAAGGCGATCGCGTCTGTGTCTACATGCAGATGATTCCGGAGCTGGCCGTGGCCGTGCTCGCCTGCGCCCGCATCGGAGCGGTTCATTCGGTTGTTTTTGGAGCCTTCACGGCGGACAGTCTCGTGACCCGCATCAACGATTCCGGCTGCAAGGCGATCATCACGCAGGACACCGGCGTGCGCGGCACCAAGCAGGATATCGCGATGAAGGCCAACGCCGACAAGGCGCTGCCGAACACCCCGACCGTCGAAAAGATCCTCGTGGTGAAGCGCACCGGGGCGAAGGTGGACATGCAGGAAGGTCGCGATCACTGGTGGCACGAGTCCCTGGCGGCGGCCGATCCGCTTTGCCCGCCGGCCGAGATCGACGCTGAAGATCCGCTCTTCATCCTCTACACCTCCGGTTCCACCGGAAAACCGAAGGGTGTGCTGCACAACACGGCCGGCTACCTCGTTTACGCGGCCACGACCCATCGCTACATCTTCGACTACCAGCCCGGCGACATCTATTGGTGCACGGCCGATGTCGGCTGGATCACGGGCCATTCCTACATCGTCTACGGTCCCCTCGCGAACGGAGCGACGACCATGATGTACGAGGGCGTGCCCAACTACCCAGACTTCGGCCGTTTCTGGCAGATCTGCGAGAAACACAAGGTCAACCAATTCTACACGGCGCCCACCGCCCTGCGCGCCTTGATGAAGGAAGGCGATTCCTGGCCGAACAAGCACGACCTTTCGAGCCTGCGAATCCTCGGCACCGTCGGCGAACCGATCAAGGATCCCGAATGGAACTGGTACTACAAGGTCGTCGGCAAGGAGAAGTGCCCGATCGTAGACACCTGGTGGCAGACGGAGACCGGCGGCGTCCTGATCACCCCGCTCCCTTACGCGACGCCCACCAAACCCGGTTCGGCGACCTTGCCGTTCTTCGGCGTGCAACCCGAGATCCTGGACGAGGCGGGAAACCCGCTTGAAGGAAACGACGTTCGCGGCGCGCTATGCCTGAAGGCGAGTTGGCCCGGTCAGATGCGGACGGTTTACGGAGATCATCAACGCTTCGTGGACACCTATTTCAGCCGCTTCAAGGGCAAGTATTTCACGGGAGACGGCTGTTGGCGGGATCCCGACGGCTACTATTGGATCACGGGGCGAATGGACGACGTGCTCATCGTCTCGGGTCACAATATCGGCACGGCCGAGATCGAGGGCGCGATCGGCGGGCATCCGTCCGTCGCGGAGGCGGCGGTGGTTGGTTATCCGCACGACATCAAAGGCAGCGCGATCTACGCGTTCGTGACCTTGCGAACGGGTGAAACGCCAAGCGACGAGAAGAAGAAGGAGATTGTCCTGCAAGTCCGGCAGGCGATCGGACCGCACGCCGCTCCGGAGAAGATCCAGTTCACGGAAGGCCTGCCGAAAACCCGCTCCGGGAAGATCATGCGACGCATCCTGCGAAAGATCGCGGAAGGGGATGTGAGCAGTCTCGGGGACACGTCGACGCTGGCCGATCCGTCAGTCGTGGATTCGTTGGTGACCGGCCGGGTCTGAATCCAACCGTCACCGAAGCTGAAATCAGCGCGCCCGACTGATCTTGAAGGTCTCGGCGGCGGCCTGCGACTTGACGGCATCCCATTCGGGAAGACTCGTCATGCCGTGCATACCTTCGTCGTCATCATCCGGAGCCTTCAACGCGAGCTGTTCCACCTGATGCATCATGGACGAGAGATTGACGTTGGCCTTGGAAAGTTCGAACTGGGCCTTCTTGATCTCGCCCTCAAGGCTGCGGATGCGGGTTTTGAAGGTGAGGAAAAAGAGCAGTGAAATGATCACCATCGCGCTGGCCATCGCCAACGTCATGTAGGCGATCGCCACTGGAAACGCGGCGGCAGCCCCGCCGTTGTCCCGATACACAATCTGGGGCTCCACCGTTTTTTCGGGGGCTGATTTCGAACTCGCGAAGGGCGGAGCGGGCGCACTGTCGGGAAGCGGGCTCGCCTCGGTATCCGCCGCCGGTGGACCGGGTTCGCTTTTTGAGGCAAACGAAGGTTCCGTGGCAACCTTTGGCTCTTCCGATGCCATGGCCCCGGATACCGAGGCCATCGCCGCCGCAGCCGCCTTGCGGGCGATCTCGGCAACCGAATCGGCGGCTGAAGTCGTTGTCGCCGGTTCTGCGTTTGGCTTGGGGGACGTGTCCGCAGTCTTGATGAAAGAGGTGAATCCTCCGGTGGATTCTTGTGGGGCCGCCGGTGCGGATGAGAATCCCGACTTACCGTCCGTTTCGCGGGGCGACGGCTCGGAACCCGGAGGGGTGGAAACGAAGCTGGTGAAACTCTCCCTCTCTTCCGGAACGGCCGCGCTGACAAAACTCGGCTTGGCCGCGGGCGGGGCGGCCGGTGTTTCGGCAAGGACAGGCTCGGCCGGGCGCGGCGTACCAGACGTCTTGGCGGAGGCCATTTTTTCCAGATGCTCCCTGGCCATAGGATTGCCTTTGGCCGCCGCCTTTTGCATCCATTCATTCGCGCGCAGCTCGTCCTTCGGAGTGCCCCGGCCCTCGGCCATGACCAGCGCCAGATGATACATCCCCGTCGAATCGCCCTGCACTGCGGATTCCTTGAACCAGCGAACCGCGTCCTCGTCGTTTTGGGCGACGCCCTCGCCCATCTGATACAAGGTCCCGAGCGCCCATTTGGCGGCCGCGTTGTTTCCGCCATAGGCCGCCTTGCGGAGATAGGTCGCGGCCTTTTCGGGATCCCGTTCGCCGCCATCCTTGCCAAGATAAAGAAATCCGAGCTGGGCAACGGCGGCCGTGTCACCACCCTCGGCGGCGCGCTCAAACCACTTCACCGATTCGGTGATGTTGCGCTCAACACCGTCCCCACGCAGGTAGCAGTCTGCCAGGTTGTATTGTGCGTCGATGACGCCGCTCTCGGCACCCTTGCGATACCAGGCCACCGCCTGGGTCATGTCTCGCTCGACGCCTTGGCCCACATCGTAACAAATGCCCAGAATGTAGTAGGCGCTGGCCACGCCCTTGTCGGCCGCGCGGCGAATCCACCTCACCCCCTCGGCAGGATCTTTCGGCACCTTGCCGCCCTTGAGATAGGCGTCGCCGACGAGCAAGGTCGCCTCAAGATCGCCGTCTTCGGCAAGCGTCTTCAGCTCTTCGATCGATCGGTCCGCCAGCGAGGAGCCGATGATCTGGGCCGACAATGCGACGGGAAATGTGGAGATCAGGATTGCGCACGCCAGACTCCGCAGGATTCCCGGCAAGCGTAGAAGCAAATTGAAGATCATGATTCGCTGGTTGGTTGGTTGCGTTTCCGCGGTCCCAGTCGCACGGGAAACGGAAGCCGGCATCCTGCTTGGACCGTCCCCACAGGTCAAGCCGGACAGGGGACGACCACGAATCCGCCGATTACCGCTTGTCAGGTTTCGTCCGCCTTTGCCAACCTCCGCCATGGACGACCACCGGGAACCGAATCCGCTCGACCGCGAATTCTACCTCAAGGCGCACGACTTCTTCCCCGTGCATCGCGAATGCGCGCTCACCTACGACGATCTCTCCCTGGCCACGCTTTATTCCGAGGTGCTTCCCCGCGAAACCCAGCTCGACACCACCCTGTGTGAGGGATTGAACCTGCATCTGCCGATCATCTCGGCGGACATGGACACGGTCACCGAATCGAGAATGGCCACCGCGATGGCCCTCAACGGCGGGCTCGGTCTCATCCACTACAACATGTCCGAGAAGGAGCAGCTCCGGGAGGTCGGCCGTGTGAAGAACCACGTACACGGTCTCATCCAGGAACCCATCACCGTGCGGCCGGACGAAACCATCACCGAGGTGCTGGCGATGATTGAGAAGAAGAGCTACAAATTCAGCACCTTCCCGGTGGTGGATGAAAAGCGCCGCCTCGTCGGGCTGCTGCCGGGCAGCGTCGTTCGGCCCCGCTATTCCGGGCATATGGTGAAGGACGCGGCGACGCCCCGGGATCAGGTCTTCACCCTGACGGAGAAGGAGCTGGGCACAGACCCCATTGCGCGGGCGGACCAGTTTTTTGCCGATCATCCCCGCATCAACAAGCTGCTGGTGGTCGATGACGACGACCGTCTCCGCGGCCTGTTCACACTTTCGGACGTGGACCGCATCGGACAGGAACGTCTGGCCCAGTTCAAACCGGCGCGAGATCATGATTTTCGACTGGTCTGCGGTGTGGCTGTCTCGGCGACCCGCAACGCCTTCGGCGAGCTGGACAAGGACCGGATCGTGAACCACCTCGGCGGCCTCGTCGAACGGGGTGTGGACGTCGTGGCTGTCTCGACCGCCCACGGCCACACGGCCGGGGTGGGCGGCGCAGTCCGCTTGATTCGCGAGGCTTTTCCGAAACTTCCGATCATCGCCGGCAACGTCACCTCGGGAGCTGGCGTCG
>JADHOF010000217.1 GCA_016779125.1 Verrucomicrobiia bacterium | reverse complement strand
AAGTGAATCAATGCCGACCGTCTGGCGGGCAAAACCGATCGGATGGCCCCGCCCCTCGTCGATGAACCCGAAGACCTCCCAACCCCCCGGTCGCGGCAGCCGATCCTTAAACACATCCGGCAAAACGCGAAACAACTCGTACGGAAAACCCGGCAATTGTCCCAAACTGCCGTATTTGAACTGCTCCTCCGGATCCTCGAAGCGGGCCGGCGGGCCGATCGGGATCAATTTCTTGAGCCCCCATCCCCCCAACACGGCCAACCCGACAAGGACGGTCCCCGCGATCCTGATTCGGCGCCAACGCCTCGCGACTCGCAGCTCTCCGGCCGACTTCAACTCGTCCCCACCTCTTGTCATGCCTGTGTTCATGCCACGCGCACGCCCAAACGCAACGAATAATTCTATCGACCCCCGCCTTTATCGGGGTTAGCAACTCGACGGGTCGTGAAATTTTTTGGCGGCCCGTAAGGGGAACCCTGATTATGACCATCACCTATCAACAAGGCTTGCTCGCCTCGGCGATCGCCGTGCTGGCCTGGCTCGGCGCATACGCGTTAATGATTCGCCGGGGATTCAAGGATCGAAGCTTCGGCATGCCGATCGTGACCCTCTGCCTGAACGTCGTCTGGGAAGGCTGGTACGGCTTCGTGTCCGACATGCCCTTGGGCCAGCGCCTGCCAAACATAATCTGGTTCGGCTTTGACCTGGGAGTGCTCTACACCTGCCTCAAGTTCGGAGCGGAGGATTTCAAGGACTGGCCGCTCCTCCACCAATGGTTCAAGCCCGTCGTGTGGAGCCTGATTCCGATCGCCATCCTTCTGCACTGGGGTGTCATCACGGCATTGAAGGACTCGCACGGGGCGTATAGCGCAAGCCTCAACACACTCGGCTACAGTTTCCTGCTGATCGCCATGTTGCTCCGGAGAAACTGCGTGCGTGGGCAGTCACTCTACATCGCTCTCTGCGTGCTGATCGGCGACAGCGCCGGTTTCTGGGTGATGCTCTTCGTGACCCAATACCTCCAGCCGGGCGTCAGGCCGGAGTTCATCTTTGGTCTCTACCCCGTGATCGTTTTGCTAAACGTCGTCTACGTCGCCCTCTACATCCACGTGGCGATCCGGGACGGGATCAATCCCTTTACCCGCCTCTGAACCGATCAGAACTTGTAGGCGACCTGACCGTAGACTCCGCGCGGCACTTGGGCGATTCGAATAGCTGCGGCCGGATTCGGACCGAACTCCTGTCGACGCGGCGAGATCAGATTCTGTCCGACGATCGAGAACTCCAGGTTCGCGCGGGGTTTCCAACCGACCCGTATATCCAAATCAAAGTAGCTGTCGACGTTGATGCTGCCGCCGCCGAAATTATAGAGGGGACTTACGTAACGGCCCCAGATGTCCAACTCCACATGGCCGCCCAGATCCATCGACGACTGCAAGGACACCTGGCTTTCCGGCTCCTGCCCCGCCCGGATGAAGGCGTTCAATCGGGACTCCATAAACGTGTAGTTCGCGGTAATGCGCCACCAATCCTCCGCCTGCCAACGGCTGGAGACCTCAAATCCATAAGTGTGCCCCGCTCCGGTTGAGTTTCCATTGACGGGAAACACAATTGGAGGGACGAAAGCGGGTGCCACCAGATCGGTGGTGAAGTCGACCATTCCCGCCGGAAGGTTGTCATAATCGTTGTAGAAGGCGGAGCCATCCAATGTCAGGGCGTCACTCACCTGCACGCGGTATCCCAATTCGTACGCGACGAGGACTGTGGCTGGAAACTGGGGATTCGACGTTCCCGATCCCAAAAAAGTTCCCGGCGTTCCTGTGTTCAGCGCCAAGACCGGCAAGCGCGCTCCCTGCAAGGTTGGACCGGGAACCTGTACTGCCCTCGAGACCGCCCCCCAAACTGTCTGGTTGTCCGCCGGCTTCCATCGCAGTCGGGCGTTGGGTTGGATCTCAAACCCGGTGAAGTCGTTGTGCTCAAACTTGGATCCCAGCGTCAGCCAGAGCCGCTCTTTCACCACTTCGGTCTCGTTCTGAAGGAAGGCGCTGAAGAGTTGATATTTGATCTCCGGATCCCGCCAGGTCACCAGTGTGTTGTCATTCATGCGCATCGGCAGATACCGGTACTCCATTCCGTAGATCAGGTCGTTTCGCTCGCCAACCGGCAGACGATGCTGAAAGTCGAGATCCAGATTGTGGTTCTCATAGGTCGTGCCGAGCTCCTTTCGGATCGAAAAATCGTAGTAGGCCTTCAACTGCAGATCGGACCCGTTCTCCAACTGACGCTGGTAGGTGAGAATGGTGTTTGCCCCGAGGTGCTTGTAGCGCGTGTCGGTGAAGGGAAACGGATTGGCGGCGAAGATGTTCGGAATCACCGCGCTGGCCCGCTGGTCCTCCACAAACCCGTCGCCCTGCCAGGTGAGCTTGCTGTTGTCGGTATGCCAGTCGGTGCGGAATCCAACCTGTCCGAAATCCGACCCGTCCCGTCCCTGCGTGTAGTCCGCGCGATTCCGATACTTTGCGTAAAAGCGGGTAAAGGCGTCGTCGCTGAGTTCGGTCGCGTAGCGCACCGAGGCGAATGCCCTGTCCTCCGTGCCGCCGCCTCCGGTCACATAGACTCCCTCCGTGTCGATCGAGTCCTTGCTGATGATGTTGATCACGCCGTTGACCGCGTTCGCCCCCCACAAGGTTCCGCCGGGACCCCGCACGACCTCGATCCGATCGATATCCTCCAGCACGTAGTCCTGCACCTGCCAGAAAACGCCGTTGCCGTTGTTGTGGTAGACCGGGCGGCCGTCCACCAACACCAGGAGCTTGTCAGCCAGACGGCCCGCCGCGCCTACAAAGCCGCGCGAGGTGATCGCCCAAGTGTTGGCGCTCACCTGCGCCACGCTCAGTCCCGGCGCCATCCGCAGAGCCTCGGGAATGCTCCGGGCACCCGACCGCCGAATGTCGTCCGAATTGATCACGAATACCGCCGCCGCCGTATCGAAGAGTTTTTCCTTTTTCTTCGAAACCGACGTAACGTCGGCATTCAGCAACTCGGCCAGGGATAGACGTTCCAAGACGGCGATCTCCCGTTTTACCGATTCGTCCGCGACCACGGTTGCCGTTGGCTCGGAATCGATTTGTGCCGCACCGCTGACAATCTGTTCACCAACAGAAAGAAGGGTGGAAACCTTACAGATCGAGGCAATAAGACTTCTTCTGTGAAAATTCATCATTACCGGGGTGTGACTGTAGGAATGTCACTCATGGGCGTTTCCTGTGTCGAGGATTTTGCCCCGGTTTTCCATTCGTCCACCTTGCCCGCCTCCATGGAATAGATCCCGACAACGACGCCCTCCGATCGCATTTCCCGCACACTCAAGCGACCCGTGACCGCCACCGGTCGTCCCAGCCCCGCCGCCACCGCTCCGTTGGTCATTCGAACACTGATCCAATGGTTCACCCTCGGCGTGCCCCCGAAGCAACAGCTGTCCCGGTCACGCAACAAAAAGAATTCAGCCACCCGGCCCTTGTTCAAGGTGATCGGCTGCATGAAACCGGCGACCGTCACCAAACGGCCGTCCATTTCCCGCACCTCCTTGGGCACTTTCCCGAAGAACGGTGTGTTGGCATGCACAAATAATCCCCGCTCATCCTCGACGATCTCGGGAAGTTCCAGTTCGAAGCCCCCGAGCAGATCGAAATCTACGGCCCTCCCAATCGCACCCTCTGAAAACTCTGGCGTCGGCATTCGTTTCAGGCCACCTCCCGGCCGTCTGATCGCGACGGCCAGCAGGCTCGCGAACGCGATCAACAATATCCAGCGCGTCGCTTTTCCGCCCTTCGCCATGACCGCCATCGTGCCGGTGCCGGCCGTGGCTTGCACGCTCTTACAGGCGCTTCACCATGATCCGAATGGCCCGGCTCTCGCCGGTCGTTTCATCCGTCGCCGTCAATTGATGCTCGCCCGGGGCCAGACGCGCCACGGCCTCTCCATCCTCCTCCCCGCAATCGAGCGATTCAGACCGCCACCGAACGCGTGCGCTGGACGTTGCCCTTAGTGGAATCACGCCACCTTCTTGGGGCAAATCCCCATCCAGATAAAACACGGTTCCGTCCATCGGTGTCAGGATCTTCCAAGGGCTTTCCCCTTCGTGAGCTTCCGTCACCCGAACCATTCGCGGGTCAAGGCCTGGGGGTCGTTGAAACCACCCGGTGCCGAATCGCCCGTGCAAATATTCGAAGACGCCATGCAGCACCGGCCCGGCTCCGGTGACACCGGAAACGTTCCGCATCGGACTGGCGTCCGCGTTGCCCACCCAGACTCCGACGGTAAATTCGGGCGTGTAACCCAGCGCCCAATTGTCCCGAAAGTCCGAGCTGGTTCCCGTCTTGCAGGCCACCTGGAAACCGAATCTCAAGGGCGAATCGTATCCGAACGCGTATGCCCTTGCTTCGTTGTCTGACAATATGTCCGCGATCCTCCACGCCGCCCTCGGATCCCCCACCACTTCCACCTCGCCGACGGGTTGCGTCTCCAGCAGGCGATACGGCCTATAGCCCCCCAAACGCGCCAGGCAGGCGTAGGCGTTCACGAGCTCCAACAGCCGCACCTCCGCATTGCCCAATGCGAGACCCGGCCCGTAGTACTCTGCGGAACGGGTGATGGTCGCCAGGCCCAACTCGTGCAGGCGGCGGCGCAAAACCTCCGGCCCGCCCAGTTCCGACAGCAATCCGACCGCCGGCACATTTCTCGAATTTGCCAGCGCCTCCCGCAATCGAACCGGTCCCATAAAACGTCGGTCGTAGTTCGCCGGACGATACAAGCCGGATGGCGTCGGGAAATCCGTCGGCTCGTCACGCAAAACTGACTCCGGCGACCAACCGCGCTCCAGCGCCAGCGAATAAAGAAAAGGTTTCAACGCCGACCCCGGAGAGCGCGGGATCCAGGCGCCGTTGATTCGACCGCCGTCGCTTGAGAAAAAATCCGGCGAACCCACCAAGGCCCGTACCGCTCCGGACGCGTTTTCGATCACCACCACCGCTCCGTTGCGAACGTTGTGTTCACGCAACCCGATCAAGCGATTCCGCAATATTCGTCGCACCTCCCTCTGGGTTTCCAAATCCAAAGTTGTTCGCACCGGGGACGTCTCCCGCCCGGCAAGCGTCAACGCCAGGTCTGTGAAATGCGGGGCGTTGAAGGCCCGCGGGGCCAGCGCAAGTTTGACCGGATCCGCCTTGGCCCGCCGCACTTCCGCCTCGGACACGACTCCGTTGATCCCCATCCGATCCAAAATCCACTGCCGCCGGCCGAGCGCCCTGTCGAGATGATGCAAAGGATTCAGCCACGACGGG
This sequence comes from Verrucomicrobiia bacterium, assembly GCA_016779125.1. GTDB lineage: Bacteria > Verrucomicrobiota > Verrucomicrobiia > Limisphaerales > JAYPXF01. Next base: position 1,943 of record JADHOF010000217.1, on the reverse strand, counting down.
CGCTGTGGCAACCCGGCAAGAAGCGCCGCCTCTCCGAGGCCCAGCTGGTGCACCGGCTTGCCGAAGTAAAAGCGCGCGGCCTGATCGCAGCCGATCTGCCGATTGCCGTAGTCCAGCCGGTTCAGGTATTCACACAGAATTCGTTCCTTGCCCCACACCTGCTCAAGCCGCATCGCCTGCAGTGCCTCCAACACTTTCGTGCGAAAGATCCTCGGTCTCGGCTCAGCCAACTTGATGAGCTGCTGCGTGATCGTCGATCCACCCGAGGTGAATCGTCCGTGACGAACAACGCTCGCCGCCGCCCGCAGCGTCGCCCGCCAATCCACGCCCGAGTGATCCCGGAACCGCTTGTCTTCCGCCGCCAAGGTCGCGTCACACAAGACCTTGGGCAGCGCCGCCTCCACGACGGGCACCGCGTATCCGGCCTCGGTCGCGGGACGGGTCAACAAGGGCCGGCCCGCGTGGTCCTGGAGTTCCACATTGCGCGGCGGGTCCTCGAACAACGCATCGGGCAGCGCGATCAGCCGCAAGGAAAGTTCGCCCGCTGTCAAAACCAACAGCAGCCCCACCAACCCCCCGCCGAAGATTCTCGCCCGGAACAACCATCGTGCCGCCCGTTTCACAATCTTCACAATCCCGCCTCCACCGTTTCCCCGCGACTCGTACCGTACCGATGCGGCGCGTACATCTCCTCGACCTTCACCGGCGGCGCGTAGGCCTGTCCGGCGGCGCGAACGCGGGCCAGGTATTCAAAGCGGTGTTCACCCGCCGGCAGACGATCGCAGAAGAAGAGCGCCCGATCGTTCCGAAGTTCCCTGTGCGAGACAAAGTCGTTCGTCGAGGAATCAGTCTCGCCCGCGACTCCGCGCGATTCGAAACCACCCACGATCGCCTCGAACACGGCGGGCAACGAATCATCTATCGCCACATATTCCGCCGCCTTGCCGACCTTCACCACCACGGTCACCCGGGCGGAATCTCCGACCCGCCACGGACCCGGGCCGTTCAGGCGTTCATAACTGCGAACGACCTCGTAGCCCCGTTTCATCTCCGGCTTCGCGTTCTTTGAAACGGGAGCCTCCACCCGCAGTTCGGCATAGACCGGCGCACCCGCGTCCAACTCCAGCCGAGCAACTCCCGCCGCGTCGGGATCGAGATCCGATGCTTTTTCAAACAATTCTCCCCCCTTCAACGCGAACGTTCCGCGAGCCTCACCCAATTGCCACCGACCCTCGGCCGCCCCGCTCGTCGCCTTGCCGCCGGCCGAAACAAGCGCCATCAGTGCCCACGCGTTTCCCTGCGTCGTCGCCCATTGACCATTCCGTCGCTCCGCCAACAACAACTCACGCTTGGCGTCCGCTTCGACGCGATCGATCTCGCCCCATGCGATCGCCTCAATGGCCAACCGTCTCCCGGTGGATCCGAAATGACGTCCGGCGTCCTTCGGTTCCCTCCCGCTGACCAGCAGATCCCGCGCGAGTTCCCGCCGTCCGCCTCCGGCCATTTCGGCCAGGGCGACCAAGGCTCGGGTCTCGGCACCCAGCGCGGCGCGCCGCTCATGGGCCCTCTGATGCAGCGCCGGCAACGGCGTTCCACCAAAGGCCAGCGCGCAGAGAGCCATCGCCTGCCCCTCATCGACCACGGGATTCGCCAACGGTTCGACCGCCTGGAGTTGATCCCGGAGGTATTCGAGCAGCGCCTGCCATTCACGCTCCGGTCGGTCGGGTGCCTGACTCAAAACGTAGGCCGCGTAGGCGCTGCCCCAAAACATCGATTGCCGCCCCCCGGGCCAATAGCTCAATCCGCCGTCCCCGGTCTGCATGCTGAACAATCTTTCCACACCGGCCGCGATCGCGATGTCGGCCTCGATTCCCGAAGGGCCGATCAATCGATGCAGTCCGGGAGCCTTGGACAGACTCAACCAGGGCAGCAGACTGGACGAC
>JADHOF010000216.1 GCA_016779125.1 Verrucomicrobiia bacterium | reverse complement strand
CCCACGGCGGATATCGGCGATGACGGATTCAATGGAATCAAAGCCCGAACTCATTGGTGGGAAAGCGTAGCGGGAGTCGGGCGAGGTGCCAAATCAATCGACGGCGGGAGGCGGGTTCGGGGCCGAATTCGGCTCCACCTGGGGCGGTGGAATCTTATCCGGCGGGGCGAGATTCTCCGTCGGCATTGGGTCGATCGAGGGCATCGGAGCGTTTGTGGTTTCCGTCTTTTCTGGCGAGGGCTCCTTCCTTTCCTTCTCGTCATCCTCCGACTTGACCTGATCGCCGCTGATCAACGCCCGGTTCACCGTGGAAAACGGATTCTCAAAATAACGCGTCAAAGCCGCGAGGCGTTGGCTGTATTCCTCCGAAACCGGTTTCGGATTGGGCATTCCCGACGAACCAATGACAACAAAATGCCCTTCGCGCACCACCATCGACGCGTCGAAAACATTGATTCCCGCGTAAACCGCCCCGTCCGCAACCACTGCGGAGGTGTTGGCCCGGCCGGCGGCGATCAGAAGATCCCCGTTGGAGACTTTGAAGCCGGCACTAGGCGTCGCGAACCGCATGTTCTGGCTGGCGGCCATGCTTGTGCGGGAGTACATGCTGCCCTGATGGAGCGTCACCTTCGGCTCGTCGCCGATTTCGTCGATACGAATGACGGATCCCGGCATCACCAGAATCTGATGACCGCGAACGTAGACGATCGCGGCGCTGCCGGCGCGAGTGGTCAGCCACCACTTTTCGTTCATCACACGCCGCTGATCCGAAACTTTTTTCCATAGAGAATTGTCGCCGTCCTTGATCTGCACGTCGCCCTGCCAGTGCAAGACCTTGGGTTTGCCACCCAACATCCCGGCCCCGAAAACCCCGCTGCCGGCAACCACGATCACCGCTCCAAGCAGGGTGCTGAGCCACACCGAGACCGCAGCTCCGTAGGTGATCGACATCAGAAGCATCGTCAAAGGCGCGCTAAACACCAGCACCGCCACGCCCCCGCCTATTCCCGCGCTCAGCAATCGCGATGAATCCGCGAGCGAATCCGGCTGATTCACGAGCATCCAGGTCATCCCCAGCAGCACGCCCAGCAGTCCAAATCCCCACGAAGGACCGGTAAATGCCCACGCGTAACGCCGGGCGTTGAACGTTGAGGCGCTAAACTGAAAGACATAGGCTCCCCCCACCACGACCAACAAAAACGTGAGCGAGTAATGAGCCGCGCTCACAGGAGTCCCAAGCGCCCACTGTAAGGTGTTCCCCAATGCTGATGAAAAAACGGATTCCCCGGTTGTCGTTTCCTGCATGAACGCGATTCAACGGGCGGGCGACTTCCAAGTCAATCGATTCCCCGAGCAGTCCGTGATTCTCTGAATCGCTCCAAGGCGCGGGCGACGGAAGGGAACGCGATGGTCGTCAAGTCGATCTCCATCAGCGGAATCTCCAAGATGGCGTCCACCTCGTCCAAGGCGGCCGCGGAGGAAAATCCCGGCACGCGGGCATGGTAGAAAAGATCCAGCACCATGTACTCCGCCCCGTCAAAAAGGTAACGGTTTGGAAACGAGGCAACGTAGTCAAACCGCGTCACCTCGACGCCCGTCTCCTCGCGAATTTCCCGGGCCAGGCCTTCCTCGGCGGTCTCACCCGGATCCAAAAATCCTCCCGGGAGACCTAGCTTTCCCTTGGCCGGTTCCTTCGCGCGTTTGACCAAGAGCACACGACCGGCCGGATCGGTCAGGATTGCCGCGACGGCGGAAACCGGATTGATGAACAGCTGCCGAGAGCAGGATTCGCATTCCATGACGGAAGGTCCCAATCGGCGGAGTCGCCCATGCCCGCAGTGGTAACAGCAACGGAAAAACGAAGGCCAATCCATCCCGGTCACCATTCCAGATGGAGTCCCAATTGAACAAAAAGAGCCCCGCCGGCCTTTAACAACTGTCCTCCCCGGGAATACCGAAACCGACGTCCCAGCGAGTAGCCGGCGCTCAACGAAACGTAGCTCTCGTCATCCCAGGCGAACCGGAATCCCGCGTTGATCCGCTGATCCCGGTAGGTCAGCGTCGAGTCATCCGTGCCGGGCAAACCTCCGCTCGCGACGTTGTTCCGACCCACGCGATAGGCTCCCCCCAACCATTCAAATCCGGCAAAAGTCGTCCAACGATCGGACAATTCATATTCCAGCCGAGGATTCGGAAGCCGGGCGTCCAACACAAAGTCATACCAGAAGCGCCACCGCACACCGATGTCCGGGATGACCGGGAATTCGTGCCAGGCGTTGGCCTGCAATCCAACCATCCACATCAGATCGGATTCGTGTCCGTGAAACAACCGGATCCCGACCGGCACGTTCACATCGCCAAGACTGATATCGTAGGAATCGGAATAAACCCCCGGCTGGATCTGCACGCCGAGCGTGGTGACCTCGCCCAGCTCCCAAGAAGCGCCGATCGGCACCTTCACGGCCTGCAAGGCGCCGGGATTGCCGGACTCGACATGATAAGCAAATTCCATGCGCTTCCACCCAAAACCGACGTCCCACAGAATCGGCCCCCGGTTGTTCACAGGAGTCAGAACGTCCAAGTCCACGGTCATGGTCCTCGACTTGCCGTAGTTCACGCCGCCTCCCGTCAGATTCGCCCCGCGCACATCATCCACGCGAACGGAAAAGACCGAGGTGTCATGGCGGCGGTTCGGCACCAAGACTTCCTGAGCCAGCGACTGAAGGGGGAGAACCGCGCCAACAAGGGCCAGCGGCAACAATCTGAACAAATATCGAGCATCACCCATAACCGGAGGCCGACCGTAAACCACGCCCCCTCGCAAGTCAGGCAATTGTTACACGGCACCAAATCGCATTCCGCCCAGCGTCAAGCAAACCCGTAGCCTTAACCGATTTGATGCCTGTCTGGGCAAGCAAAAACCACCTAAGCGCTTGAAAAACAGCAATTTGCAAAAAACCGGTTGACCTTCGACGCCGGGCTGTGAGCCAATATCCACCAATATTGGAGTAGCATTGCTTCACCAGACAAGATGCCAAGAACGAGCAAGAAAAAATCCGCCAAACAGCCCCGCTTTTCCGCCAGCACGGTAAAGTACGACGCGCACCACAACGTGCTCTCGGACACTTACGGCAACCTCGCCGACCTTCGCCGTTCGCTCTCGGATTCCAAGGCGGACATCGACGAGCGCGGACGCATTCTCGAACTCTTCGCCGTCTGCGAAGATTCACAACGGGCGTGGCTGCTCCTGGAGGACTACTTCGACAAGCTGAAACTCTCCCGCAAGGATTTCCCGGGCGAAGACTGGTGGGATCGACTTGTGGACAAACGCAAGGGCGAACGGCTCGAGGAGTTGACCATGGTCTTCCTCCGCGCCAACCGCAACCTGCCGAGCGAGCTTCTGCCTCATGCGAATTTTGACCGCTTCGCGGAATTGGAGGAGGCCGAACGCGAACAAAAGGCCATGCGCGAGCTGGAGGAATGGATGTTTCCCCCGGCCCCGGCCCATCTCGACCTGCCCCGCGCCTCGTTGCGGGTCATCGCCCATGCGGAACCTGCGGACGATCTCGCCCCTCTGCGCCGCCTGCGCATCCAGTTCATCATCCGACGCCCGCGCACCGGCGAAAAGGAACGCACGCTCGAAGAATTGCGGGACCTCAACACCCGGGCCGCGCACGAGCAGGAGCTGTTCGACAAAAAGGATTGGGACCTCATCCGCTGGGTGGTCGAGCGCTACGGCGACCGCGCGGATGAGATGGACCAGATCGAACTCGCCGGTCTGGAACTGCTTCAATGGCTCGCAAAATGGGGCCAAAACGGACGCCTCGAACTCGCCGGAAGCCCCGAGCCGCTTGAGTTTCGAGGCGAAGTCGTCGCCTTGGAACCGCGAATCGAGAAGAACTCGGCGGACCTCGCTTTCACCCACGCCTTCGTCCAGCCTGACGGCACCACGCACGAGGTCGATACCGCCGCCTGGTTTGCGGGTGAACCGTCTCTGCTTCTCCTCGGCAACCGCTTTTTCCTCACACGCAACGCGCCGCCGGAAAGCATCATCCGCACCTTGGCGGAACAGCCACGCGTCCCCGTCCGCAAGCTGAGCCATCGCTTTATCACCCAGCTTCGGAACAGTCAGGCCGCCGAAGGCATCAACTGGGAAGAGCTCTGCACGTCCCACAAGGCGCGCCCGCAATTTGTGTTCGAGCTCGTCGAGGACACGGTCCGACTCCGCCTGCTGGCAAAGAGTGAAAACGACCACAGCACCTGGCAGTGGTCCGGTCATGAATGGCAGAAGGAAGAAGGCACCGGTCGCGACGGCAAAAAGAAGAAGAAAGACAACAAGCCGGAGATCCTCGACGATCCGCGCCTTGAGGCCGGCGTCACCTGGCTTCGCCAGCTGGACTGGTTCACACCTGAACCGGGGCTCTGGGTCGGTGACGCAAACGAGAACTTCCTCGCGGTGCTGTCGCGGGTCTGGCACGACCGACCGGCGGACGCCGAATACCTCGGCAACGGTCTCTTCCAACGCCTTTTCCTGAACCCAAAACGGCTGAAACCCAACCTCGTGGTCAAGGGCAGCGGCATCAACTGGCTGAGCGTCTCCGCCGAATGGGAGGAAGAAGGTCTCAAACTCTCCAAGGCGGATCTCGATCGCCTCGCCTCCGCCACCAGCCGTTTCGTCAAGCTGCCCAACGCCGGCTGGGTCGAGCTCGACACGGAAGCCGTCCAAAAGGCCCACGAGACCATGGCCGATCTCGGCGTCGAAGGACTCGCCCCGATCGCCAAAAAAATCGGAATGGAGCAGGCCGCGCACATGGATGCGGCGGACTTCGAAAAATTCACCGACTCCGCCGCAGCCCGCAAATTGCGCGAACGGATCAAGGAATACGAGGGCGTCAAGCCGACCGGGCTCCCCACCACGATCAACGCCACCTTGCGCCCCTACCAGAAGGAAGGCTTCGATTTCCTCTGCCATCTCACCCAGCTCAATCTGGGCGGAATTCTCGCCGACGACATGGGGCTCGGCAAAACGCTTCAAACCCTCTCGTGGCTCGCGTGGCTCAAGAAGAACAAGGGGCGGCGATATCGTCCCTCGTTGGTCATCTGCCCGGCTTCCGTGCTCCACAACTGGCGGCGCGAGGCCGAGAAATTCACCCCGGAACTGAACGTGCTCGTGCTGCAAAGCGGCTCGGCTCGGCGCAATCTGCTCAAGCAGATCCCGAAATACGATCTCATCGTGACCAACTACGCCCTGCTGCGACGCGATCTGGAGCAGCTTCAGAATTTTGAGTTCGGCGCGCTGGTGCTCGACGAGGCGCAGTTCATCAAGAACCCGCAGGCCCAAGTCACCCAATCCGTCAAACAGCTCAAGGCCGACCACCGCCTCGCGCTCACAGGCACCCCGCTTGAAAATCGCATGCTCGATCTCTGGAGCATCGCCGACTTCGCCCAGCCGAACTACCTCGGCAATCAGGAACACTTCACCGAGACCTACGACCCGAAAGGCGACAGCAACCAGACGGAGAATGGTGAAAACCTGTCCCTGGGCCGGATCGCCCGCCGGAAACTCGGTGCCAAACTCCGTCCGATCCTCCGCCGTCGATTGAAGCAGCAGGTCGCCAAGGATCTGCCGGAACGCATCGAGCAACGCCGAGACAGCGAACTCGGGGAGGATCAACGCAAACTCTACCTGGCCGAATTGCGACGCAGCCGCGAACAGGTGCAGAAGGCCGTCAAAACCCAGGGCCTCGCCAAGAGCAAGATGCACGTGCTGGCGGCGCTCACGCGCCTTCGCCAGATCTGCTGCCATCCCAGCCTCGTCGGCAGCGACGCCTTCTCGGGAAAGACCGAAACCTTGTTCGAACTCCTCGAGCCACTGTTGGAGGAAGGCCAAAAAATCCTCGTCTTCTCCCAGTTTGTGAAAATGCTCCAACTGCTCGAGAAGGATTGCGGCACGCGCGGCATTTCGACCCACATTCTCACCGGGGAAACCAAGGATCGACAACAGGTTGTGAACGCCTTCCAGGAGGACGACAAAGCCAGCGTCTTCCTTCTCAGTCTTCGCGCAGCCGGCACGGGCCTCAACCTCACCAACGCAAGCTACGTCGTCCTCTACGACCCGTGGTGGAATCCGGCGGTCGAAGCACAGGCCATCGACCGTTCCCACCGGATCGGCCAGACCCAGACCGTCAACGCCTACAAGCTCATCACGCCGGGCACGGTCGAGGAAAAGATCTGGGACCTTCAACAACGCAAATCCCAAACCATCGCCGACGTTCTCGGCGAGGAAGGATTCGCCCAGAGCCTCTCCCAGACGGATTTGGACTACCTCTTCTCCGAGGACTGACAGACCACTCCATGAGCGATCGCGCACTTGTCATCGTCCCCACCTACAACGAGCGGGAGAATATCCGCCCGCTTGTGGACCACATCCGCGCCCTTCCATCGCCGGTGGAGCTGCTGATCGTCGACGACGGCTCGCCGGACGGCACCGGCGAAATCGCGGACGAACTGGCGACCATCCACGAATGCGTCCACGTCCTGCATCGCACCAAGAAAGACGGACTGGGGCGAGCCTACCTTGCCGGATTTCAATGGGCGTTGGAGCGCAATTACGAGCTCATCATGGAGATGGACGGCGATTTTTCGCACAATCCGGACGACATCCCAAAATTCCTCGAAGCCGCGAAAGAGTCGGACCTCGTCCTCGGCTCCCGCTATTGCAACGGCATCCGGGTCATCAACTGGCCTCTCGGCAGGCTGATGCTGAGCATGGCGGCGGGCGTCTACGTTCGCGCAATCACCGGCCTGCCCGTCTCCGATCCCACCGGCGGTTTCAAATGCTTCCACAGACGGGCCCTTTCCGCGCTGGACCTCGGGGCCGTGACCTCAAACGGCTACAGCTTTCAGATCGAGCTGACCCATCGTCTGTGGAGACAGGGCTACCGGATTTCGGAGGTGCCCATCATCTTCACGGACCGCTTCGTCGGCAGTTCCAAAATGTCTCGCAACATCGTCTGGGAAGCTCTCTGGATCGTCTGGAGACTCTGGTTTGAAAACGGCCTTTGCCGCTGGCCGACAGGCGAAATAAGGCGCGATGCGACATAATAGAAGGATCTCCCTTCCCGTATCCACGAGCCACGCTACCGTGGCCCCATGATTGCAATCATCGCCGGCACCAACAGACCCGAAAGCAACACGCGCAAGATCGCGCAAAAGATTGAAACGCTCTATCGCGAGCTGGGTGACGAAACCGAGCTGCTCGATCTGGCCAATCTGCCGCCCGAACTCTTCTCTCCAGCCGCCTACGCCGAAAAACCCGCCGGCTTCAAGGCTTTCACCGATGTCATT
>JADHOF010000215.1 GCA_016779125.1 Verrucomicrobiia bacterium | reverse complement strand
GACCCCCCGCACAAGATCTGGATTCCCCCCGACATTGAATGCCAGAATCTTCAGGTTGCGCGCGATCCCTTCCATGACCGCAACGCTGCACGCCTCCTCCGCTGAGGTATGAACCATGGCAGTTCCCGCATCCAGCCAGTCCCGCAATTCTCCCTCGTTGAGCGCCCCATCGTGAAAAGCGGTACCCGCCATCGAATCCAACAACTCGCGAAACCGCCTGTTGTATTCCTCATCACCACCCAAGTGCCCAGCAAAACGCAACTGAAACCGAAAGCCTTCCCCCCGAAGTCGTCGAGCCATCGACAACAACTCGACTTGACGCTTCAGAGGAATAATCACGCCGACGTTCAATAGAATGGGAACACCTTGGGGCGGCCGCGATGCGGCGGGGCCCAGGAAGCTCGGCCGAATCGCATTCGGCACCAGCCATCGCGGAAATCCGCGTCCGCGCACCACACTCTCGGTGTAGCTGGAATTGCAGAAGACCCCGCCTGCCCTCCGTAGGGCAAGCGTCTCCAAGCGAGCCGTCAGCCAGTGATAACTGCCTACGCGGGCATCATACAGTCGGGCAACCCGGGCCATATTGCCATGAATCGTCACCACGTTCGGAAAACCCGAAAAGACGGCACCCAAGGCACATTCCCGCTCTGTTCCCTGACCGTGAACAAGATCAGGACCGATCTGCCCCAGCCGATGGCGAAGCCCCAAGACACATCCCCCGTAGCCGCCACGTAGCCAGCCAAATTTGGGAACATGTACACCGTGAAACCACGTTCGTTCCCCCAACTTCTCAGGGGAAGACATCGCCCTCTTCGAGCAACTCAGAATGTGCAACTCGACGTCCTTCCTGTCGGACAAGCCCGCAAACAATGCCGTTGGAGCCGTACCAAACTCCGGCACCAGGCGATCGTAGCGCTCGTATGCCTCCCGATTGTCCGTCGTGATCTGAGCGATGATCATGCCATCCAAGTCAAGACCGCACAGCCTGGTACACACGCTTGTAGCGCTCTGCGATTTCACCCCAGCTAAACACTGTAAAAGTCATTTTCGAACCCCTTACAGCGGTTTCATAAAAAACCCGCAATCCATCCGCAAAGGCGCCATGGCTTGACGGTTCCACAAAGGCGATTTCGGCATCCAAAGGATATCCTGAACGCGCCCAGGGACGATTGGCCAGCAAAAGGGGCAGCCTGGCCGCAGCGGCTTCGTAGACGGCAACGCATCCGCTTTCGAACTCGCTCCCCAACACAAAGCCTCGGGCTTCCCTCAGCATGCGATGCTTCACTTCCTCTGAAACGTATCCGGGATACCTGACCCAACGGTTATCCACCAGCGATTGGAATTCCGAAAAATACCCACTGCCCTCCGAATAGGGTTTCCCCAAAAACACGACCGGAACCTTCGCCGCCTTCGCGGCTCTGGCCAATCGGACGCTGTTCTTCCTTGGATCAATTGTCGCGACAGAGATCAGATAGTCCCCCGTGACGCCGGACTTTCCCAAAGCTGAAAGCGCTGACGCTTCCAGACCGTGTGGCACAATATGCCCACGATCACTGCGGGCTTCGAAAAGATATCTTGCCGTTCGCCACTCAAGCTCAGTCGTGTAGATGATTGCATCCAGTTCCCGATACACATCCCAAGCCAACCTGTGGACCAGCCCTGGCATGACAACCTGAGCCAGTCGTGTCAGTCTTCGCTGCAGCCAGAGTGCCCCTCGCCCCCTAGACGCAGTCTGATCCAGATATTCCGTCATCACCACCCGTCGTCCCTTCGCCTGGGCAAGCCTTACTGGAAGAACGGAAAACGGACGCCCAAAATAGTGGAGTATGTCCGAGCGCTGTGATGCGTCTTCCCAACGTTCAGCCTCAACATCGACTCCGTGCTTGGGCAATTCACGCATCAAGGCTTCAACAACAGTCTGCACGCCACCGTGGGCGAGCGAAAAGGGCAGTGAATTGGAAAATACAACCTTCACAGATTCGGCCTGGCGAAGGTAGTCAGTGGAACACATGAACTCAATCTTCATTGGCGGAATCACAGCTCCTTGCATTTGAGCTTTCACCCGTCCAAACAAAAACGGAACCTTGTCGAGGCTTTAGTCATGACCTGCCCCTTGTGCCAAACCGATTGCTTGGAGCTCGAATCAATTCCCGTCGAGGACTTGATCAATGAGTATCGACGCCAATTGAACATCGATCTGTCGGAAGAATTTCGCAGCCACCCCGGCACTCTTTCACGCGCGGCATGCCCGACCTGTCATTTGGAGCACTTCTCCCCCCTGATTGCCGGGTCTCCAGACTTCTACCAATCCGTTTCCAAGATTGGCGACTACTACGCGGGGCAGCGCTGGGAGTTCGGCGCGGCGGCGGCGCTGATTCCCGCTTCGGCCAACGTGGTCGATGTCGGCTGCGGCGACGGCCAATTCCTAGGCCTGCTGACCAACGAGCGAAAAATCGGTCTCGAACACAATCCCGACGCGATCACACGGGCAAGGGCTCGAGGCCTTGATGTAAGACCCCAGATGCTGGAGGAACTTGAACCCGCCTCAGCCGACGTCATCACCCTGTTTCAGGTGCTGGAGCATCTGCCAAATCCCCGGCCGATAATTGAAACCGCCTGCCGTGTCCTCCGCCCGAATGGGCGCTTATTGATCGCAGTTCCCAACAACGACAGCTTCGTCGGCGATCTTCTCCACGCCCCGCTGAACGCACCTCCCCATCACGTCTTGCGTTGGAGCCGCCGACCGTTGGAGCATCTTCCGAAAATTGCACCTCTGGTTTTGGAAACAATTGAATGTGAACCGTTGCCTGAAGAACAGCTGTTCGACTACCGACGGGCGAGTTGGATCAGATTCGTTTCCAGAATGGTCTTCACCCGTCCCCCGGTTTGCGCACTGACTTCTGTTTCCAAACTGATTCGCAAACTGGCCACCGCCCTAACGTTTGCGTCATTGAAAATCGATCAAACGATGCCGACTGACACGATCGGACACACCATTCTCGCAGTTTATGGCAAGTCCACATGAATAGCCCTGGAATTCTCCGGAGATTGAACGATTCCGCAGAGGTTTGGTCGTGGGCATTCAACTTTTTCCGTCTCGCCTCCGGAGTCTTGCTTCTCCCGTTGTTGCTGCATTCCCTCTCCACACCGGACCTGGGAATCTACTATGTATTTCTGGGGCTGACAGCACTCGTACCTATTCTGGACAACGCGTTTTCATTCAATATCGGGCGTTTTGTTGGCTACGCCATGGGCGGCGCGAGCGAACTCTTGCCTTTGGGAATGCATTCTACGAAGACCGGTGGCACGCCAAACCATCGCCTCGTGTGGGAACTCCTGCTGGCATCCCGAGCACTCTACCTCCGCCTTGCATTCGGCACATCGCTTCTCCTGTCACTGGTCATGTGGGGGGTTGTCCGCATTCGAGTCCAAGAGACCGGAGATCCTCACTGGACCTGGATCGCAGCCTTCCTCACAGTTTTGGCTGCAGGGATCGAGGTTTATTCAAACTGGTGGAACGCACTCCTGCGGGGTATGAACGAGGTGAGTCACAGCGCGCGTATTTCAACAATAACATACGGCACCAAGCTGATTCTGAGCTGCGCACTACTTCTGGCAGGCCTCGGGTTGGTCGCCATTCCGATCGCGGCAATCTGCTCGGCCGGACTACTGAGGCAACTCTCAAAAAGCCGGTGCCTGTCCATTTTGACAGCGGACTCCAGACCTAAGGAAGCCCGCTATTCAATCGATCTGATGGCAAAGCTTTGGCCAAACAGTTGGAGAGTCGGCCTTCAATTGCTCAGCGGATATCTGGCAATGAACGGAATGGCAATACTCTGCCTGGAGCATCTGGGGCTTCAGGCGAATGCCCGTTTCGGCCTTTCCTGGCAAATCATGACAATCGCTCAAGGCATGTCGGCCGTGTGGACCCAGGTCTCGTGGCCTCGCGTCAACCAACTCCGCACCAACGGAATGATTTCTGACATCTGCCTGCTTCTGAGACCTCGCCTGTGGAAGCAGATGGTTACCTACGCCATTCTTGCCGCAGGGCTCATCATCCTTGGACAACCCATTCTGACCCTGCTTGATTCGGGCAAACAACTCCTGCCCTCGACACTGCTTGTGTTGCTCCTCTTGAATGGATTTCTGGAACTGCACTTTTCGTTCTGGACCGTGCTCCTGACCACCGAGAACCATGTCCCATCTCTCAAGGCCACGGTCGTCACGAATTTGTTCGCTTTGACATTGGGTGCCTGGCTGCTAGTCGTTCGTTCTTCCGGTATGGAGGCCCTCGTGATTGCGCCGTTGATCGCAGGCTGCGCTTTCAACTACTGGTACTGGCCCAAACGCGGGGCCTCCAGCCTCAAGACATCTTGGCTCAGTTTTTTGGTCACCGCCCGGTAAACTCCTCAATACTCGCGCCAACGCTGGGCGACGGGCATCCGGCGCCCGACCCCGAAGGCGCGGCTGGTCACCTTCAATCCCGGAGCGGCCTGCCGGCGTTTGTATTCGTTCAAATCAATGAGGCGGATCAACTTCTTCACCACCTCGGAATCGAATCCCCTCGCGACGATCTCCGCGAGCGAGCGGTGCTCCACCACGTAGAGCTCCAGAATGGAGTCCAGCGTGTCGTAGTCCGGCAGCGAATCCTGATCCTTCTGATCCGGCCGAAGTTCCGCCGAAGGGGGTTTAGTGAGGGTCGAGGTCGGAATGATTTCGCTGTCGCGGTTCACCCATTCGGAGATTCGGTAGACCATCGTCTTGGGAACGTCGCTGATTACCGCCAATCCGCCGCACATGTCGCCATACAGCGTGCAGTATCCGACCGCCAACTCACTCTTGTTCCCGGTGGTCAGCAGCAGCGATCCGAACTTGTTGGAAATCGCCATCATCGTCACGCCGCGCAGCCGCGCCTGAATATTTTCCTCGGTCACGTCGGCGTCCCGTCCGGCGAAGACATCGGCAAGCTCCCGCGTGACCGCGTCGAACTGCGTCTTGATCGGAATCACGTCATACTGAATCCCCAAATTGCGGGCGAGCGCCTCCGCGTCGGTGAGGCTGCCGACCGAGGAATATTGAGAAGGCATGGCAACGCCGCGCACGTTTTCCTTTCCAAGTGCATCGGCGGCAATGACCGCCGTCAGGGCCGAATCAATTCCGCCGCTCAAACCCAGCACCGCCTGACGAAAGCCACACTTCCAAAAATAGTCCCGAACCCCCAGCACGAGGGCATCATACACAGCCGCCTCGTCGGAAATCTTGGAGACCTCGATCGGGGCGGTCGCGTTCAGGTCCACGATCAGAAAATCCTCCGCAAAGGCGGCGCCCTGCGCAACCAGCGCACCGTCGGAATCAAAGACCAGGCTGCCCCCGTCAAAGATCAGCTCGTCGTTGCCACCGACCAGATTGCAGTAGATCACCGGCCGGCCGGTCCGGCGCGCCAGGCTTCCAAGTATTTCCCGGCGAACCGACGCCTTGCCCAGTTGCCACGGAGACGCAGACGCGTTGAGGATGATTTCAGCGCCGCCCGCGACCAGCGTCTCGGCGGGATTCCTAGAGTAGCGGCGTCCGTCCCGCAGGATCCCCTCATCGTTCCACACATCTTCGCAGACGGTCAGCCCCAACTTCGTCCCTTTCAATTCGACCACCTCGTTGAGATCAGCCGGTTCGAAGTAGCGATCCTCGTCAAAGACATCGTAGCTCGGCAACAGGGTCTTGTGTCGGCGGGCCAGAATCTTGCCTGCGCCCAGCACGGCCACGGAATTGCGAAGTTCCCGTCCCTGCTTCGCTTCGTTGCGATCCACATACCCGATCACCATCGCGGTTTCCCCACTGTCCCGCGCCAGCCGCTCCAACATGGCAAGATTGGCCTCCACGAAGTGCGCTTTGCAGAGAAGATCCCGCGGCGGATATCCGCAGGTCGCCAGCTCGGGGAAAATCACCAGGTCCGCGCCGGCCTGCACGGCACGCGCGTAGTATCGTCGGATGGCGGTTTCATTGCCGGTGAAATCACCGACGGTCGTGTTGATCTGGGCGACGGCTATCTTCATCGACTGGAAGGGGCATCATTCAGCAAAGAGCGCCCGCCTTTCAACCTCTCGCTTCCGGCGAATCAAAGATGCCGGAACTCGTCGAGATTCGCGTCCACCCAGATCGCGAGACGTTCCACCCCCTTCGCCACGGAATGGCGAGGACGCCAGCCGAAATCCCTTTCGGCCTTGCGGATATCGGCAACGAAGACCCGCTGATCCCCCGGTCGCCAGTCGGCGAAGGCGTATTCGAGCGGATATCGACGCTGCACCCGGAGCAATTCGATCAGTTCAAGCAACGACATCTGGTTCCTCGGACCGCCGCCGACATTGTAAACCTGCCCGACCGTCTTGCCCGAGTGCTCGAATGCAGCCTCGAACGCCTCGCAAAGATCTTGCGCGAACAGAACGTCCCGGGTCTGGCACCCGTCTCCAAAGATCGTCACGGCCCGCTTCAACGCGTGGGCAATCGTGAACCAGGCGACCCAGCCCTGATCCTCGATCCCGAACTGGCGTTCACCGTAAATGCAGGACTGCCGGAACGAAACCGTCCGCAACCCGTATATCCGGGCGTAATCACGGACATACTGATCAGCCCCTCCCTTCGAACACCCGTACGGCGAATGAAAATCCAGTGGCTGTTCCTCACTGACGCCATGGGGAAGGTCCTCATATTCCCATCGCCCCCCGCGCTGCGTAATTCCGGTCTCCTCCATCCCCCCGTAAACCTTGTTTGTGCAGGTGTAGAGGAAGAAGACATCGGGACGTTCGAGGCGAACGGCCTCCAGCAGGTTGAAAGTGCCGCCCAAATTGATTTCGAAGTCTTCCCTCGGATCGGAAACGGACGACGTCACCGCGACCTGCCCGGCGCAATGTAGAACGTACTCACAGGGCGTTTCCTTCAACGCCACCCTCACGGCGGCCGCGTCCCGGACGTCGATCTTTCGAAACTCAAAATCCTTCTGCCGGCGCAACCATTCCAAATTCGATTCCCCGCCGCTTCGGCTGAGGTTGTCCCACAACACGATCTCCCACCCGCGTTTGCGAAAATATCGGGCGGCGTTGCAGCCGATGAAACCAGCCCCACCCGTGATCAGTATGCGCTTGGCGTTCATATCGCGACTTCGGCAACCGGTCAGGCATCGAAGGCGTGCAGGGAATCGAAGATCATCGTCGAAAGCGAGCTCATACCGCGGCCAACCCGGCAAAAAACCGATCTTTCACCTGGTCCCAATTGTGGCGCTTCCTCAATTCTTCCGCCCATTCGGACACCCTCTTTCTCCGGATCTTCAAGGCGGAGTCCATGGCATCGCAAAATGAATCAAC
>JADHOF010000214.1 GCA_016779125.1 Verrucomicrobiia bacterium | reverse complement strand
CAGCCTCGGCTGCGGCGACCGGAAGAAACACCGTCTTCCGGGGATCAAAGTCGGCGGCCATCATCCCGTCCAAAACGCCACAGCCATCCAGAAACACCGGCCTCTGCCCCGCCGTCACCAATGGCATGGCGTTCGTTCTCTCCCGCCAATGCAGACCGTTCCGAAAGGTTTTCACCAACCGGATCGCCAGAAAATCCCCGATCGCCTCCGTGATCTCATCCTCCTCCGAGTACAGCGCCGACATGACTTCCTCCTGCGGGTGGAACCACATGGAAAAGAATCCACCGACCTTGGCTGTGCCCGACAGCAAATTCAAATTCTCGGCCAAATGCATCCGACGCATCACGACATCCTCCGCCGGCTCCGGCCAATGTCGGAACACGAGCGCGTTCCGGGCGAGATGGCTCAATCCGACCCGGCCAAAGTTCGCCGGATCCGAAGCCGGCACGCGGGCATGCGACGGAATCTCCAGATCCAAAGCCTCGCGCTCAACCGTGCGAACGAGCTTCGGCAGATGCCATCTGAGATCGCACCATTGAACCAACAAGAGTCCGACCACCAATGCTCCCGCCAACTGCCGCTTCGCCAGCATTCCGCCGGCGATCGATCCCACCAACCCCAAAACGAGCGTCTGACGGGCAAGGCTTTTCATCGCGATGGCCGGTTGATCAGGATTACCCATCACCATGAGAAACGCCGCCAACCCGAGCAAGGTGACCATGCCCAACGCCAACAGGTTTCGCCGTCTCGATCCGCGTTCGATTTCCCGCACACCGTACGCCGCCAACAAGGGCAGGACGGGCGTGAGAAAGATCAGAAACTTGACGGGATATCGCATCACCCCCACCGGCAGCACGGAGCCGATCAGATCGTAAAGCACACCGGATTCCCCGGCCGCCAGTCCGATCATCGCCAGCGAGGCGGCGAGGAGCACCGGCACGCGCCGGTCCGCGCCCCGATGCAACGCACAGGCTCCGAACAGCAAGACCGCCAGGCCGGGATAAAAGGTGCGTGTCCACGACTGCGAGATCTGGAAATACGCGCCTTGATTCCCCTCGGCGGTTTCGAAAGCCGGAAAAAACAGGTTCACCCATGCATTGACGGAGGCGGGCCAATGCACCGTGCCGACCGCCGTCGCGCGCGCGGAATGCGCCAGCAGTTCAAGGAACGGAAACAGTTGAACCGCCGCCAGCGCCGTGACCCAAATCACCACCAGCACGAAGCGTCGAATGCGCGCGCGCTCCATCGCGAACCAGCCCTCCCCGTCCGTGACGACGGTCAACAGGCCCGAGATCACCCAGGTAAAAAGGATCACTTCCGCCGCGCCGGTCAACATCTGCACGCCGCCCGTCAAAGCGCCCGCCACCATCCAGCGCCCGCCCTCGCGGCAGCCACGATCCACCCCATACAACACCCATGGCAACAGACCGAACGCGGCAATGTTGTTGGGCCACAACAAGGACTCCTGAAGCAGCCCGCCAAAGGTGTAGGCGACCGCGGCCACGGCGGCGGCCAGATCGGATCGCGTGAGATGGCGCGTCAGAAAATACATCCCCAACCCGGCCGCGTAGGTGTGCAGGACGACAAACAGGTTCAGCGACCACGGCAGTGGAAGGCCCAGATAGATCAGCGATCCCGGATAAAGCACCATCGTGTTCCACTGGGCGAGATACGGGAGACCGCAATGGCTCAGCGGATTCCACAGCGGCCATTCCCCCGAGAGCAGACTTGTCTTGTGGTATTCGGCCAGCGGGTAGCCGAACAAGAGGAAGTCCCTTTGAAAAAAAGACCGCTCGGCAAACAACACCTCCCAATAGGAAGCCAGAACCAGGACGCCGAGAAGGACCGCGAATCGTCCCGGCGTCAGCAGGCTTCGCGCAAGATCGGCCGGCCGCACGATTTCGTTTTCTCCGGCGACATCCATCCGCTCACCGGTATTCCCTGAAGAAGGCGGCAAGATCGGCGACGAGCTGGGCATCGAGCCCAAGTTGTTCGGCTGAGAGCATCAACGAGCGGCGAAGCTCCTTGGTTCTTCCGGCGATCATCTTCGCCGGGATCAATTGCGACACCCCACCGGTCGACCGAACCATCAGCGGATCGCCTTGCGAATAGATGAGTCCATGCACCTCGCGCCCGTCCTTGAGCTTCACAATTTCCCCGTCGTAACCGTGGGCGATCGAGCCGGACGGATTCAGCACCGCGTCGATAAAGGCCTCGACACTCTGGCTCGCCACCCAGCCCCGCAGTTCCGGTCCGTAGTCCACTCCCAGCCCATCGATCAGATGACAGGTCGTGCAGGCCGTCGCGATCTGTTTGCCAAGCGCCGGATCGCCCTTGAGTTTGGCGATCTCCCGGGCGGACGGCAGCTTGCTTTTCGGGGCTTCGGCAACCGTGATCTCCTGGATTTCAACGCGATCGGGATCATAGATCCCATGCCGCCTCAGCAACGGCATGACGCCAAAATCCCGCCATTCGCCTCCCGCACGGTTGAGCATCCACGCCGTGGCCAGACTCTTCAACGGCCCCGTCTCCCCCAACAACTCGGCCATCGTCTCGACCGCCTTCGGGGATCGAACGAAGGCGATGGTATCGGTCGCGAGCTTGCGTTCCTGCCACGAAAGCTGCGGGTTCTTCGCCCGCTGCAACAGGGCGGGCAAAGCGTCCACGGGTTGCAGTCGCCAGGTGATTCGCGCAAAAGCCTCGCTCCATCGAATCGTCGATTCCGCCTTCAACACCCGACGCAGACGGGTCCAAACCTCTTGTTCCACGCCTTCGGCCGCTAGACCGCACGCTTCGAGATAGACGCGGTCCCTGCCGTCGTAGTGCAGGAACAAGTCTGCAACCCGGGCCTCCTTGAGCGCCGGCGACACATTGCGAAGCGAGATCGCCACTTCGCGCAATACGTCGGGACTGCGTTCCCCTTCCAACGCCGCCGCCAGATCCAGAACCGGCTGACCCGCGTTGCGAAGCGCCCTGAAGGCGAGAAGCCGCTGGGCGGAATCCTCGTGTTTCAAGCGAGCCCGGCATTCCTTCAATCCTTCCTCTCCCAGGAACGGCAGAAGCCAAACAGCCCGGGCCGCGATTCGCGGATTGGGATTCGACAACACCAAACGCACCTCGCGAAGCGAGGCTGGACCGGCCGCCTTCAAAGTCTCCCAACCCCGATAACGAACGTTCGGCGCGGGACTCAGAAGACGCGCCGACGGTTGATCCGGCGTCGCGGGCAGAAGCGGTTTGAATCCTTTGGGCACAACCCGATAGATCGTCCCCGAAAGACTTTCATCCCGGTCCGCATGCCCCCCCACGCCGGGATCAAACCAGTCGGCGACATAGATCGCGCCGTCCGCTCCAACCATCACGTCGGAAGGGCGAAACAGGTTCCCCGACGTCGCCTTCAGAAAATCAAATCGTTCTAGCTTTTTGCCCGCCCCGTCAGCCTTCGGATAGTATCCGAAGATCACCTGCCCCCGTGCCTCGGCGCTGAGCAGAAGCCCGTCGTATTTTGCGGGCAACGCGCCATGCTCGTAAAAGGCGATGCCCGTCGGTGAACCGGCACCGTAGACATCGCCCGGCGGCAACGTGCCCGGATCTTCCTGCCGCCACTCGGCCACGGCCGTCGTCTGCCCGGCCCGCCGATCGGCCCGCCAGGAGCGTCTGCCGTCCCGTGAGAAGAATCCCAAGAATCCGCCCTCCATCAACCAGGTCGTGCGGCAGGCCGGCGGGTCGTCGTTGTCATTCTGATACACATCGCCAAAGGACGTGACGCAATGCTCGTAGCTGTTGCGGAATCCGTGACCGATCATGGTCAACCCGGTTCCGTCGGGATTCATCCGGGCCGCGAATCCGCCCGTCCAAACTCTCCCGTCGTCGCTCAAGGCACCGGCGATCTTGCCGCCGTCTGCGTACGGTCCGCCCACACGATAATGAACCCCGTCCCGGGTGGTGAAATCGGCGCCGGTGTTGCCCTGGTTGAAATACCATTTCCCATCGGGACCCGCGACAACGGCATGCAGGCTATGGTCGTGATTGTTCCCGAAAAATCCGGTGAGCAGATTTTCGCGCCGATCCTTTTTCGGATCGAACTTCAGGTCCCCGTCTACGTCGGTGTAAACGATCAGGTGCGGCGGCTGGGAAACGACGATCCGGTTCCCCATTACGGCGATGCCAAGCGGTGCGATCAGTTCCGGGTCTTGCACAAAGGTGTGCGAGTGATCTGCCCGGCCGTCGCCGTCGGTGTCCTGGAGCACCACCACCCGATCGCCTTCCTTGCGCCGATTCTGGTGCCGGCGATAGTTCACCCCTTCCGTCACCCAGATCCGGCCGGCTTCGTCCGTGTCCATGTTGGTCGGATTAAAAAGCATCGGACTCGTCGCCCAGACGGTGACTTCGAGATCATCCGGGTGCGAAAAGGCATCGACCGGCACCCGCTGTGGCTCCCTGCTGTCGGGATCAAAGAACGCCGACTTTCCGGCTGAATTGGATTTCGGCAAGGCCTTGGGTTTTTCCGAATAAACAAGAAAGCGTATCTCGGCGTTGCTGGGCTTGCCGTTGCGAACCATCCCCCCGTCGTCAATCGCCCCCCGCGAAAGGAAACGCGCGGCTCCGGCCGGCAGATCAAACTCCACCACCGACGGCGCGTGCGTGCCGACACCTCGCTCGATCACCTTCCCGTCCACCAACATTTCCCGTCCCGCCTGATTCTTGTTGAGCTGCGTTCGACCGTAGCCCGTGACAATCGGCTTCCATTGCAAGGTCGTCAGGGACACCTCCCTGCCATCCGTAAGAACCACCCGTGGATCGATCCAGTCGGCCCAGTCACAACTGAGACTCCCTTCCTCGGACACCGCGAGATAGAGCTTCCGCGTCTTCTCCTTCAACGGCAGATCAATCTCGACAAATCGACTCTTCGCGGACGTGTCCAGCGTCTGGCTTTGAAAGATCGGCTTGGCTTCGGTCCTGGCCGAAACCGCAGTGGCCTTGACGCCCGCCTTGCCGAATCCGCCCTCGAACTTCCTGGCAAGATCGTGCAGCGCCTCCCTGCTCTTCGCCCCGGACGAAACGCCGCCGTTTGGAATCTCCAGTTTGGCGGTCCAGGCAATGCCGTTCAGGATCACCTTCCGAAAATCATCGTGGGCCCAATTCGCGTTCAAATGCATCCCGGTGAAGCCAAAACCCCGGGCTCCGTTTTCCCGCTCGCTCACCCAGGCCACATGCTGGGCCTCCCCTTTCGCCACCGCGTCGCGAACCGCCGGATTGCCCGAGTGCGGACCGTCACCGCGCTTCATTGTTTCCTGCGGAGCCACGGCGGACAGAATCGGCGTCACGCCCTTCATCCCGTCCCGAAAGCGCATGTGAAAATACCATTCGTCCTCAATCGCGAAGGGTTTCACGCCGCGCGACACCGGATGATTCGGGAACGATTTGAACTCGGCCGTCCAATGCGGATTGACCGACCAGAAGGTCTCAAAATGACCGCCCAACCAGTTCTTGAAGGCGTCTCCCGTATCGCCCTTCGGCACCTCCACCGCGTAATGAAGACAGGCGAATCCGATGCCCTTTTCCATGAGCGGCGCGAACTCCTTCAAGCGACGGGCCACCGGATGTCCGCCCCCGCCGCTGTCAATCACGACGATCGCGGCCGCGTCAGCCAGTTCGTTCATGTCGCCGGGCCACTGACGATGAAAATAAGGCACACAGTCCACGTCGGAATAGGCGGCCTCGAGATACTCCTCGATCAACGCGGCGGCGGCGTTCCACTCATGCGAGCCCAGTCCGTGCCCCTGTGTTCCCGCCATAAGCGCGATTTTGGTCTTCGTCGTGGCCTCGGCGGTCGATGGTGGGACAAGTCCGCAGGCAAGCAGGATCGCTCCAACGATGAGATTATTCTTCATACCGGTTTTCAAAAAGGGACGCGCGGGAACCTACGTGCCCACACCGCAGCGTGCCAAGCGAAGTCGAATCGAATCGACCCGACAGCCCTTGGCTGGAATTGCCGGAAAAATTTTCGAGTTCAACCTCGTCGACCGGCGTCAGGCAATGGAGCATCTCCCACACCGACCGTTCGCAAATGAAGTTTGCTCTGCTATCCATATTGATTCTTTGGGCCGAAACAAGCGGCGCGGAGTCCGGGACGCCGGACCGCGCGGAGCTTTCGTTTCGGAACGACGTCATGCCCGTTCTTGCGCGTGCCGGGTGCAATCTCGGTGCCTGCCACGGAGCCCAGACAGGCAAAGGCCGATTGGCGCTTTCGCTGCGCGGAGAGGACCCCGCAAAGGATCATGCGACGCTCCTGAAGTCCTTCGTGAACACCGACAATCCGGAGAAGAGTCTCCTGTTGCGCAAGGCAACCTTGGCCATCCCACACGAAGGCGGCCCGCGTTTCGATACGGATTCGGAATCCGCGCGGATTCTCAGCCAATGGATCGCATCCGGCGCGCCTCCTCCAAAATCGGATGAGCCCAACATCACGCGACTTGAGGCGACACCCGCCGAGCGCGTCGCCTTCGCGCCCGAAAAGCAGGTTGCGATCAAGGTGACGGCGAGCTTCTCCGACGGCTCGAAGCGCAACGTGAATCGCTGGGCGATCTTCGAGCCCTCCAGCCTGGATGTTGAGATCGATCCGACAGGCCTTGTCACAAGCCTTCGACCGGGCGAAACCACGGTGAACATCCGCCACCTCGGCCTTCAGGCCACGGTCCAACTCGCCTTCGTCCCGGACCGGCCCGGCTTCACCTGGAACGCGCCGCCCTCGGCCAATTTCATCGACGCGGCTCTCCAAACGAAATGGCGCAAACTGCGCCTCCTGCCATCCGAACTCTGCGATGACGCGACCTTTGTCCGGCGGGCCTTCCTCGACCTGACCGGCGCGATTCCAACGGCCGGCGAAGCCGCAGCCTTCGTCGAGGATGTCGCCACCGACAAACGCGCCCAACTGATCGATCAATTGCTGAAGCGACCGGAGTTCGCGGATTTCTGGACGTTGAAATGGGGTGACCTGCTGCGGCTTGAAGAGAAGGTGTTGGATCGTCGCGGCGTCGCCGCCTTTCACGGATGGATTCGCCAGTCGATCGCGGAGAACAAACCGATCGACCGCTTCTGCCGGGAAATCCTCAGCGCGCTCGGCAGCACTTATCAGGTTCCGCCCGCGAATTACTACCGGGCTCTGCGCGAACCGGATCAACGGGCCGAGGCCGTGGCTCAGATCTTCCTCGGCACGCGGCTCAGCTGCGCCAAGTGCCACAATCACCCGTTTGAACGCTGGACCATGGATGACTACTACGGCTTTGCCGCCGTGTTTGACGGGATGGATTACGAAATCAAGGAGAACAAGCGTTTCGACAAGAATGACAAAAACAACTTCG
>JADHOF010000213.1 GCA_016779125.1 Verrucomicrobiia bacterium | reverse complement strand
GTTGATCGGGTTGCTGGCCTGGGTGTTCGTTTCCGATGACCTGGAGGGGATCGACTGGACGCGGCTTTTCACGGGAGGACGCGGCCTGTGTTTTCTCGTCACGGGAGTGCTTGTGACGATGCTGCTCTGGCACTCGTTTGCCAGGCAGGTGGCGGGCGCGATTCAGAGAATGACGGCGGCGACGGAACTGATCGCTGCGGGAAGCTTTGACGCGCGGGCGGATACCGGACGTTCGGATGAACTTGGGAAATTGGGCGAAGGCATCGACGGGATGGCGGCCCGCCTTGAGGGGTATGTGAACGGGCAGAAGCGATTTCTTGGAGACACCGCGCACGAACTTTGTTCCCCCTTGGCTCGAATGCAGATGGCAGTGGGAATCCTGGAAGGCAGCGCCACTGACGAGCAGCGGGATTATGTCGCGGACATCGCGGACGAGGCCCGGCACATGTCCGACCTGGTGAACGAGCTGTTGAGTTTCTCCAAAGCCTCCCTCCGGCCGGGCGAAGTACGGATCCAGATGCTGCGTCTGGCACCGATCGTCGCGGCGGCGGTGAAGCGCGAAATGCCGGAACGGGCGGATGTCGTGATTGAGGTTCCGGAAGACCTGGAGGCCGTGGCGAACACGCAACTCTTGTCCAGGGCGATCGGGAACCTGCTGCGCAACGCGCTACGCTACGCCGGTCGATACGGCCCCATTGGCGTGAAGGCCGAGCGGCTCCGGGGGCATGTCTACGTTGTCATCTGGGACAGCGGTCCGGGGATTCCCGACGAGCATATCGACCGGATTTTCGATCCGTTCTATCGGCCGGACGCCTCCAGAACTTCATTGACGGGGGGAATGGGGCTGGGCATGGCGATTGTAAAGACCTGCGTTGAAGCCTGCGGCGGCAAGGTGATTTGCAGGCCCCGCAAGTCGCGGGGATTAAAAGTCATCATCCGGCTCCGCGCTGAGCAGGGTGAATCGCCGGACGACAGCACTTTGACCTATCTCGACCCCGACTCCGTCAGCCGTTCCTGAAATGCCACATCTGCACGACGCCATCGATTTCACGGTCGCGGTTTTCATCGTTCATGAAGACCGCGTCCTTCTGATTCATCATCGCAAACTCGACCAATGGTTGCCGATCGGAGGGCACATTGAGCTGGACGAGGATCCCGAACAGGCCGCGTTGCGCGAGGCGGAGGAGGAAAGCGGCCTGAAGGTTGAATTGTTGGGCGAGCGTCCCCCGACCACGGAGCCGGGTTGTCGCGCGTTGATCGCGCCGCGATACATGGATATTCATCGAATCAACGAGACCCACGAGCATATCGGCATGATTTATTGGGCGCGTCCGGTTTCAGGGGAGGTCGCCTTGGCTGAGCGTGAACATCATGATATCCGCTGGGTTGGTGCCGCAGATCTCGATGCCATGCGCCCGCGCATGAAGGAATCCGTGAAGTGGTATTGCCTACAGGCCTTGCGCGAGATCGTCTGAGGCGGGGACGTTCCCCGAATTTGCTTGCCCGGGCTCGGGCTTAAAATGATTGTCGGCTCCTGTTCGACGGATTGCTTCCGGCTTGAGAAAGCGAAGCAGGTGTCGGACGGAAGACGAACTCGTCAGCGCCTCCCGGCGGCTGATTTGCGGAATCGGGAAACTAAACGTGGCCGACCAATCAGACAAAAGCGCGGAGGTGGAAGCAGCGAGTCCTGACGACGAGGCGGAACCGACCGCCGAAGATCTCGCCGAGGTCGAAGAGGAACACGTCGAGGTTCCGCGAAACCTTCCCGACGAGCCGGTCGCAAAGGAAGAGCGGCGAGCCTACGACGGCGACAGCGCGATCCGACTTTACCTTCGCGAGATTGGCAAGGTGCCGCTGCTCACGATCGAGGAGGAAATTCAGCTCGCGGACCGGATCAAGAACGGCGACGCCGCGGCGCGGGATCACATGATCCGCGCGAATCTCCGCCTGGTGGTGAAGATCGCCCACGACTATGACTGGCTGGGCATGCCGTTGCTGGACCTGATCAACGAAGGCAACATCGGTCTGATGAAAGCCGTTGAGCGCTTTGATCCGAACAAGGGTGGGAAGCTTTCCACCTACGCGGCCTGGTGGATCAAGCAGTCGATCAAGCGCGCCCTGGCAAATCAGGGGAAGACGATTCGCATTCCCGTTCACATGGTGGACAAGATTTCCAAGATGCGGCGTGTGGCCATGCGCCTTCAGGAGGCTCTGGGTCGGGAGCCGACGGACGAGGAGGTCGGCGAGGAACTGGGAGTGACAGGCTCACGGATCGCGCAGATGCGCGCCTCCTCCTTCAGGCCCACCTCGCTGGACGCGCCCGTGGGGGACGACGCCGACTCGAACAACTTTGGCGAGATCATTGAGGATGAAAACGCCGAGTCGCCGTATCAGCACCTGGAAGACAAGACCATCGCCGACATGCTGCGGGACATGGTTGACACCCTGCCGGAACGCGAGGCGACGATCCTGAAATTCCGCTTCGGATTGGACGGCGGCACCGAGAAGACCCTGGAGGAAGTGGGGCAGAAGTTCGGAGTCACCCGGGAGCGTGTGCGGCAGATCCAGAACATCGCGCTCAACCGATTGCGGAAAAAGATTGAGAAGATCGAGCGGGTTGAGACCTAATACGCGGCGATGCCCGTTACCTCAGCCGATATCTCCGCCGCCATCCGCGACGTGCCGGACTTCCCCAAGCCCGGCATCCTCTTCAAAGACATCACGCCCGTTCTGGCCGATCCGGCTTTGCTGGCGGGTTGCATGGATCTTCTCGCTGAGGGATTTCGCCCGGGAGACATCGACGCGGTGGTCGGCATTGACGCCCGTGGGTTTATCTTTGCAACCGGGGTTGCCCTCAAGCTGAACGCGGGTTTTGTGCCCGTGCGCAAGAAGGGGAAACTGCCCTACGAGACGCACGCCGAGAGCTACGATCTCGAATACGGTTCCAGCACGGTCGAACTCCACATTGACGCGGTGAAACCGGGCGATCGCGTCCTGCTCCTGGACGATCTGCTGGCAACCGGCGGCACGGCCGCCGCTGCGGTCAATCTGTTGAAACGGATTGACGCGAAGATCATGGGCGTTCGTTTTCTCGTGGAGCTGGGATTCCTGAACGGCAGGGAAAAGCTCGCCTGCTCCGAGGTGCGCTCCGTCATCCAGTATTGAGTTCTTTGAATCGGGGAAGAATTTCCATTGAATGCGGCCGCGTTCGAACGGACGCGGCCGTTTCCTGTCCGGCATGAATTTCCTGCAATCCATCGACACCGCCTTGTTCAACCTCGTCAACCAGACGATGTCGAATCCGGTGTTTGACTGGTTGATGCCGATCCTGAGCGGCAACCGGCTGTTTGCCCCGTTCGCGTTGGCGGCGGCGGTGTTCGTGATCTGGCGCCATCGCACGCGCGGCATCCTGTGCGTGACCTTCATTTTGTTGGCGGTGGGCATCGGTGACGGCTTTGTCATCAACACGATCAAACACGCCGTCTGGAGATTGCGCCCCGCGAACGAGATCGCCTCGGCGATCACCCTGGTCGGCAGCACCAACAGCCCGTCCTTTCCCTCCGCCCACTCGGCGAACGCCTTCGCGGTGGCGATGGTGTTGTTCGTCTACTTTCGCGGCAGTTGGCGGTTCATGCTGCCCTTGGCGTTCGGGATCGCCTTCTCGCGCGTTTACAACGGGGTTCATTATCCGTCGGACACCGTGGTGGGCGCGATGATGGGTGCAGGTTACGGTCTGGCTTTCGTCTGGATGGGGAGGGAATGCTGGAACTGGATCGGGCCCAGATGGTTTCCCGCCTGGTGGGCGGCGTTGCCGGACCTGATGAATCCCGATCGGCGTGAGGCCTTGCCGACTTCGCAATCGGCGGAGGGAACCGACCCGCAGCAGATCTGGTTGAGGCTGGGATACGTGCTGATCGCGGCGATGTTTGTGTTTCGTCTCTGGTATATCGGATCGGGCAAGATCGAGCTGAGCGAGGATGAAGCCTACCAGTGGCAGTGGTCCCAACATCTGGACCTGTCCTATTTCAGCAAGCCGCCCCTGATCGCCTACACGCAGGCGGCCGGCACCGGGCTCTGGGGGAACAACGCGTTTGGCGTGCGCTTCTTTTCACCGGTCATCGCGATGGTTCTCGGGTGGACCCTGCTCCGCTTCTTTCGGCGCCAAGGTTTCGCGCGGGTTGGGTTCTGGCTGGTGTTGCTTCTCTCAGTGACGCCGCTGACCGCGGTCGGATCGGTGCTGATGGTGATCGATTCCTTGTCCGTCACGTTCTGGGCTTTGGCGATGCTCTCCGGCTGGGCCGCGATTCAAAACGATTGCGGTCGGGCATGGGTGCTGACCGGACTGTGGCTGGGGCTTGGATTCCTGGCCAAGTACACGGCCTTGCTGCAGCTGGTTTCATTCGCGTTGGTTTTCATGTGCATGCCCGAATCGCGGCGACAGTTGAAGCGCCCCGGTCCGTACATGGCTTTGGTGATCCTGGCACTCAGCACGCTTCCGGTGCTGATTTGGAACGCGGGCAACGATTGGATCACCGTCACGCATTTGGGAAGTCGGGCCGGATTGGGGACCGCGTGGCGTTACAATTGGAACTTCATGCAGGACTTCCTGCTGTCCGAACTGGGGCTGCTGAATCCCATTCTGTTCGTCGCCATGATCTGGGCGGTGATCGCCTTTCGACGGCGTTATCCCGGGGACAAGTTGATGCTGTACCTGTTTTGCATGGGAGCGCCCTTGTTTGCGGGATACTTCCTTTACACGATTCGTTCCCGCGTGCAGCCGAACTGGATCGCCCCGGCAATCGTGCCGCTCTTCGCGTTGATGATCCTCTATTGGAGCAGGCGGCACGATGAAGGCGCGCGCTTTGTGAAACGATTCGCTCTTGCCGCGCTCGTGCTGGGCGTACCGCTCATCGTCGTGCTGCATGACACAAACATTCCTGGAAAGCTGCTGGGCATCAGCGTGCCTACGAAACTCGATCCCCTGCGCAGGGTGCGGGCCTGGTCAGGCATGGCCGGAATGGTCGAGGCCGAGCGCCGGAAGATGGAGGGCGAGGGGAAAGCGGTGTTTCTGATCGGGGCCCACTATGGGATCACCAGCCTCATGTCCTTCTATATCCCCGAGGCCAATCGGCGGGTGTCGCGGGACTCCATGGTCTACTACCAGACGGCGGAGCATCCGGAGAACCAATACTACTTCTGGCCCGGCTACGGGGAGAGGAAAGGCGAGAACGCGATCTACGTGGCGCGCATGCGGCTGGATTCCGAGCCCACCGCGCCGCCGGAACGGATCGTGAACGAATTCGAGTCTGTTGAAAGCCTCGGGCTTCGCGACATCGAATATCGGGGCAGGGTGTTTCACCGCGTGCAGCTCTTCGCATGTCGCGGCCTGCGTTGAAATGCTGCTCGCCCGCCATCAGACTGAATTTGCAGCACCGGATTACGATCTGGCCGCGACGCTGGATTCGGGACAGGCGTTTCGATGGATTCGGGTTGGGGAATCCTGGGAATCGGTGATCTCCGGACGGTGGGTCACGTTGCGGCAGGAAGGAGAAACGCTTCATGCCGGTTCCAATCGGAGCCCCGGCGATTGGGAATGGTTGCGCGCCTACCTTCGATGCAATGAAGATCTTGGGCCGATCGTGGATTCCTTTCCCGCCGATGAGGCTTTTGTCCGGGCCTTGGACGCCTGTCGAGGTCTGCGCCTCTTGCGTCAGGAACCCTGGGAGTGCCTTGCATCCTTCATCTGTTCCTCGTCGAAGCAGATTGTTCAAATCCGGCAGATCGTTTCCGCGATGTGCGCGCGATATGGCTCGGTTGTCGGTCCGGCCGACGCGGTGATTCACCACAGCTTTCCCGCGCCCGAGGTTTTGGCCGCGACGTCGGAGAGCGAGCTGCGGGAATGCAAGATGGGCTATCGCGCGCCCTACGTTCTCGGCAGCGCCCGCATGGTGGCGGCGGGTGAAATCAAACTGTCGGGACTTGGCGGCCTGTCATGCGAGGAGGCCAGGAAGGAATTGATGCGACTTCCCGGAGTCGGACGAAAGGTGGCCGATTGCGTGCTTCTTTTCGCCTTTGGATTTCAGGAAGCCTTCCCGATCGACGTCTGGATCGATCGCGGATTGCGGGAACTGTACTTTCCCCGCAGAAAACCAACGCGGCAAAGGCTGGCAAATTTCACAAAATCCTATTTCGGACCTTACGCGGGCTACGCCCAACAGTATCTGTTTCACTACGTCCGGGCGATCCGGACACGCGAAAACCAATGAACACATCCATCGAGGCAACTTTCACTCCGGCCGATTTCAACGCCTTGGCGGCGCGGGACCTTGGCGAAACCACCTGCGTTGTCTTTGACATTCTGCGCGCAACGACGTCGATGAACGCGGCACTGGCGAACGGAGCCGAGGCGGTGATCCCCGTCGCGACGATTGAGGATGCGATTGCCCTGCGCCTAAGTCGTCCCGGGGTGCTGCTGGCGGGCGAGCGGGGCGGCGTCAGAATTCGCGCGGATGTTTCGGGCGGCACAGATTTTGATCTGGGAAATTCGCCCCGCGAATTTACGGCCGATGTCGTGGAAGGGAAAACCATCGTGTCGACGACCACAAACGGCACCCGGGCGCTGCGGGCTTGTTGCGGAGCCCGTCACGTGCTGATTGCCAGTTTTCAAAACCTTCGCGCCGTCGCCGCTTGGATCGAGTCCCAAGGCGTTCAAAAACTGGTTCTCGTCTGTGCCGGCACGGAAGAGGAAGCGGCTTACGAGGATGTGGTCGGCGCGGGAGCCCTGATGGACATGGTCGGCCCGATGTTTTTCACCGGGCATGTGAGCGACTCCGCTGAAATGGCGCGGCAGACTTATCGCCACGTGCAACGCGATCTGCTCAGCGCGATGCAGTATTCAAGGAACGGGCGGAGACTGCTTTCGATGCCGGAACTGGCCGAGGATGTTCGTTTCTGCATGCAGCGGGAAACGGTCACGCTGGTTGCCGGAATGGACGGCGAAGGCGCGATACGCGTCATTCAACAGGGAGGATGATCGACTTGTCTGCCCTTGCATGCCGGTCAAGCTGGCATAGCCTCGCAGGATGTTGACACCAATTTCGCGTCGCTCGTTTCTGCGGGTCACCGCCGCCGCCTGCGCGGGTGCGGCCGCTTCCGAAAGCCGTGGGGACCAGGCAATGCCGGTCATCGATATTCATCAGCACACGCACTATCACGGCAGATCGGATATCGTGATGCTGGGACATCAACGGGCGATGGGTATCTCGAAATCCATCCTCCTGCCCGCAGGTTCGGACCGGGTTCGAAAATCAACCCGGGGCGGCAAGTCCAACGGTCTCGCGGCGAAGGTGGCGGGAAATGAGGAGGCCATGCGGCTTGCGAAGGAAAATC
>JADHOF010000212.1 GCA_016779125.1 Verrucomicrobiia bacterium | reverse complement strand
CGTAGGCGATCCAGCCTTCCGCCACGTCGGCTCCGACCTTGGCCGCGCCGTGGCCGGTGTCGATGAGCAGATGGCCCTTCTCGATTTCGACGTTTTCCGGCAGGGCTTCTGCGGGCTCGTAAAAGTAGCGATCCTCGGATGTTTTGAATACCGACCATCCGTTCGCGTGGCGGCTCGCGGGGTTGAGTTTGAAGAAGGCGAATCCACCCCCCTTGCAGGCGGTGCGGTCGTGGAGGTTGTGAAAGATCGGGGCGGGTGAGGTGTTGACCATGCGTTGCAGAAGCCCGAGTTCGCCGGTGTCGGGATCCATGGTGAAACTTTTCAGCAATCGCACGCCGACACCGGGATCGACCGGTGACGCCGTTTCGATGGTGTAGTCCCGCGGTGAACGCCACTCGTTGCGGCCGAGCAGCAGACCGAGGCGCGGGGGAAGGGGGATGGTTTCCGGTCCCAGATCGCATTGGTAACCGCCGGCGTAGAAGGGGCCTGCGGCGTTGTCCAAGGTCTTACCGTCGGCGGCCGGATTCTGGTAGAGGATGTTGACCAGTTCGTGGCTGTAGTGGGGAATCCGTCCGCCCAGTTCGGGCACAACCACGGCCTGAAATCGTTGGGACTTGTCGTTGAGCGCCAGACAGTTGGTCCAACCGTCATAAGGGCCGAAGGTCAGGCCCTTCAACATCGGCGGCTCGTTGTCGTCCGCGCCAAAGGAGATGGCTGCGGAGATCAACAACACCGACAGACTTCGCAGGAACCTCATGCCCGCGACGGGTTTGCCAGATACCATTCGTAGGTCCGGCGCAAGCCTTCCTGGAGGGAGATCTTCGGATGCCAGCCGAACTCGGCGAGGCGCGAGGTGTCCATCAGCTTGCGGGGCGTGCCGTCGGGCTTGGAGGCATCCCATTCCAGCTCGCCCACAAAGCCCACGGTGTCGCGCACCAGCTCCGCGAGTTCCCGGATCGTGACATCCTCGCCCACGCCGACGTTGATCGGCTCGTCGGATTCGTAGTTGTCCAGCAGCGAGGCGCAGGCTTCGGCAAGATCATCGACGTGAAGGAACTCGCGCCGGGGCGAGCCCGAGCCCCAAAGGCTGACCGAGGGGGAAGCGTTGACCTTGGCCTCGTGGAATTTCCGAACCAGCGCCGGCAGCACGTGCGAGGTTTGCAGATCGAAGTTGTCGTTGGGCCCGTAGAGGTTGGAAGGCATGGCGCTGATGAAGCGTTTTCCATATTGCCGGCTGTAGTGTTGGCAGAGCTTCACGCCGGTGATTTTCGCGAGCGCGTAGCCTTCATTGGTCGGTTCCAGCGGGGCGGTGAGGAGGTATTCCTCCTTGATCGGCTGGGGGCAGTTCTTCGGGTAAATGCAGGAACTGCCGAGGAAGAGGAGGCGTTCCACCGCGTGATCGGCGGCGGCCTCGATCACGTTGTTCTGGATGCGCATGTTCTGGAGGAGAAACTCCACCTGCTGGGTGGAGTTGGCGTGGATGCCGCCGACCTTGGCGGCCGCGAGGATGACGGCCGCCGGTTTTTCGGAGACGAAGAACTCGCGCACGGCTTCGCGGTCCAGGAGGTCGAGCTCGGACCGGGTCCGGGTGACGATCTCCCATTCGGCGCGTGTTTCATAGAGGCGCACCAGCGCGCTGCCGACCAATCCCCGATGTCCCGCGATAAAAATCTTCTTCTTTGCCATGAATTGAGCGCCGTTTCTAAAGAGGCGGGCCGGTGAAGTAAACGGATTTTGCGCTCAAGGTGCTTCGCCCCCGCTGACGAGGGCTTGTTCCGTCCATTTCAAAATTGTGCCGGATTGGAACTGGAGCATGCCGAAGAGCACGAGATGGTTCACCGGGAGGGACCATCGGTAAGGCTGTCCGAGCTGATTCCACAGGAGATCGTTGGTCTCGGCCGGCACCATGCGGTCCAGCTCCGCGCGCATCAGCAGCACGGGACGCCCACGCAACACGCTCGCGAGGCGCAGCGGATCGAGCGGTGTGTGGGCATAGATCGCGTCGCCGACCCGCCGCAGGTCGGCGTCACTCAGCCGGCGTCGATACACCTGTCCGTCTTCCCGCCGATGTTGATAGAGGGAGACCGGTTCCAGGCTCGATTCGCAGAGGATACGTCCCACGTTTCCGCCGGCACCAATCAGGATGCTCGCTTCCGAATGTCCGATTCGGGCCGCGACGGTCGGCAACGCGATGGAACCGGCGCTGCCGCCGGCAAGGATGCGCGGGCGCAGCGCCAGATTGGGATGCGTCGCCGCGATCAAGCGCAGCATCGCCTCGACGGCATAGGCCTTGTCCGCCAAGTGGTCATTGGCGTCTCTGCCCAGATCTCGCGCGGTTTCCTCGAAATCGGCGGGATCGATCAACACGGAGCGTCGTTGCATGAAGTTGAACGAGGTTTCGGAAACCAGGGTGTGCCAACCCGCCGCGCGAAAGGTGTCCACCAATGTTTCCTCGGGAGGCGTCAGACCGATGATGCCCGTGAGATAAACGAAGAGTCCCCGGGGTTGTTTCGAGTTTGCGGCTTGAAAGGATGCGATGGAGCCGTTGTGTCTACGCATGGGGAGACGGCAAGTGCCGCCCGCGTGCGCGATTGAGACGGAGGTCCCGTCGCCCCGCTCGCGATCATAGGCGGTGATCACCAGATATCGGTCGCGATCCAGCGCGTAGATCTGGCATTGCCCGAAACGGCCGAGTATTGGAGGAAGCACGCCTTCAGTGGCGATCAAGGGCGAATTCGTTTCAGCGGACCGTTGAGGCCAAAGTATTTCACCGCCGCTTACGTGGAAGACGAGGGATGAGATCCAAGCGAGCAGGCAGACGCCGATTCGCGGCAAATTTGACGGGCGCATGTCCCCAGCATCTGCCGGGAAGGTGCGGGCGTCCATGCGCGAATGGCCCTTGGGCTGCGGGCTTGATCTTGTCTCGTGCAG
Organism: Verrucomicrobiia bacterium; assembly: GCA_016779125.1. Classification (GTDB taxonomy): domain Bacteria; phylum Verrucomicrobiota; class Verrucomicrobiia; order Limisphaerales; family JAYPXF01. Next base: position 4,500 of record JADHOF010000212.1, on the reverse strand, counting down.
TGCGCAATCTGCGTCTGATGCGATTTATCCGCGACATCCATGAAGAGCGGCATGCCGCTGGAAAGCCCTGCATTTCCTTTGAATTTTTTCCGCCCAAGACACCCGAGGGCGACGCCGCGCTTTTGGAAAAACACATTCCGGCGCTGATGGAACTCAAGCCGGACTATTGCTCCGTGACCTATGGCGCCGGCGGTACGACGCGGGAGAAAACCATTGATATTGTCGAGGCGATTCAAAACACGCATCAACTCACCACCATGATGCACCTCACCTGCGTCAACGCGACCCGCGCCGAGCTGGAAGAGGTCGTGGCGGACGCGAAGTCTCGTGGCGTCAAAAACCTGCTGGCGCTGCGTGGGGACCCACCGGCCGGCGGCGATTTTGCCGCGACGCCCGGTGGGTTTGAGTACAGCTATCAATTGGTTGAAATGCTCAAGGCCACGGGCGATTTCTCGATCGGCACGGCGGGATTTCCGGAAGGCCACATCGCCTGCAAGGAGGGAAAGATCGTTGATTGGCAGAGACTGGCGAACAAGGTCAGTTGCGGTGCGGACTTCATCGTGACCCAGCTTTTTTTTGACAACGCCGACTATTTTGAGTTTGCGGACCACCTGCGGAATCAGCTCGGCGTGACGGTTCCGATTATTCCCGGCGTGCTGCCGATCATTTCCGCCGGACTCATCAAGCGCTTCACCCAGCTCTGTGGTGCGAAATTGCCGGACGAATTGGTTGAAGAACTCGAAGCCCGCGCCGACGACGATGATGCCGTCAAGGAGTTCGGTGTTGAGTTTGCCACAAGGCAAATCCGGGAGCTGCTTGATCGCGGAGCCCCCGGCGTTCACTTCTACACGCTGAACAAGGCCGACTCGACCGCCAAGATCCTGCGCAATCTCGGCTTGGCGTAAACCTGGCCGAGGGCGGGCTTTGGGTGGCTCCTGCAGTTCGATATTTAATCGATTGCCGAGCCGGGATTCGGTGGTATAAGCCGGGGATCAGCCCGTTACTTATGAAGACATCGAAACCGATTGCACTGGCGACTCTTGTTCTTGCGGCAGCATTTTTGAGCGTTCCCGCCCGCGCCGAGATCAGGGACACCACCGCGCTCTCCAAGAGGGTGGACAAGCTGGTCGACGCCGTGTTGGCCGAAAAGAAGGTGGAGCCCAACGGGCCGATCAGCGACGAGCTTTTCCTGCGTCGGATCTACCTTGCGGTGATCGGGCGGATCCCGACCGGGGAGGAGTCTGAGGCCTTCCTGACGAGCAAGGCGGGCGACAAGCGTGACCGCCTGATCGACCGCCTGCTGGAATCCGAGGGGTATGTCTCCCACTTCTACAACTTCTGGGCCGACGTGTTGCGGATCAACACCCGGCTGGGCCGTTCGGGCGCTTCCAACGAATACGCTTATAAACATTGGGTGAAGGAGAACCTGCGGAGCAACCGTCCCTACGACCAGATGGTCTACGACCTGATCGCCGCCGACGGCAACGTCTGGGAGAACGGCGCCACCGGATATTATCACCGCGATCGCGGCATGCCGCTGGACAACATGGCCAACACCGTGCGGGTTTTTCTCGGCACACGGCTTGAATGCGCCCAGTGCCACGATCATCCCTTCGACAAGTGGAAGCAGACGGACTTCTTCCACATGGCCTCCTTCACCTACGGGGTTCGCGCCGGATACGCCGCCGGGGACAATCGCGAGGCGATTCGGAGCATGATGAGTGACGAGCGCAAGGAGCGGATCCGGAAAGTCGCGGAGGAGGTTTCGGGCATCAAAGGCTTCTATCCGCAGCGTCGGGACAGCGATATCGACAAGCTTTACGCCAGCGATGATCGGCGCAACGTATCCCGCCGGCTGGGCATCAAGACGGCGGAGGAATACAAGGCCATCAACAAGAAGGTGACGGCCGCGCTGTCCAAGAGTGAACGGGAAGATCGGGTCGTCAGCCAGTTGATGAACGACATCTACAATCCCCTGCGATACGCCTCGATGAGCAATCGCGATCGCAATTCACAACTGCCGCACGACTATCAGTACGACGACGCGAAACCGAATCAGGCGATGCCGCCGGGCACGATGTTCGGCGAAGCGGTCGACAAGGACGCCCTGAAGGACGGCTATATGCCCGCCTACGCGAAGTGGATGACCTCCAAGAGCAATCCGCGCTTCGCCCGCGTGATCGCGAACCGACTCTGGAAGAAGGCGTTCGGCCTCGGCCTGGTGGAGCCGGTCGATCAATTCATGGAGCAAACCCAGGCGCAAAACCCAGCGCTGATGGACTATCTGGAAACGGCGATCAAGGACCTCGATTTCGACATGAAATCCTTTCTCGCCATGCTCTTCAAATCCGAGGCCTGGCAGCGCGCGGCGCACGCGGAGGAGGTCGGTCCCGGCGCGGATTTCTATTTTCCCGGACCGATCGTGCAGCGGATGTCCGCCGAGCAGATCTGGGATTCGTTCGCGACCCTGGTGATCCCCGATCCCGATCACTACCAGCCCTCCCTTGCCCGGGAACTTCAAACCATCGAAAAGGATCGGAAAATTTACGAAGCCCTCGAAAGCCGGAAACCGGAAGAGTTCAAGGCCATGATCGACGAGCTGACCGCCGAGGTGAAGGCGAGCTACGCCCGGCAGGAAGTCGTGCGGGCGAAGTATCTCAAGGCCCGCAAGGACGAGGATGACGAGCTGAAACGGACCTACTCCGCCGAACTCCGCAAGCTTACGAGCGACATGCGCCGCCAGATCTCGAAGGTCGCCTACAACGGAGCCGATGGTCGGACGCGCGACATGGGTGCGTTGATGGCGGAGGCCGGCATGGTCCAGATGGACGCCGAAGGCGAGGCGGACGGCGAGCGTTACGTGCGCTCCTCGCTTCCCCGGATCAAACTGGAAATGCCCGAGAACCTGTCAAAGCAGGAGCAGAAGGCATGGACAGCGAAGCAACGTGAGCTTTCGTCCGCCTGGGCGCGTATCGTCCGGGATGTCATGCGCGCTTCCGAGCTGCCGACGCCCGCCCCGCGCGGACACTTCCTTCGCGAGTTCGGACAATCCGATCGCGAGCTGATCGAGAACGCCAGCGATGCCGCTTCGGTGCCCCAGGCCCTGAACCTGATGAACAGCGGCGTCTCGGACATGCTCCGACATCCGCATTCGGTTCTCGGGCAGGCGTTGGACAAATGCGCGACGCCCGAGGAGGAGATTTCGACCCTCTATCGGTTGATGCTGACCCGCGTGCCGACGCCCGCTGAAACGGAGCGCCTGCTGCGGGAATACAAGTCGGATCCGAAGCGGGCCCGAAACAACGCCATTTGGGCTCTCGTGAACACGCAGCAATTCATCTTTTCCCTCTGAAACCTTTTCCGAAATCAAACATGAAAACATTCTCGAAAAACGAACTCACCCGTCGCCATTTTATGGCGACCGCCGCCGGCTCCTTCCTTGGCGTGGGCCTCATGTCCGGGTTCGCCGGGCGTGCCGTCGACCTGGTTGACGACGAGAATCCCGGCTATCCGATGCGCAAGAAGCCCGCCGAGCGCCTCATCTACCTCTACATGGGTGGCGGCATGACGCATCTCGACACCTTCGACACCAAGCCCGGCCACGCGAATCAGGGGCCCGTGCGCGAAATGAAGACGAACGTTCCCGGCATCCGGCTTTCGGAGTATCTGCCGCAGTTGACCAATCACGCCGACAAGATGGCGATCATCAACGGCATGACCTCCACCGCCGGCGCGCACGAGCAGGCGCGCTACCTGATGCACACCAGCTACGAGCAGCGCGCCACGATCCGGCACCCCGGCATCGGAGCCTACATGCTCAAATATCGGGATCGTCTCAACAAGGACCTGCCCGGCTCGGTCTTCATCGGTGGCAATTCGCGGATCGAGGGCGGGGCCGGCTTTTTCGAGTCATCCTACGAACCGCTCGCCATCAACAATCCCGCCGACGGTCTCAAGAACATCCGCGCGAAATTCAACCCGACCGATTTTCGGAACAATCTGGATCTTGCGGGCGATCTGGATCGGGAATTCCGCAAGCAGTTCAACCTGAAGGCGACCCGCGCCTATTCCTCAATGTATGAGGATGCCGTTCGGCTGATGGAATCGGAGGACCTCAAGGCCTTCGATATCCGGGATGAAAAGGCGAGCGTCAAGGAGGCCTACGGCAGCGATCCTTTCGGTCAGGGCTGCCTGCTGGCGCGGCGTCTGATCGAGCACGATGTCCGCGCCGTCGAGGTCAGCTACGGCGGATGGGACACACACCAGAACAATTTCATCAGCGTGCCGGAGCGGACCGCGGTGCTGGATCAGGCCTTGTCCGCGCTGTTGAGCGATCTTGAGCGCACCGGTCTGTTGGAATCCACGCTGGTCGTGCTCTCAACCGAGTTCGGACGCACACCGCGCATCAATCAGAACGCCGGACGCGACCACTACCCGAAGGCCTTCAGCACGATGATCGCCGGCGGCGGCGTCACCGGCGGAGTTCGTTGGGGCAAAACA
>JADHOF010000211.1 GCA_016779125.1 Verrucomicrobiia bacterium | reverse complement strand
AGCGTCTCACGGAGAAAGACCCTGCAATACATCAAGTCCTGAAGGAACAGGATCAGGCCTTGGAAGGCGCGCAGGGCGGTCTGCTCTGGGCCGTTTCCGTGAAGGACGGACGCCAAAGCAAGGGGCTCGCATTGCCCGCCTTGCCCGTATGGGACGGAATGGCGATTGCCAACGGAAGCCTTTTCGTCGCGACAAAGGACGGTAAGGTGACCCGCTTCGGAAACTGAACAACATCGATGAAGCTTAAATCCGCATCACTGCTCGCCCTGTTGATTCTCGCCTTCTCGCAAGAGGCGCACAGCTGCACGATTCCGGTTTTCCGCTACGCGTTGGACCGTTGGCCGGCGGACCCTTACGGACTCGCCGTGAACGACCAGTGGGTTCGCTCCGATGCCGGCGAGGCGTTCATGAAGGAGTTGGGAGATCTGGCATATCGCTTTCAACTCGTGCCGGCGGACAAGGCACCCGGCCAGATTGATCTGCTTCTGCCGGCGGCGGGTTCCGTTTCGATCTGGTCCGGAAAGGCGGATGCGCGGAATCTGAAAGAGATTGCGACCTCTCCGGCCCGAAAGGAGGTCGCGGCGGGAATTCTGGCGGGCAATTCAGCGGTCTGGGTGGTGGTGCGAAGTGGCAATCGGCATGCCGATCAGGAATTTGAATCCCGATTGTCAAAGCGGCTGGAATACCTCCAATCCGTTGCGGCCATCCCGCCTCAAGATCCGTTTGATCCCGAGAGCCGGCTTGGACCGGGTCCCGAATTGAGAGTCGGATTCAAGATGGTGATCGTCGATCGAAACGCGCCGACGGAAGCGATGTTCATCAAGATGCTGCTTGGTCCCGACGGCGCGGAACTGCTGTCGTCCGGTGTGCCCTTCGCGGCTCCCGTGTTTGGGAGGGGGCGGGTGCTCGGAGTCTTCACCGAGGAGCAGTTGGACAACGAAGGAATTGACGAGTTGACGCTGTTTCTGCTTGGGGCCTGTTCGTGTCAGGTCAAGGCGCAGAATCCGGGATGGGATCTCTTGTTGGACACGGATTGGGACGCCGAGCTGACCCGGATCACGATGGCCGCCGAGCGCGAGACGGCGAGCAAACTCACGGACATGAAGACGCCCCAAGTTTCTGAGCCAAAGGCGCAAACGCCGGAGATGGTTGTGTTTTCCGGGCCGGTCAAGGAATCCGAAAAACCTGCAAAGAACTCTCCGAAGCCGGCCCGTGAACTGGTGTTGGGACTCGGATTGTTGACCCTGCTCGGGATCTGGCTGGGCTGGAAGAGCGGCAACTGAACATGAAAGCGATAGTGACAATCATCTGTGTGCTGGCGATCGGGTTGATCGCGATCAGCTTCCTGCATCACGAAGGCGGCAGCGTCAGTGGAGGAGACGTGAAAACACTCACCGTTTATTGCGCCGCCGGAATAAAGAATCCGGTCGCCGCCGCAGCCGCCGCGTATGAGCAGGAAACGGGCGTCCGGGTGCAGCTTCAATTTGGCGGCACGGGCACCCTGCTCAGCCAGATTCGTGTTGCAAACCAGGGAGACCTGTTTGTTGCCGCCGACGAAGGCGCGGTCGCGGACGCGAAGCGACACAAGACCGTTCGCGAAGTCATTCCGCTGGTGCTGCAATATCCGGTGATCGCAGTGAAAGCGGGGAATCCCAAAAAGATCGCGTCCTTGGCAGACCTTCTTCGAGAGGACGTCAAGACGGCCATCGCCAATCCGGAAGCGGCCAGCATCGGCAAGGCGACACGGGCGGCAGCCGGGGATCGTTGGCCGGAACTCAAACAACGGGTCGCTGTGATGAAACCCACCGTCACCGAACTGGCGGCCGATCTGACGATCGGCGCGATCGACGCCGCCGTGATCTGGAACTCGACCGTGCCGCAATTCAAGGGGATCGAAGCGGTGCGGATCCCTGAGTTTGACGATCGATCCGACAAGGTGACCGTCAGCGTGTTGTCGGTGGCCGAGGATGGGCCCGGCGCGTTGAAGTTCGCCCGTTATCTGGCCGCGCCGGAAAAGGGCGGGGAGATTTTTCGGGGAATGGGATTCGAGGCGATCCAGGGCGACCGTTGGGCCGAGGCTCCCGAGTTGATTCTCTACAGCGGCGGTGTCAATCGCCCTGCCGTGGAAGAGTTGCTCAAGGAGTTTCAGGCGCGGGAAGGGATCACGATCCACACGATGTTCAACGGTTGCGGCATTCTTTGCGCGGCGATGAAGGCGATGACCAACGCGGCCAACCCGAAGTATCCGGACGCCTATTATGCCTGCGACCTGTGTTTTGTGCCTCCGGTCGCGGAGCAGTTTCCCGAGGCGGTGCTGATCACGGAAACGGACATCGGGATCTGTGTCCAGAAGGGAAACCCGTTGGGAATCAAGACGCTCGCCGATCTGGCGCAACCGAAGCTGCGGGTCGGTCTCTGCAACGCCGAGCAATCCACTTTGGGCTACATGACGAAGGGGATGCTGACGGCTTCGGCCTTGTTCGAAGCGATACGCAAGAACGTCGTGGTCGAAGTGCCGACCGCCGATTTCCTGGTGAATCAGATGCGGGCCGGAGCGCTCGACGCAGCGATCGTCTATCGCGTGAACTTTCAGCTTCAGGAAGAACACCTCGACTACGTGGCGATCGATCACGAAGGGGCCAAAGCTGTCCAGCCCTTCGCCGTGAGAGGGGACTCCGAACGAAAGCAGCTCGCGGGACGCCTGCTGGAACATATGCTGGCCAATCGCGGTCGATTCGAGGCGTCGGGATTCACCTGGAAAGGCGATTTGCCGACCTTGAAAAGCAAGGACATCGTCGTGCCCGATTGGCTCAAGCCCGAAGGGAAATGACCCAGTCCGTCAGGTGTCGTCAGAGGTCAGTGGAACCGATACCCGCTCAATTGATCGCGCCCGTCCGGTCGAGGAATCAATTTCCACCACCGCGCCTTTCAACACGATATTCCCCGTCGCGACAGCGAAACGGCGCGGTTGATTTGTGAGGAATCGCTCGATGATCGGGGCGATCTCGCGGCCCAGAATGCTTTCCTGGGGGCCGGTGAATCCGGCGTCGCAGAGGAACGCCGTTCCGCCCGGGAAGATTTGTTCATCGGCTGTTTGAACGTGGGTGTGGGTGCCGATGACGGCCGAAACCCTTCCGTCGAGAAAGCGGCCCAGCGCGATCTTCTCCGAAGTGGCCTCCCCGTGAACGTCAACAAGGATGATCGGGGTTGATTGGCGAAGCTCACTGACGGCGCCGTCGATGGCCACGAACGGGTTTTCCAAGGCCTGCATGAAAGTCCTGCACTGGACATTGGCCACGCCGAGGATGCCACCTTCCGGCAGCGGTATTGTGGTGAATCCCTTGCCCGGATTGTTGACCGGATAATTGAGCGGGCGAATGAAGCGCGCTTCATTCTTCAGCAGTTCGAGGACTTCCTTCTGGTCCCACAAATGATCTCCCGACGTGATGATATCGACGCCGGAATCAAAGATTTCCGAGGCGGTCTTCGGGGTGATGCCGGATCCGCCCGCCGAGTTTTCGCCGTTGGCAACCACGGCGCCCAGGCCGAGTTCGGCTCGAAGGCGGGGCACCAGTTCGCGCACGGCCTTTCGGCCCGGGGAGCCGACAATGTCACCAATGAAGAGCAGCTTCATTCGGCGAGGCTAGCGGTTCCGTGAATTGGCGGTAAAGGCCCGCCTGAGATATTTGTTGCTGATCGGATCAGCGTCGGTTTCCCTTCGCGGCATGAAAAAATCCCTGATCGCACGGTGTGTGACTTTGGCGGGCGTGGCGCTGATCTCCGGAAACCTTTTTGCGGGAGATCCGGCCGCCGAGATGGCCGAAGCCGCGAACAAATTTCTCGCATCCCTGAAGGCCGACCAGAAAGCGAAGGCATCCTATCCGTTGAAGGGGGAAGACCGCTATCGCTGGCACTTCATTCCGACCGAAATGGTGAAGGGCGGGCGTACGGGGCTGTCGATGATCGACATGGACGCCAAACAGCGAGATTTGGCGAAAGCCTTGCTGAAGAGCGCCACCAGCGGCACGGGCTACAAAAAGGCGACGCAAATCATGATGTTGGAGGGCATTCTGAGGGCCTCCGAAAAGAACGGCAAACTCGACCGGAATCCCATTCTCTATTTCGTGTCGATCTTTGGCGAACCCTCCGCGACCGGCACCTGGGCGTGGCGCTACGAGGGGCATCATCTCTCGATGGCCTTCACCGTCATCGACGGAAAGACGGTTGTCTCAACCCCGTCGTTCATGGGCAGCAATCCGGCCGAGGTCACAAGCGGAAAAAGCAAGGGACTGCGTGTTCTCGCGAAGGAGGAGGATCTGGCCCGCGAATTGGTGAAATCCTTGGATGCGTCCCAGCGTGAACTCGCCGTGTTCGACAAGAAGGCTCCACGCGACATTCTGTCGGGCGCCAATCGCAAGGCCGAAGAGCTGGCACCGAAGGGTTTGGGTTTCGGCAAGCTGAACGCGCAACAGAAGAAGGCTCTTCAGGCGCTTGTTCGTGAATACGTTTTCCGCTCACGAACCGAGGTCGCGAAGGCGGATCTGGCCAACATCGCCAAGGAAGGATGGGACAAGGTCCATTTTGCCTGGGCGGGTGGCTTCGAAAAGGGAGAAGGGCACTATTATCGCATCCAGGGGCCGTCGTTTATGCTCGAATACGCAAATACGCAGAACGATGCCCACCACGTTCATGCCGCCTGGCGGGAGTTTCACGGAGACTACGGGGACGATCTGTTGGCAAAACATTTCGCGAACGATCACAAGTGATCAGCGACCGAAGAACTCGTTCAAAGGGGACAGGCGCTTGACGTGATTGCGACGGAGTCTGCGAAAAAGGCGATTCCTGCCGTGGGCTCGCGGCTGGAACTGCGCATTGATGACCTGGCCTTTGGCGGGGAGGGGGTCGGGCGTGTCGGGGACTATGTGCTCTTCGTGCCCTTCACAATTCCGGGTGAGCGCGTGGAGGTCGAGGTTCTGGAGGCCAAGAAGAGCTTCGGTCGCGCGCGCCTCCAACGTGTGATTGAGGCTTCGGCGGATCGGCGCGAGGCTCCGTGCCGATATTTTGGAGAGTGCGGCGGGTGCCAGTATCAACACATTGACTACGCGGCGCAGCTCCGTTTCAAACGGAAGCAGATCGCGGATTTGTTTGAACGGGTTGGCGGCTTTGACGGCGGGTTGATCGCCGAGGTGAAATCATGCCCTCAACCCTTCAACTACCGGAACAGGATCATGGTTCGCAGCCAACGGGATCGCGAGTCCGGAGGGATGAAGATCGGCTTTCTCGCGAATGGCAGCAAACGCGTCGTGGACATCGAGGCGTGCGCGATCAGTGAACCCGTGTTGAACGAACAGCTCGCGGAGTTGCGGCGGAATCCGCCGCCAAAGGGTGGATTGAAAAACGTGCTGAGGCGGATGCCGGACGGTTGGCGCGTGGGACGGGACTCATTTTTTCAGAACAATTTCTTTCTGCTGCCCGAGTTGGTGAAGAGCGTGCGAGGCTGTCTGCGGGAATCCGGCGCCAGGCACCTGATCGACGCCTACTGCGGCGTCGGTTTCTTCAGTCTCGAATGTGCGGATCTGGTGGAGACCTTTGTGGGCGTCGAACTGGATCTTCAGGCGATCCGCTCCGCCCGGGAAAACATGGCTGATCGTGGGATCACCAACGGGCAATACGCGAAGGGTTACGCGGAGGACTATCTGCCGGGTTTGCTGTTGCGGCATCCGGGTGAATCCACGGCGCTGATCATGGATCCTCCGCGCACGGGCTGCCCGCCGAAGGCGATGGAGCGCGTCCGGAACGCCGGGCCGCATCAGGTGATCTACGTGTCCTGCCATCCGGCAACCTTGGCGCGCGATCTCAAGATCCTCTGTGAAGGGGGTGTTTACGAGCTGGTCAATGTGACGCCGCACGACATGTTTCCGCAGACGCAGCACGTCGAATGCGTGGCGGATCTGCGTCGCCGTTGATGGACTGCGAATCGGAGAATGCGAAGTGGTTCAGTCCGGGACGTTTCGCCCTGTTTCTCGCCGCGCTGATCGCGATTTGTTTTCCCGGTATTCTGACCGGAACCGAATCCTTCGTTTTGCGTGACTACACGCTCTTTGGTTATCCCTTGGCGCATTTCCATCGGGAATGTTTTTGGATGGGGGAATGGGCGTTGTGGAATCCCTACAACCAATGCGGCATGCCTTTTTTGGCCCAATGGAACACGCTCTGCCTCTACCCCTTGTCCCTGGTCTACCTTTTGTTTCCGGTTGTCTGGGGGCTCGGTTTGTTCTGCGTTCTACATCTATGGATCGGAGGATTCGGAATGTATTGGCTGGCGCGGGACCGGACGGTTTGCGGATTTGCGGGCTGTGTGGCGGGAATTCTCTACGCCTTCAACGGCTTGGTGCAAACCTCGTTGATGTGGCCGAACAACATTGCTGCCTTTGGCTGGTTGCCTTGGGTTCTGCTGCTTTTTGATCGTGCGGTGAAGACCGGCGGTCGCTGGATGTTCATGGCCGGTCTGGCGGGAGGCGTGCAGATGCTCACCGGAGCGCCGGAAATCATCCTTGTCACCTGGGCGATCGCGGGTTTTCGAGCTCTGGCGACAGTGAGGCCAACTTGGAAACCGGTGCGGCGGGGTGCCGTCGTCGCTGGTCTGACGAGCGGCTTGGCGGCAGTCCAGTTGTTCCCCTTTCTCGACCTGCTGGCCCGGTCCGGTCGTGCGAGTGGTGCCGGCGGCGGGGGATGGGCCATGGCTGTGGACGGTTGGTGCCATCTCTTTGTTCCCCTCTACAAGACCGTGCTCGCTCCTGCCGGATTTCGTGCGCAGGTCGATCAGTTTTGGACGCTTTCGTACTACACCGGTATCGGAGGTCTCGTGCTCGCCGTGATGGCTTGGCGGTGCGTCGATTGCCGGCGTGAAGTCGCCCTTTGGTGGCTGATAGGGCTGGGCGCTCTCGGGCTTGCGATCGGGCAGGGAGGGCTCTTGTATCCGCTGCTCGGCAAGATTCTTCCGCTCGAATTGATGCGCTATCCCGTGAAGTTCGTCATCGCGCTAAGTGTCGCGGTCCCGATGATCGCCGCATTCGGGGTTGGGGCCATGACTCGACGTGGACGGGTTTCCGGTGCGCATGGTTTGTCGGAATATTGCGTGATCGGATCTTGCGTGGCGTGGGTGGCGTGGAAGATTCGCGGCTGGGACGAATTCGGTGTGCTTCGGAGGGATTGGATGGATTCGGCGATGTTTTCCATCTCGGTCATGGCGCTCCTGTTTCTGGCATCAAACGCTCGGCGTGCATTTCCGCTTCGGGTTTGGGGGACGGCCTTTCTTCTGATCTGCTTTGCGGATTTGCGTCACCACTCGGTGCCCTTGACTCCGACCATTGCAGCCGGGCTGCTGGAGCCGCCACAGCAGGGACCTGACTCAGCGGGCCTTGGCGGTGGCAGGACGGCCGTGACCCGCGGTGT
>JADHOF010000007.1 GCA_016779125.1 Verrucomicrobiia bacterium | reverse complement strand
AGTGATCCGCAGTTTCGGCGAGGACGGAGCGATCAATCTCGGCTCCGGATTGAACACTCCGGGAGTCGTCTACAAGGACCTGTTGATCGTCGGCGGCGTCGGGGGACAAGGCTCCGTGCGCGCCTTCGATGTCCGCACAGGCGAGCGGCGCTGGATCTTCCATTTGATTCCCCGACCCGGTGAAGTGGGACACGACACCTGGCCTGAGGACTCCTACAAGACCGCCACGGGCCTCATGCCCTGGTGCGGACAATCCCTGGATGAACAACGTGGCATTGTCTATGTCGCCACCAAGACGGCGGAACCCGATTTCTACGGTGGAAGACGTCACGGTCAGAACCTGTTCGCCAACTGCGTGCTCGCCCTCAACGCCGCCACAGGTGAACGCATCTGGCATTTCCAGATCGTGCACCATGATCTCCTGGACAAGGACCTGCCCTGCCCGCCCGTCCTGCTGACCGTCACGCACAAGGGCAGAAAGATCGACGCCGTCGCGCAGGGCACGAAACACGGACTGCTCTTCGTCTTCAACCGCGTGACCGGCGAACCCCTCTGGCCCGTCGAGGAACGTCCCGTGCAACAATCGACGCTTCGCGGCGAACAGGCGTGGCCCACCCAGCCCTTCCCGACAAAACCCGCTCCCTTGATGCGGCAAAAATATACCGAGGCCGACGCTTCAAACATCTCACCTGAAACCCATCAACTCACTTTGGACCGAATCAAGGCCTCGCCCAATTTCGGTCCCTTCCCCGCGCCAAGCCTGGATGAAACCGTCATGTTTCCCGGCTACGACGGCGGCATGGAATGGGGCGGCGGGGCGGCCGATCCGGACGGCATTTACTACGTCAACATCAACGAGATGCCATGGCTCCTGCAAATGGTGGAGACCCGGCACGCGGACGGCACCCCGCTGAATCCCGGCGAGCGCGACTACTTGATCTACTGCGGTGCCTGCCATGGTCTGGACCGCAAGGGCAACGCCGCGATGCAGTTCCCGCCCCTGACCGGCATCGCCCAGCGCAAGACCCGCGCCGAGATCGAACTGATCACACGCCAGGGCGGCGGCCGCATGCCCGGCTATTCGACCATGCCCGAAGCCAAACGCGCGGCCATTCTCAACTACGTGCTGAACGAGGACACGCCGTCGGCATCACGCCCGGAGCCCGGAGCCGCCTCCCCAAAAGCCCAAAAGGAAGCCGCTCCTCCCGACTACGCCTTCGGAGGATTCCGCCGTTGGCTGGACAAGGAAGGCTATCCGGCCATCAAGCCGCCTTGGGGCACCCTCAACGCCGTCGATCTGAACACCGGCGAAATCAAGTGGAAGGTCGTGCTGGGCGAATATCCCGAACTCACCGCGCGGGGAATTCCCCCGACCGGCACGGAGAACTACGGGGGGCCCGTGGTGACCGCCGGAGGACTCATCTTCATCGGGGCGACGGCGGACGAAACCTTCCGCGTCTTTGACAAGGACAACGGCCAGATCCTTTGGCAAGCCAAGCTCCCCTTCGGAGGCAACGCCACGCCCAGCACCTACATGGTCGATGGCCGCCAGTTCGTGGTCATCTCCGCAGGCGGCGGCAAATCGGGACGCCCCAGAGGCGGCAGCCTCGTCGCCTTCGCTCTGCCGAAAAAGTAGACGACACCGGGATCGAGCGGGGCCGGTCGCCCATTCCGCTTGAGCCCCGAATCGATCCGGGTTACTGCCACGCCGTGGCAACGGACGAGAACCCATCAACACCAACATCCGATCCCGAATCGCGAAACGAATTCGGTCTCGGCGAATACCAATTCACCCGGGGCAAATGGCTCGTCCTCCTGCTGTCGGTCGGGATGATGGTCGCCGGAGGCATTCTGGCGCTCACATCGGACAAGCCGCCCGCGCGCCAGATCGCCACGTCGCGCCAATCCGTCGCGAACACTCCCCCGGTTTCCCGTCAGGTTGGTGGAATGATGAACAGCTTCGCGGAAAGCGGTGGAATCACCCTCCCCCTCCCGGGCCTCACAAACAGCTTCCCCGAAGCCCGGGAGTCCGCCCCGGCATCAGATTCAGACGATCCCGAAATCGGATCGCGCGAGTTTTCGACACTGTTTGTGAAAGGCGGTTTCGGAATGTTCATGGGCTTCGCCATCGGGTTCGCCATCCGCGCCTTTGTCCGTTTGGCGACCGTGATTGTTGGTTTCTATTTCCTCACCCTCACAATGTTGGCGTATTTCGGTTGGATAGAAATCCACTGGACGATCATCGAAGGCCAGGTCGGCGGCGTGATCTCAAACTTCGGCGCACAGTTCGCGTCCTTCAAAGCCTTCCTCACCGGAAGCATCCCCTCCAGCGGCGCGGCCGCGACCGGACTGGCGATGGGATTGCGGAAAAAATAGCGGACCCGCCTACCAAATGTCGCCCGGCACCTGCGCCTCCAGCGCCTCCTCCGTCGGGTCTTCCAAGGCCGTGAAGAAATCCAGGCCCGTCCGCTTCTCGATCTCGTCCACGCTGGTCAGAAATCGTTTCGGTCCGGCACCGGGTGAAACATCCTGCGGCATCAGAAAGGCCTGCAGCCGGATCTTGCCGGACGTCTCGTCGATCAGAATCTTGTAGCAGTGTTCCGGAATGGGAATCCCGCCTTCCGTCCTCTTGGGATCCTCTCCGAATACCGGCCCGGCGATCACCCAGATCTCCTGGTAGCGGGCCGGATAATTGACCGCCGCCCGCATCTCCAAATCCTTCCACGGTCCGGCGTTCAATCCGTGCCGTTGGGGAATGATGTTCGACATTCGAAACGTCTCCTCCTGCGCCTCGCGCCCGTAACACAGCGCGATGCCGTAGTTCGGCGCGAGATGGCCGCGATCGTATCCGCTACCGGTGTAATCCGAAGAACTCACCTTCGCGAAGGTCCGCCGGTCTGTCTGAAAGTTTTCCGGTCGATCCCCCGGTGGCGAGGACTTCTTCTGATCAAAGAGCCGGTAGGCGGCCCAGAGCGGATTCTTGAGCGCGTCGGAATAGCCCACCACGTATCCGCTGTTCTTGAGAACGGTCACTTTCGTGGACAGACGCGAGGCATCCGGCAGCCCGCCGTAGACAAACTCGTTTCCGCCCTTGAATTCGGAGGCGACAAACTGATCGCCGTAATAGTACTGCCAAAGATCCCAGGCCAGCTCGGGCAGCCGGACCTTTTTCTCCTTGTCGAGATAGTTCCCCACCAACAGCCGGATCTCCGCCTTGCGAGGCACCGGTTGCGCCAGATACCAGCCGCCGACGCAGAGAAGAATGAACACATTCGCCCCCACCACGGCCCCGCGCCCCCAACGCGTGAGCATCAGCCATTTCGCCAGTGCGACCAACTCCATCACCGGAAAGGCCGGACCGGAAGGATGTGGGGAAGTTAGCTTTCGTTTACGCGCCATGTTTTAGCGCGCACACCGGTACCGAATCCCTCACCGGATAGAAATGCAAAACGATCACAACGATCACGGAAATCGAATTCGATCCAGCGGATGACACTTCCCGTCCGGGTCCCGCGAAACCACGTCGCACAGGCCCGCTTGCGCAGATCCACATCCTGTCCGACGCCCTCACTTTTGGCTGTTCAGCACGCCCCGCCTTCCATTCAATCCCGCTTTCCTATCTCCATGAAATTCAAACGCATTCTCACCCTTCTCGCTTGCGCTGCCGCCCTGTTTGCGGCCGACGCCGACGCCCTCGCCGCCAAGAAATGGAAGGCCAACGTCGGCCTTCAATCCTGGACCTGCCGCAACATGACCTTCGAACAGGTCATCACCTTCGCGAAACACAACAAGATCAAGCACCTCCAGCTGATCGGCAAACACATCAACCCCACAGCACCCAAGGAGGAGAATCTAAAGAAGAAGGCCATCCTCGAGGAGAACGGCCTCACCTGCTACACCTTCGGCGTCAACGGGGCCAACGGCGACAAGGACGAGAATCGCAAGCTCTTCGAATTCGCCAAATACATGGGCATCAAGCTCATCATCGTGGAGCCCAAGAAGATGGAGGCCTGGGACAACCTCGAAGAGCTGGTGAAGGAATTCGACATCAAGCTCGCCATCCACAACCACGGCCACGACTCCACCTACGGCACGCCTGAAAAGGTCTGGAACGTCATCCGCGACCGCGACTCGCGCATCGGCGTCTGCATCGACATCGGCCACATCAGCGGCGCAGGCTTCGACGTCGCCACGGCCTTCACCGAATACAAGGGCCGCGTCTACGACCTGCACCTCAAGGACAAGAAGGTGGAAAAGGTCGAAGGCGGCAAGGAAGTCATCCTGGACGTCGATATCGGCACCGGCGACGCGAATTACACCGGCCTTTTCAAGGTCCTGCGTGAGTCAAACTGGGACGGCGTGATGGCCATCGAAACGGACAACCGCACTTTTGCAGCCGACCCGCAGCCCTTCGTCAAGCAGGCGATCGACTTCGTCAGGAAGAGCACCAGGTAGACGGGTCGCCCCCGGGCTCAAGCGGCGCGCCGATTCCGATTCGGCCGCCGCTTTTTCATGATGAAACGCCTGTTACCAAAGGCCGCGCTGGCCTTGACGCTTCTGCTCTCCGCCGGATGCGAAACGATCTCGTACTACGGGCAGGCGGCGCGGGGACACTGGGACGTCGTCTCCCGTCAGAGACCTTCCGAAAAAATCATCCAGGCGGACAACACCGACGACGAACTTCGGCGCCGGCTCCATCTGGTCGAGGAGGCGCGCCAATTCGCAGCCGCTCATCTGGGCCTCAAACCCGGGCGTCATTACACCCGCTATGCCGATCTCGAGCGCGACGCCGTGGTCTACAATGTCTTCGCGGCGCCAGAGTTCTCCCTCGAACCCAAACGGTGGTGGTATCCCTTGATCGGCCGCCAAAGTTACCGGGGGTTCTTCGGCAAAAACGAAGCCATCACCTACGCCAAGTCTCTACAAGCCGAAGGGCTGGACGTCTACGTCGGCGGCGTCGACGCCTACTCCACGCTCGGCTGGTTCCGCGATCCCGTACTCAACACGTGGATCGACGACGCGGATGAGGAGATCGTCGCCCTCGTCTTCCACGAACTCACCCATCAGCTCGTTTACGTGGCCGACGACACCAAGTTCAACGAAGCCTACGCCACCGCCGTCGAGATCGCCGGCGTCCGCCTTTGGCTGCGAGGAAAGAACGATCCCGACGCCCTGGCCCGCTGGGACGCGAAACAAACCCGCCGCGAGGAATTCACACAGATCGTGAAAACCACGCGCGCCCGCCTCAAGGCCCTCTACCAACAAACCTTGCCTCCGGAAGACATGCGCCAGCTGAAGGCGGCCGAAATCACCGCGCTTCAACAACAGATCAACGAGCTCCGCGAACGCTGGCAGACCCCGAAAGCCTTCGCCAGCTGGACCACCAAACCCGTCAACAACGCCCGCCTCAACACCGTCTCCACCTACCACGACCTCGTCCCGTCATTCCTCGCGCTTCTTGATCAGCACCACGGCGACTTTCCGAAATTTCATGCCGCCGTAAAACGCCTCGGCAAAAGATCCAAGGAACAACGCGGCGCGATCCTTGAAACCCTCGTTGCTTCGTCGAATTGACTCGCACCAGGTTTGCGCCCGGCAGCCATCACGAGGCGGGGGGGGGGAGATTTTCGGCACCGATAATACAGCGTCGGCAGCGGTGGCCACGCCGTCACTTGGGGCTCAGGGCTCCTTCGCGTCGGGGTCCGACTTCGAATCCACCTCCGCCTCGATCTCGATGAACTTCTTCCCGCACTTCCAACATTCGAGAAATCCGGGCTCCGCCTCTGCCTGGCAAAAGGGGCATCGTGGTCCCGATCCGGCGTCGACCTTTCCTTCAGGGCTCGCCTTCCGCCCGTCACGCCACTGCTTCAAGCGAAACAAAGAGGCCGCCACGGTGCAGACCAGGAGGATTATTTTGAAGCCGGACATACCGGCGCCTTATTCCGCCGGGAACGCTCCCGGGTCAACCCGAATCCCCGCCGCCGATGCCTCGATGCCTCGCTTCTACCACGGGATGAGTCGAGCCAACGCGATTGACCGTTTTCCACGAGAGCCTTCATGCTGCCGGCATGCGTGTTTTCTTTTCCCTGCTCGTGGCCTTTGCCTTGTCCCCGGCAATTTCCCACGCCGCCAAACGCCCCAACTTCGTCCTCTTCCTCGCGGATGACATTTCCTGGAACGACCTTGGCTGCTACGGGCATCCCACGATCCAGACCCCGAACATCGACGCGCTCGCGAAGAACGGAATGCGCTTCAACCAGGCCTACCTGACGATCAGCAGTTGCAGCCCCAGCCGGTGCAGCCTCATCACGGGCCGTTATCCCCACAACACCGGCGCTCCGGAACTCCACACCCAACTCCCCGCCGGGCAGCCGCTCTTCCCGAAACTGCTCCGCGACTCCGGCTATCACACGGTGCTTTCCGGCAAGCATCACATGGGCAAGAACGCCGATCCCGCCTTCTCCAAGATCTCCGGCGGCAAAGGGCCGGGCAGAGAGGAGGACTGGGTGAAACTGCTGGCCGAACGCCCCAAGGATCAGCCGTTTTTCTGCTGGTTCGCCAGCACCGATGCCCATCGCGACTGGCAGTTCAACGACGACGCTCCGAAATACAGTCCCGGCGAGGTCGTGGTGCCGCCCTACTTCATCGACGGCGACCGCACCCGCGAAGACCTGACCGGCTACTACCACGAGGTCAGCCGCTTTGATTACTTTATCGGCAAGGTCACCGCAGAACTGCGACGGCAGGGTGAACTCGCCAACACCGTGATCGTCGTGATGGCGGACAACGGCCGTCCGCTGCCGCGCTGCAAGACCCGCCTCTACGACAGCGGCATCAAGACGCCCTTCATCGTCCATCACCCGGCGGCGGTGAAACCCGGCGTGACGGATTCCATCGTCAGCTCGATCGACCTTTCGGCGACCGTCCTTGAACTCGCCGGAGTCAAAGCCTCACCCGCCATTCAAGGTGTCAGCTTCGCGCCGGTCCTGCGCAATCCGACAGCCGTCACCCGCGACGTCGCCTTCGCGGAGCACAATTGGCACGTCTATAAAAACCACGAACGCATGGTCAGACACGGTGACTGGCTCTACATCAGAAACAATTTCCCCGATCAACAGAACCTCTGCGTCGAAGCCTACAAGGGCGGGGCGGGCGAAGATCTTTGGGACCGAAAGGCCGCGGGTGGGGACCTGACCGCCGCCCAGGCGAACATCTTCCGCGATCCCTGCCCGTCCGAGGAACTTTACCACGTCACGGACGATCCCGAGCAACTGCACGACCTCGCCTCAAGCCCGGTCGCCGCCAACGCGCTGAAACAACTTCGACGCCTGCTTGATACGTGGACCGAACAGACAGGCGACTCGATTCCCGAAAATCCCTCCCCGCACCGCGACGCGCCCCCCGGCAAACCCGCCCTGAACAAGAAGGCTTTCAAACCCGGAGAGATGCCCGGCGCGTCCAAGGGAGCCCGGCAAATCAATCACCCCGGCCCCGTCAGACTGGCCCGATGATCCTCAACCGGGTGAATCTCGGACATCTGGAATTTCAAAATTTCCAGCCCTTTTCGTTTTAAGCATTGTCTGCGCCGAAAAACGTGGCTTACTACGCGGCCTTCGGCACGGAGCGTAGCTCAGCTTGGTAGAGCGCCAGCTTTGGGAGCTGGATGCCGCAGGTTCGAATCCTGTCGCTCCGACCATTTTCCCCACGCCACTTCGTTTGGAATTTCTCCAGACTCCACGGCTCAGATCCCAGATGCGCGCCCTCCAGACAACGCTTCTCCTCGCGATGGCTCTCTTGCCCGGTATCGCGGGAGCATTCGACCACTCCCACTCAGGGTTCACGACAATCCTCAAGACTCACGTGAGACAAGGGCGCGTCGATTATCGGGCCTTGAAAGTGAGCCCTGATGAGCTGAATCGCTACGAAGGGGAATTGGCGGCAGTCACAAGTCAAGAATTTGGCTCATGGACGCGGGACCAGCAGGTCGCCTACCTGATCAATCTGTACAACGCCCGCACAATCAGCCTGATTCTGGAAAACCATCCGATCACGAGCATCAAACGAATCGGCTGGCTGCCCGGTGCCGCGTGGCGCAAGGAATTCATCCCGCTGTTTGGAAAAACGGTTTCCCTGAACCATCTGGAGCACGGCCTTCTCCGCGCAAACTACAAACTGCCCGAGATCCATTTCGCCCTCGTTTGCGCCGCGAAAGGCTGCCCTCCCCTGCGATCCGAGGCCTACATTGCACAGAACCTCGTCAACCAACTCCAAGACCAGGGACGCCGATTTCTCGGCAATGCGACGAAGAACCGGATCGATCTGCCGAACCGCCGGATCTACCTGTCGCCCATTTTCAAATGGTTTGCCGAAGACTTCGAAGGAGAATCCGGCTCTGTGACGGACTATCTTCGAGCCTTCCTGCCGAAGGAAACCGCCACAAAGGTGACGAAAAGCTTCGAAATTCACTACACGGACTACGACTGGTCGCTTAACTCCACGGAAAACTGATACGGAAAAACCCCCGTGGAGCGGGTAACCCGCCATCATTCTTTCCCCCAAACGCCCCAAAAGGCCTTTCATTCGCGCAATCGAGCCCGTATTGCCCCTTTCAAGCCGGCGAGCCAGTCCCGTGTTGGCTTGATTTTGGACCACCCGTCGGCTATCAGACAGCGTTTGCCACGGTAGAAAGTTTTAAGCGCGATGAACCGATCTCAAATGAATTTCCGGGAGACTTGTCTCAAGACCACAAGAGCCGCCAGACACAACCTCCTTACCTGGGTTCTCGCCGGTGCCGTCGGCACCGGCTTTTTGATCCCTGCCGGCGCGCAGACCATCATCGAGCCAAGCTTCGAATCCCCCGTCGTCGGACTCCCGCTCAATCAGAACACCGTGTCGGCCAATTCGCAGGTGGGCATCACCGGCTGGACGGTGACTGAGGGCACTGTCGAACTGGTGAATCCTTCCAAATCGAGCCCCCTGACCACACTCGGCATCACAGGATCCGCTCTCGCGGGAAATCAGGCGATCAATCTCGCTTCCGGAGTCGGCCGTTCCGCAATCAGTCAGAATATCAACATCACCGGGACTGGCCCCATCCAAGTTAGCTTCCTGGCGGCCACGGCCACCACCACCACGGGCAGCGGTGACGCGTCCATTCAGATCCTGCTCGGGTCACAAGTGCGCAACTTGAATATCAGCAACCTCAAGAACACGCTCGAATGGCTCCCTTACACCCTGACCTTTTCCAACGTCTCCAGCGGCAGCGTCACCCTCACTTTTCGAAGCAGCGATGATCCCTTCGATCGCGTCGCTTTTATCGATAATGTAAGTGTGGCCGATCTCAGTCTTCCGCAACAACCACCGGGCACGAACACCTTCATCAATCCCGTCAGCAGCATCTCCACCAACGGCATCGGAGGCACTCCGGTCACGGTCGATTCCGTCCTGCCCGGCAACGTCGATACCCGGCTCGATCCCGGAACCGGTTTCGCCAACATTGGCGTCAATCCCGTGGTGATAAACAAGATCGCCCCCCTCGATTCGGGCAAGCTTCTCGTGGGCGGTTCGTTCTCGTCCTACCGGGGCATCGCCACCGCCAACTTTGCCCGCATCAACGCGGATGGTTCGTTGGACACCAACTTTTTCCACGGCTTTGGAGCGTCGTCCCGGGTCAACGACTTCGAAGTGCAGTCGGACAACCGCATCCTGCTCGGCGGAGCCTTCGAAGCATACAATGAGATCTTCCTCCCCGGAATCGCGAGAATCCTCGCCAATGGCGAACCCGACCCGACCTTCACTCCCGGACGAGGGGCCAACAACGAGGTCCGGGCAGTGGCTCTGCAGAGCGACGGTGGAATCGTGATTGGCGGGCTGTTCACCACAGTTGGGGAAACCTCCCGCGCACGAATCGCCCGTTTGCTTCAAAACGGCAAAATCGATTCCTCCTTTGCGCCCGGCAGCGGATTCAACGGCCCCGTCAATGACCTCAAGATCCTGCCAAATGGCCAGATTCTGGCTGCGGGCGCTTTCACCTCCTACAACACCGTTCCCCGCGCGGGGCTCGTGCGAATCAACTCGGACGGATCTCTGGACGCCGGCTACATCACACCCTTCGAGTCCGCCGCCGTGGTCGAGGAAGTCCTTGTGCAACCGGACGGAAAAGTCGTCGCCGTCGGCAGCTTCAGCCTCACAGGTTCCAACGGGCGGCGAAACATGGCCCGCATCAACACCAACGGCTCGTTGGACACGACCTTCAGCTCCAACAGCGTCAACTCCGGAGCCAACGGCAAGGTGAACTCCTTGACCAGCTGCGCGGACGGCTCCCTGGTGATCGTCGGGGAATTCACCCAGGTCGATGGCAAGGCGCGAAACCGGATCGCGAAACTCAACCCGAAAGGTTTCGTGGACACCAGCGCGCTACTGATCACGAGCGAATTGGTCACCACCAACTCCGTGATCACAACGAACGTGAGCACGGTATTCACCACCAACTTCCCGCCCGACACGAACGTCTACTTCGGCTACAACAGCAACCTGACCTTCGTCGTCCTCTCCACCAACGTGTCTCCCGGCTTCAGCTCCGTCTCCATCCTTTCCACCAACTTCCCGGTGTCCACGAACAACATCACGGAGCAAAGCATCCCCAGCCTCTACCTCTTCGGGCAACTCGGCGGCGCGGACGGCCCTGTGCATGCGATTGCCATGAACGTTTCGGACTACCCTTTCATCGGGGGTGCCTTTTCCACCGTAAACGGAAAAAGTCGGGCGGGACTCGCCCGATTGCAGTCGTGCAGTCTCGCGGGCAAAACCACAGCCACAATCACAGGCAAGGCCATCAGCGCTTTCGACGGTTCCGCCATTGCGGGCCTGACTGTGAGCCTGAAGAACGAAATCGCAACCACGGACGCCAACGGCATTTTCACGCTCATCGACGCCCAAATCGGCACCAATCTCATCGTGGCGTCAGGTCCGGGTTTCTTCCCGCTTACCAACAGCTTGATCGCGACGGGGCCGGGTCCTTTCACCAATAATTTCACGCTGTCTCCCAGCATCACGGACTCCAATACGGTCCGACTCGTGATGTCTTGGGGGCCAACGCCGTTCATCATGGACTCACACCTGAATGTCCCGCCTTTCGGCGCAAACGCGTCGCAAGAAATCGCCTATACGAATCGCGGCAGTCTGGTGGCGTATCCGTTCGCGAGTCTTGACGTCGATGCGACATTTGGTTTCGGCCCTGAAACGATCACCATCACAAATGTGCTTCCGGGCATATACAGCTATTGGATTCACGATTTCTCAACATTCGTAACCGCCGGCGTCGGTACCTTCCCCGTCAACGGGGCGAAAGTGGAGGTCTATAACCACAAGGGATTGGTCGGGACAATCACTCCTCCGACAGTCGGAAACGGGGGGTATTGGCACGTTCTTCAAATTGACGGAGCCAGCGGCAATTTCGCGATTATCAACAGCCTCAGCAACGCGATCCCCACCATCAACACGAACGTGATTTACTCGGGGGCGTTCGGGACTGTCACCGGATCCGGTTCCGGCGCACCCTCCATCGCGTCGCAACCGGGCGACGTCGTCGCCAAACTTGGGGACACCAAGCAACTCGGAGTGGATGTCCTGGGCACGCGCCCCTTCTCCTACCAGTGGTACAAGAATGGCTCTGCGATCACCGGTGCCAACGGCCCGACCCTTTCTCTCCCCGCCCTTTCCTCGGCCGATTCCGCAGACTATCAGGTCATCGTGACCAACATCCTCGGATCGGTGACGTCGCGTGTCGCCCAGGTGACCGTGCTGTCGTCCACCACCCCGTTTGTCTTCCTTCAACCCAACGATATCGTGGTGGACAAAGGGGCGACCGCGTCTTTCGAAATCCTCGCGGGAGGCGAGCGACCGCTCTTTTACCAGTGGCGTCACAACGGCCTGCCTCTTGCAAATCAGACCGGCCCGCAGCTCTCCCTCACGAACGTCGTCGCCACAAACACGGGCAACTACGAGGTGATCGTGGCAAACGCGCACGCGACCATTTTCAGTCGACTGGTCAATCTCTCCGTCGCCACCCCCCCTGTGATCACGAATTTCACGATCACTCCCGGCCTGCGGGTTCGCGTGGGCGAAACGGTTAATCTCGATGTTTCCGTTTCCGGCAAACCGCCGTTCGACTACATCTGGCTGTTCAACGGGCAGATCATCCCCTCGGCTGTCGCCGCGAATCTGCATTTCCCGGCCGTGCAATTCACAAACGCCGGCCAGTACACGGTGATCGTCACGAACGCCCTCGGTTCGGCGACAAATCCTCCGGTCACTCTGGCGGTCGATTCGCCTCCCATCATCACCCTCCAGCCACAAAACCAATTCCAGACGATCGGCCGGCGCTTCGACATGACCGTCGCCGCGATCGGCAGCCCGACGATAACCTATCAATGGATGCAAAACGGAATCCCGCTGCCGGGTGAAACCGGCACGACGCTCTCCGTCACAAACCTGCAGCAGGCGAACGTGGGCCTCTACGCCGTTGCACTTTCCAACGCCTTCGGCGTGGCAACCAGCCGACTGGCCCGGGTTGAGATCGTGCTCGAACGCGCGTTGCTCCCGTGGGTTGGCAACCTGGGCGGAGCCGGCGCGGATAGCGGCAACGCGGTCGGCGTCGATGGAACCGGAGCCGTCTACTCGGTCGGCACCTTTCAGGGAACGGCCACCTTCGGCACCAACACACTGGTCAGCGCCGGACGTGACGACATCTTCCTGGTCCGTTTCTCACCCGACGGGGGGGTCGATTGGGCGAAACGCTTCGGCGGACCCGGCTACGATTCCGCGAGCGACATCGTGGTCACCACGAACGGGGACCTCTTCATCACGGGTTCATTCGAAGGCGTCGCCAGTTTCGGCGGACAGAATCTGACCAACCAGGACGCAGCCTCCTTCGCGGATCTGTTTGTGGGACGATTCAACAACGCGGGCACGCCGATCTGGCTGCGATCCGAGGGTGTTGTCGCCAATTCTGACTACGGCTATAGCATCGCGCTGGGCGGCACAAACCTGTATGTCGCCGGCCAGTCGTTCATCACGACTTTTGCCGGAATCCCGCTGACCTCCACGGGCAGCGTCCTTCTGGCCCGCTACGACCTCGCCGGCAACCCCGTCTGGGCTCGCAAATCCGGTGGCGGCAACGCGGCGAATCAGGACGCGGCCGTCGCCGTGGCAACCGATCCCTCCGGCGGCGTGTATCTCGGCGGACGATTCAACAGCCTCACTTTCGCCGTGGCGAATACGAACCTGTCCAATCGCGGTTTCCAAGACGGTTTCATCGCGAAATACCTCGCCGATGGCAGCTTCGTCTGGATAAAGCAGATTGGAACCGCCGGGCAGGACGATGTTCGCGGTTTGGCCACCGGCCCCGACGGTCTGGTGGCGGTCGGCCAATTCAGCCGGACAAACGATTTTGGAGGACTCGTTCTTCGCAGCACAGGCGGGCTTTTGCCGGACGCCTACGCGGCCAGTTTCAACAGTGCCGGAGGTCTGCATTGGGCGCAGGGATTCGGAGGAGCGTCCAGCGACAGCGCCGACGACGTGGCCATTGATCCGATGGGCAATATTTACATCACCGGATCCTATCAGGGGAATTCCACCTTCGGCACGCAGAGCAGTGTCAGCATCGCGGACACAAGCGACATTTTCGCGCTGCGCCTGCGGCGCGACGGCACGGTCGAATTCATGCAGCAGGCCGGCGGGGACGACATCGGCGGGGAAAGCGGTCGCGGCATCGCCGTTGACGCACTCGGCAACGGGGTGTTCACCGGCAGCTTCCGGGGCACGCTGGTGGCCGGCGGCAATTCCACCACCAGCACAGGGCAGGACAACGCGTTCGTGACCCGTCTGGTGTCGCCTCCAAACATCACCGTTCAGGTGAATGGAAACAACGAACTCGTCCTATCATGGCCGGGTTTCTGGCCGGGTTTCCTGTTGGAAAAGAATGGCGAGGCGCTTCGCGGCACCAATTGGCAAAGCTCAATCGGAACCCCCGTCTTGGTCGGAGACCGCTTCTACCTTACGAACACCGTATCGACCAACCTTCAGTTCTTCCGCCTCCGACGCCCTTGATTCAAGGCGCAGCAAAAGGCGCCCGTTCCACCAGCAATCGCCGCGGATCCGCGACCCCGAGTTGAAGCAACTCCGCGTTGCGGTAGAGATCCCGGGGAAAGATCCGGGCGGGCAGTCCGGCCGCTTCACGCTGCGCTTCCAACTCGTGCAGCGAGAGCACGTCCAGCGCGACCGGATCGTTGGAGAATCGAAGCTGGTTCAACGACTTCGAGTAGTGCAGCCGACTGTTTTCCTCCCCCTGATATTGGCAAAGCAGGGCGTCCACCACCACTAACGCCAAATGATCGAAAATCTCCGGCCTGCCGAAGATCTCCGGCACCGCCTCCGCCATTGCTGCCGGCCTGGTTTCAAAACGAATGGAATTGTCCACACTTCCAAGCGCGAGGCTCATCAGTCCGCCCGCGACACCGGCCACGTTGTGATTGAGCAGCGGCACCACCACGATGTGCCGCTTGATTTCCCGCGTCACGAGGCGGGAATAGTAGGATTTCCTCCCAATCTCGCCGCCGCTGCGCCCAAATTCCAAGTCTCCCCAAACCGGCTTGCCCACCAGCGAGTTTTCATAGTGGGCCGATTCGTCCCAGCCGAATTCAGAGGAGCCCTCCACGCGAACACCGTATTTCTGCTGAAGCTCGAAGAAACCGGCCAGCCGCAGGTGACTTCGAAACTTGTCCCAGACGACGATCTGGTCCGGCTTGAAACCGGCGTTGATCAGACTTTCAACGATCGCGGCCACCAACAACGGTCGGGTGCCGATAATCTCCCCCGGAGCACTGTGAACCTTGATACCCACGACGTCGGAAGGTTTGATCAACCTCAACCACGCCGCGCGATCGGAATCTTTCCCGGTCCAATGCCGAAGTCCCGACCGGAACAAACGCCCCACCGCCGCCGCCTGTGGAACGAAGGCCGACGTCGCCTCCGCATCTTCCGTTATAACGACGCGAGCACGCGAAACCGGCGCTTCCTTGGCGCTCATCATGGGTGCCGGCTCGGCTGCCGCCAAAACGCCGGTCGCGAGCAAAATCGATGTAAACACGCTCAATTTAGGGGGGTTTCTTGACACTACTGGCGACGAATGGTACCAGCAACCCGGATGCGAGCCATTAAAAAAGGCAGTCTGTTCATCGTCACGCTCCTCGCGCTGACATGGCAGGCCTGCGACCCGCCGGGCCCGGCCGCCCTCCTGCGAGGTGAGCGGATGATTGCGGAAGGCCGTTACGCGGGAGCGATCGAATCCCTTCGCGAGGCCACGTCCCTGCTTCCCGACAACCCGCAAGCATGGAATCACCTCGGTTTGGCCTATCACTGGGCTCGGGAATACAACCCGGCCGTTCAATCCTACCGTCAGGCCCTCAAGCTAAACTACGATCTCGCTCCCGCCCGATTCAACCTTGGCTCCCTTCTGCTGGAGATCAATCAGGCGGAGATGGCCGCCGTGGAATTCGCCGCATACACCGAGCTGGAACCCTCCCGCCCCGGCGGATGGGTCCGGCGCGGACTGGCTGAATGGCGTTCGCGAAAATGGGACGCCGCGCATGAAAGCTTTGAAACCGCGCTGCGATTGGACGCGGCCCAGCCGGTGGTCTGGAATTCCATCGGCGTCATCGAGCTTTACCGGCGCAATCACATGGCCGCCTTCAACGCGTTTCGCGAGGCCTTGCGGTACCAGGTCGATTACCCGCCCGCCGTTTACAATGCCGCGCTGATTGCACATTTCTATCTTCCTCGGGACACGAACGATCCGCGCCCGTACGCATTGGAGAAATACCGCGAATACCTGGACCTTTCCTCCGAACCCTTGTTCGGAGACGCAATCAGCCGGCTGGAGCGCCAGTTGGATCTCGAGCTGAATCCCCGCCCGACCCTTCCGGTTCCGCCTCCAATCCCTCCCAAAGAAGCGAAAACGCAAGCACCGGCAACCGTCACGCGAGAGGAATCCGCCCCCATCACCCGCACGAAGATCCCGTCACCCCCGACGCCTCAAGCAGAAGCACCGAAGCCGCCGGTTGTGGTCGCGAAAGCTGTGACCCGTCCACCTCCCCAAGAATCCGTGCCACCGCCCAAACCCGTCGTTGCTCCCCCGTCCAAAATCCGGGCGTCCAGCCCGACCGTCCCTGCTCCATCGACAGTAACCGTGACGACGACGCCCCCGCCGGCCCAGAGCCCCTCGCTGGAATCTTCAAATTCCACACCCATCGCGCTCGCAGAAAAAGTTGCCATGGCGCTGGGACAATCGACCCGATCCACACCTCCACCCCCGCCCTCACCTCCGGACACCTCGCGTGAGCAGATCATCCCCGGCTACGGCGGTCTCAACTACGCCTATTACAACCCGCCTGCTCCCTCCCCGGGATTCCGGCACAAGGCCAAGCCCTTTTTCGACGACGGACGGCGCCTGCAACGCCTGGGTCGCTACTCGGACGCCATCGCGGCCTACCAGCGAGCCATTCATTGGGACGGTGCCTACTTCGAGGCCTACCACAATCTCGGACTGGCCGCCGCGGAGGCAAAGGACTTCCTCCGCTCAGCGGTCGCCTACGAAACCGCCTTGGCGCTACAGCCGCAGTCCGCCGCAACCCGCTACAACTTCGCCCTGCTTTTGAGCGCGAAGGACTATCACCGGGACGCCGCGATCGAATTGGAAAAACTGCTTCAACAAGATCCGTCGGACGTCCGGGCACATCTCCTGCTCGCCACGCTTTACGACAAGAACCTCGGCCTGTTGCCCAAGGCCCGGGATCACTACGAAGCCGTACTTCAACTCAATCCGGCCCATTCTCAGGGGACGGCAATCCGTTACTGGTTGAAATCGCACTGATCAAGACCGCGCGGCGACCAATTCACCCTTTTGTTTCCGGGGTCGATTGCTAGTTTCGAGACAACGAATGCTGACAGCCTTGCTCCAACTTACCCCCGTTCCGATCCAGTTCCTGGCCGTAGCCGGTCTGCCGCTCAACTGGTTTGACGCCGTCTTTTTGGCCTCGGTCATCTACGGAGGCTATCGCGGCAAAGCGAACGGGCTGTCCGGCGAACACGTTCCTCTCGGCCAATGGATCCTGATCGGACTGGCCGGCGGCACCATGGGAGACCTCTTGGGCAGCTTCCTGATGCTGATACTGAAACTCTCCTCCTATTGGAGCCACATGATCGGGACAACGATCTGGATTGTTGTCATCTGGGGCGTATTCGCGTTCCTGAAAGGGAAAGGTCACGCCCAGCTTCGAGACTCCGACTGGTTCGGCAAAACGGAAACCCCACTCGGAATCGCCGCCGGGGCGCTAAAATCGTTCTGCATTCTCCTCACCGTCCTCTCCCTGCTAAACGGCCGCATCTACACTGTCGAACAGATTCGCGCCCAACGGGAATCCCAGATCAAGGAACTCGGCTCGGCCCTCTTTCCGACTGTCGGAATGATCAACGGCGCTGTGTTTCAAACTTCCTTCGTCGGCCCCTACCTGCGGGCTTGGTTTGGTTGGGCGATGATCACCGCTTCCCCGGCTCCCGCGCGGCGCTGAGTCCGGGGCTCCGCCTCGCCTCAGATCAATTTCAGGCCATGGCCGCGATTATCAGCGAAGACACCAAGGAGCAGATCCGGGCAGCCAGCCCCATCGTCGAGGTGATCGGTGCCTACGTGGGCCCAATGAAGAAGGCCGGCGCGAATTTCGTGGCTCTCTGTCCCTTTCACCGCGAGAAATCCCCCAGCTTCAACGTCAATCCCGCCCGCGAGTCTTACTACTGCTTCGGCTGCCACGCCGGGGGAGACGTTTTCAACTTCGTCCAACAGTACGAGAATATCACCTTCATCGAGGCGCTTCGTCGTCTGGCGGAACGGGCTCATATTCCTTTGGAATTCTCAGACGATCCCGAGGCGGGCAAGAGGCGTCATCTCAAGGAAACCCTTTTTGAAATCCATGAACAGATCGCTCGAAGGTGGCAAGGGGTGCTCAGGAACGAGGCCGGTGGAGCCAACGCCCGGGACTACCTCGCGCAACGCGGAGTCCCGGATGAGGCGATCGAGCGATTTCGCCTCGGGTGTGCGCCCGACGAATGGGAGGACACCGTAAACTGGGCCCGAGGCCGCGACTATCCGATCGACCTGATGGTGAGTTCCGGTCTGGTCATTGAGCGGGATCAGGGGGATGGCTGCTACGACCGATTCCGCGGACGCCTGATGTTCCCGATCATGGACGAGCAAGGACGCGTCATCGCCTTCAGCGGCCGCATTCTCGATCCGGAGGCGAAGACGGCCAAATATGTGAACTCACCCGAAACGCCGCTCTTCACAAAAGGACGCGTCATGTACGGGCTGGACAAGGCCAGGCGCCCGATCGCCGACGCCGGCTTTTCCATCGTTTGCGAGGGGCAGTTGGATCTGATCCGATGCCATATCGCCGGAGTCGAAAACGTCGTCGCACCTCAAGGCACCGCCCTCACTCCCGACCACGCGCGCATCCTCAAACGCTACGCCAACGAGGTGGTTTTGTGTTTTGACTCGGACAACGCCGGCCAGCAGGCCGCCGTCAAAGCCATCGAAGTGCTCGCCCCAGCCGGGCTTTCCGTTCGGGTCGTCCAGGTGCCGCAGCCCCACGATCCGGACAGTTTCATCCGCGAATTCGGCACGGAACGTTTTCAATCCATCATCGGAGAAGCCCCGGAATATTTCGCCTTTCTCCTCCAAAGGCTCAACAGCACCAATGATCCGACCAGCGACCGGGGCCGCAGGGCGATTCTCGAGGAGATGCACGCCCGCCTTGGAATCGCAGGGGACGCTGTACTTCGCGACACCTGGGTTCGAAAACTCTCCGCCCAATTCGGAGTCTCCGCTCAAGCGGTGTCCACCGAATTCTCGAAGCTGGACCGCCAACGCCGCCAGCAACCTCGCGCGGAAAGAAACGAAAGAAATCGGGGGCCCGAAACGTTTCCAGACGAGGAAAGTGAGCCAAACGAACCCGAAGAAACGATTTCAAAGCAGGAAGACTGGCTGTTGAAACTCTTCTTCCAATTGGCGGCCACCGACGACGGATGTTTGGACGAGACCAACTTGGAATGGCTCGAATCCCCGACAATCCAGCACATCATCTCCACCCACATGGAGGCCCGCTCATCCGGGTCCTGGGATGGCAAGACGCCCATGTTCGACCGTTTTGAGCACGCCTCCGAAAAGTCTCTTATCGCGAAATCGGTCACTGAACAGCGGCCCATTCCCAAAATGGCGGAACAGTATCGTCAGATACTCGACAGCCTGAGGGATGGCTATCTGTATCGAACACTGCCGATTCGAATCAAACACCCGGCCACGGCGGAAGAAGACCGGGCAAAATATCTGGCGCAATACCTCGAACTCAAGAAGCGCGCGGGAAAAAAGCCGGATCGAGAGATCCGCGACAGAAGCTAGAGCGTGTGCCCGAGAGACGACTTGCTACAGGTCGGCTCGTCGGAAAGCGTGCCCCCCGGGGTGTAAACTCCGTCGCCGGGACAAATGGGCAGCGTCGACCCCTTGAAGTGGGCCAACAAACTGGGGTCCGTCAGGGAATACGTGTCCGTGGAAACCTTGTTGTTCTCAAAGGCCCACTGCTGGGTGAGGCGATCAATCGTGCGCAGATTGTTGATGCAGGTGTTCTTCTGCGAGGTGTCGCGCGCCTTCATGTAGTTGGGAATCGAGACAGCCGCGATGATCCCGATGATCGCCACCACGATCATGACCTCGACAAGCGTGAATCCAGTTTTGTTTAACCGTTTACTCGTCATCCGATTTCCCTGTTTCCTACCTTGTTCACGGAAAAGGCCCGAGGCTATCCGCCCCGGGCCCATGCAATCAAACTAAACCAATCTGCGGCCTAGAGCGTATGACCGTCCGCACTCTTGGTGCAGGTGGGTGAAGCGGAAACGCTCGCGCCCGGACCGTAGGTGCCGCTGGAAGGACACTCGGGGAGACGGCTGCCCTTCATGTACGCCAAGAGCGTGGCGTCGGTCAGCAGGTAGGTATCAGAGGCGACCTTCTTGTTTTCCAGAGCCCACTGCTGCACGGCACCGTCAATCTGCTTCAGATTGGCGATGCAGGAGTTCTTCTGAGCGGTCGCACGGGCTTTCACGAAGTTCGGAATCGCGATGGCGGCGAGCAGGCCGATGATGGCGACAACGATCATGATTTCCACGAGCGTGAAGGCCCCTTTGTTGTTCTTGCTGATTTTCATAGTGCTACTTTCTTTGGTCCGGCGCGGACGTCATGAAAGGCGGGTTTATTATAATTACTGTCTTGTCCGCAGATTGCCTTTCACTGCCGGTCGACGGGAAATTAGCAGCCGTGATGCCATTGTCAATTTTGAAAACGATTCCTTTCTCATCCTCATTCACCCATATACTCCCCAAATACGCCAACTATCCCGTTACAGTAACGGCAGCCAGAGCATTCCCGAATTTCTAATCATTAAAACATCTAATCGAACAGAAATCTCAGCAACCTCAATTTCCGGTAGGCCGCATACGTAACAAGAAATCAAAATCACCCCAGATTAAGGCCTGCGACGAGGCTCAAGCACGAAAAACGCAATTCGATCCACCGCAAATCAGAAAACGTGAGCTTATGTGAACGCACCCTAATCAAGCTTTGGCGCTTCGCACCAAACTCTCGAGTCGGCGGCCGTATTCGACGTAATTCTGATAGGTATCCTCTTCCGAGGCGGCGGAGCCGGTGTCGTGAAAGACAACAACCATGTGCGGTTCGATCGAGATTCCCGCGTCGTAACCCGAAGCGAACGCATCTTTGAGAATATCCTCCACCCGTCCCTGCCCTTCGCCGGGAAAGTTGTAATCCGCGTCGTTCTTCGAGTCGTTCCACGTGCAATCCTTGATGTGGATGTGCGCGGTGTGAGGCTTCATGTGTTGCCAAAACTCCCAAGGATCCTGCCGCCCCCACGGCTTCGCTCCAGAGCGATCGGCGTTGAAGATTGGATTGGCCGTGTCGAACACCCATTTCAGGCCCGGCACCTTCTCCAGCAGTTCCTCCGCGTGCCGCCAGCTCATGCCGCCATAGTTCATGCAGTTCTCGTGAACGGGTTGGAGCCCTTCGGCCAGAAACAGGTCCGTTACCTCCTTCACCCGCTCGAAAACCAGAGCCGGAATGGAATCCTCATCCTCGCCCGGCTTGAAGCTCATCACGCGCACGAACTGGGTGCCCAGGCGTTTCATGCGCGGAATCGCCCGCTTGACCTCGCCCAATGTCACATCGAACGGTGTCTCCACCGTTTTCTGCCAGTTCATGATGGTGGACCCGAACGCGTAGAC
The DNA here is from genome assembly GCA_016779125.1 of Verrucomicrobiia bacterium. Classification (GTDB taxonomy): domain Bacteria; phylum Verrucomicrobiota; class Verrucomicrobiia; order Limisphaerales; family JAYPXF01. Next base: position 12,670 of record JADHOF010000007.1, on the reverse strand, counting down.
GCCAACGCCGTTTTCCTTGAGCTTCGCCTCGACGATGTCGAAAGCCGCGTCCGGAATCTCGTGCAGGTTCGCCTTGGCGAAGCCCTCGACCTCGACACCCCGCATTTCAATGCTTTTCCAGCCCAGTTCCTTGGTTGCGCGAATCTGCGTTTCCAATTTGCCGCCGGCCTCGTCTCCAATTCCCATCAGTTCCATAAGTCTCGTTCTGTTTCTATCGGTTGAATGATTTGGTGAAATCCTCGGTGGACACTTCCACGACTTTTTTCTCAAACGTGGAGGCCTCGATCAGGCTGTTCAATCGGGTCTCGTAGGCGGCGCCGTCCATCGGCATTTCGATGGTTTCTCCGCTCAGCGAGGAGAAGAGCATCGCGTTCGCCAGCTCGATGGAGCCGAGTCCGCCCGCGCCGGGGCAGATCACGTCGCCGCCATCCAGAATCGCGTCCACGAAGCTGTTCATGAATTGCGCGTGCGGGCTGTCCGCGTTGCCAAAAGGAATCTTGATGGTCCACACATCCGGTTTCGCGAACCCGATCTTGGACGTCCGGTTCCATTCGTCGGCGGGGACCTCGTTCCGATAGACGGTCAGTTCGTCGTTTTCCAGCACGAGTTTGCCTTTCGTGCCCGCGATTTCGAAACGATTCGTACCGGGCAACTCCCCGGTCGAGCTGATAAAAACACCGGTCGCCCGATTCGGCCATTCGAGATAGACCGTGACATTGTCCTCCGTCTCAATGTTGTGAAAACGACCCAGCTGGCAAAAGCCCCGGACTTTCGATGGCATTCCGAGAAGCCATTGCAGGACGTCCAGCTGATGCAGGCACTGATTGATGAGTACTCCGCCGCCCTCGCCTTTCCACGTCGCCCGCCACGCGCTGCTGGAGTAATAGGCGTCGCTCCGAAACCAGTCCGTGACGAGCCAGTTCATCCGCACGATCTCGCCGAGATCGCCGTTGTCGAGAAGCTGCCGGATCTTCTTGTAGCGGGGCTCGGCACGAAGCTGAAACATCGCACCAAACTTGACCTCGGGCCGAGCCTCTGCGGCGGCGATCAATTTTTCCGCGTCCGCCTTGTGCGCCGAAATCGGCTTTTCAACCATGAGGTGGACACCGGCCTCAATCGCCGCAACGCCCAGGCTGGTGTGCTGGTAATGGGGCGTCGCCACGATCACCGCATCGATTTCGCCGGATCGGATCAGCTCCATCCCGTCCCCAAAAACCTTCACGCCCGCGTCCGCGAACTCCTTCAGTTTGTGGGGTGAGGTGCTGCAGACCGCCGCCAATACGCCGCGGGCCACCTTGCCTTGTTGAAGATAGGCGGCATGGAAGCGACCAATGTTGCCCATGCCGATGATGCCGATTCGAACCTTGCTCATGCGAGCGGCGAGTATTCGAGCCGCCGCCGTGGCCGCAAGGTTTTTCCGGCGGCAATCACTGAGCCAGGCGTGTCAGAGAGATCTTCAAACGCCCGTCCTTCAGTTCCGCCGTCAGCCGCATGTCCAGCGCCTCCGCGCAGGCTTTGGCCAACGCCAGCCCCAATCCGCAATGGCTGCCGCTGGTCCTGGAGCGATCCAATCGCCACAGGCGTTCGAAAAGGTGCGGAATATCGTCGTCCGAAAGATGCGGAGCCGCATTGCAAACGGACAGCACCGGCCCGGAACCCGCGGACTCAACCGTCACTTCCGAATCAGCCTCGGCATATTCGGCGGCGTTGGAGAGAAGATTCGAGGCAATTGTCCGCAGGAGATTCGGATCGGTCGCGAGGGAGATTTCAGGGGAAACCGAAAAACGGACCCGCAATCCCCGCCCAGCCGCGCGTTCGGAAAATGGCTTCCAGCATTCCGACAAGAACTCGGACAGGCGAACCGTTTCATCCCTCCGGACGGACGCCCGGTTTTCGAGCCGCGCAAGCCGCAGCAGGTTTTCGATCGTGCCCTGCATCCGTTCCGAGATGGCGAGCAGGTCCTGATAGTTTTCCGGCGTCGTCTGTTCCGGCCATTTCATCGCGACCTCCGCCATTGACCGCAGTTCCGCCACCGGTGTCCGTAATTCATGGGCGAGATCGGCCCCAAAGCGCCGCTCCCGTTCAAAGCCCTGCTGCAGGCGGGCCAATAGATCGTTGAGGCGAACGCCGATCGGCCTCAATTCAACCGGCAAGATATCGGTTGCAAATCGATGATCCAATGCTCCCGTATCAATTCCGGCCGTCTGATCCCCCAAATTCCGCAAGGGCCGAAGTCCCGACTCCAGCGCGAGCCGGACAAGCAGCATCGACGCGAGCGCGGCGACAATCCCGGTAAACCCGATCCCGCCAAGCACCAACTGCAACGTCTCATCGATCCGCCTCCGACTCTTCGCCAACACGAGATCGACAGACTCGTGTCCGGGGCCGCCCTCCGCACCACCTTCGCGTCCCGGCCGAAGCGGCCAAGCTCGGGGGCGGCCGTCCTCAGGGGGTGGCCCGCCGCGACCCGGCTCCCGCGTTTCCATTCGCGAAAACTCATCCCGCCCCGGCGGACCACCGCCCCCGCGCGGACCGACCGGCCTTCCCGGGGGCGGATTCTGGGAGCGGACGGACAGGGTCCGCACCCATTCCCCGTTCGCGAGTTCGTAATCCCGAAACACCCCCTGCGACGCGAAGCGCTTGGGGCGAGGAAGAGTTCGATCGCCCAAACTCTTCGAACGAACGGGGGTGTCTTCGGCGCTCCTCCATGCAGCGAAATAAACCCGGCCATCCGGATCGTTGAAGCCTGCGAGATCCGACCCTCGAAACTGTTGCTGCGGAATGCCAAGCGAATGGGCTCGGGCGATAAACCGGGCCGGACCCACAAGATTTCGCAAGTCAGAGTCTATCTGCAGCTCCAACCCACGCTTTACCGCCTGAAACAAGACCACTCCCGCCGCTCCCCAAAGCAACCCCATCCCGGGAAGCAACCATAGCAGCAGACGGGTCCGAATGCTTTTCACGTCGCGCGATCCTCCAACACATAACCCTGGCCCCGACGGGTGTGAATCAAAGGCCGCGAATCCGAACCGACCGCAATCTGTTTCCTCAACGCGCAGATGGCGGAATCGACAACATTGCTCATCGGCGACACCAGATCGTCATAGATATGCTCCTCGATCTCCGTACGCGAGACCACCTGCCCGGATCTCAACATCAGGTACTCGAGCAGGGCAAACTCCCGCGCGGCCAGCTGAATCCCATTCCCCGCGCGGGAAACGGTCTTCGCGGAAGAATTCAATTCCAGATCGCCGACCCTTACCATCGACGTGCGTTTCTGGTAGCGGCGTCGGGTCAACGTTTCCACACGCGCCAGCAGTTCCTCCAAGGCAAAGGGCTTGACCAGGTAGTCATCAGCACCCTGCCTCAATCCAGCGACGCGGTCCTCGACGGCGTCGCGCGCGGTCAGGAACAAGACCGGAGTTTCGTTGCCCTCTTTTCGCAGCGAGGCAAGCAGGCTCAGTCCATCGAGCCCCGGGAGCATGATATCCAGCACCAACACGTCATAATCATGTGCCCGCGCCAGCCACAACCCTTCCTCACCGTCCCCGGCCCCGTCTACCGCGTAACCGGACGACTTCAGCGCCGTCGTCAGGGATCGTCGCAACCGCTCCGAATCTTCAACCAGTAATACCCGCATGACCGATGCTCCACAGTTGACGCCGGCAGATTACGTCAACATGACGCGAGACGGAAACACGCGAGATCGAATCAATAGTCCAACGGGATGTTGATCGGCAAAAACGGCTTCTTGCTCGCACTCGCGGAGGAAGAATCCTTGGCCTCCACGGGAATGGTCTCCATGAAGGTCTCGATCTGGTCCTCCGTGAACGTGCCCTTGCCGAAGGAAGACTTCGAGGCCTCGTCCGCCGTGACGTCCGCAACCTGCTCCGGGCGTTGAATGACGTAAGGGGTCAGGAAGATCAACAGCTCGGTTTTGACATCCTGCATCTCCTTGCGCCGGAAGGCGAAGCCGATCAGGGGAATGTCGCCCAGCACCGGCACCTTGCGCCGCGTCTCCTGTTTGCGGGTCTGCATCAGTCCGCCGATGACAATGGTCTGCCCATGCTTGGTCACCACCACCGTCTCCGCAGCGCGCTTGTCGATGGCCTGAAGCTGCACGCCTTGATTGATCGTCACCAATGTCGAACTGATGGAGGAGATCTCCGGCGCGACAATCATTTCAACCAAATCGCCCTGCGTGATGTACGGCGTCACCCGCAAGATGATGCCGACGTCCTCATAGGTGACCGTGTTGATCGTGTTGCCCTGCTGGTTGATCTGGCTGTTCGTCACAAATGGCACCTCCTGACCGACCGTGATGACGGCTTCCTGATTGTTGCGCGTCAGGATCGACGGACGGGAGAGCACCTCCGTCTTGCCGTTCTCCGCAACCGCCCTCAACGCGACGTCCAAATCCCCCGCGACGAGCCCCCAGGTGCCGCCCGTGGAGAGGGTGCCCGCGGCTCCGAGCGCGGTGGTCAACGAACTCACGGCCGACGAATTGGAGGGTTCGGCCTGGAGGCGGTTGATCGTGGTGCCGATATCGGACCCCGTGTTGTGCGTGACCTCAACAAACACGACCTTGATCAACACCTGCGGCTTCGGCTGGTCGAGGTTGGTGATGACCTGGCTGATATGCGCCGCAGTATCATCGTCCGCGATCACAATGATCCGGCGGGTTTCGGGGTCCGGCATGATCAACGCCTGACCAATCTGGCCATTGCCCGTGTAGGTCCGGGTGCCTTGGCTGGAAGTCGTGCCACGCCCACCGCCGGTTCCTCCGCCGAATCCACCACCAGGACGAAACTGCGCCAAGACCAATGCCTGCGACGCCAGCAGAGAAACGATGACGAACAACAGACGTGGAGAATGTTTGATATATCTCATGACAATTCTTGGTTTCGATCACTCAACGACGTCCGATGGCCCCACCACCACCCCCGCCCGCAGTGGCGCCGATCGTGCCGCTGGAGGCTCCAGCGGAACCGAAAGTGCCGCGTCGTTGCTCCAAGGCGGACTCCTGCGACTGCTGCGAGCTGAGGTTGCGTTGATTCTCGTCGAACATCCCGCGTAGTACGGTCGCCACGTTGTTCACATCCGCGTATTCCAGCGAATAGACAAACACGTTCTGTCGCTTGGCCGTGCTGGAGTCGAGCTGCTTCACCATCTGCTCGATCGAAGGCATCATCTGACGCGGCGCGCTGACGATCAGCGACGCCGTGCGGGCGTCGGGCACGGACACCACCTTCTGATCGCTTCGAAGTCCGCGCGAGTTGCTGTTGTTCCCCTGCGGAGCCCCGCCGCCAAGACGGCCAAAAACAAAACCGGGACCAAAGCTGGACTGGTTCTGCTGGGAATTTCCCTGCGTGCTGCTGCCGAACAATTGATTCAATTGCTCAGCCATTTCCGTCGGGTCGGCATTGACGAGTTTGAAGACCTTCACCTCGGTCACGTCGTCAACGTTGGTGTCCAGTTCCTTCATCAACTCCTCGATCATCGGCAATTGGTCTTCCGGCGCGATGATGATGACCGAGTTGGAACGCTCGTCAGCGACCGCCAACACGCGCGACTGCGCCTGCAACGCGGCGCTTGAACCACTCCCTCCCGAGCTGCTTCCTCCGGTGCGGGTTCGACCACCGGGCGAGCCTCCTCCGGGTGCCCCACCAAAACCGGGAAACTGCGCCTCGGCCGATCCGACAACGGCCAAACCAATCGCCAGTATCAGCATCCTGCTCATTTTTGAAATAGGTGTCTTCATGAAGTCCTCATTTGAGATTTTGCCGGCAGCCACGTCTTTCATCGTCCACCTCCGCTCATCCGACTTCGGATTCGGCTCATGATATCCGCCGGGCTCGGTCCACTGCCCCCGCTACTGCCTCCACCCCGGGAACTGGTGTTTCCCCGCCCGCTGTTGTTGCTGCTCTGGCCGCCGACGACCTGATTGATGATGTTGGCGACGTCGGTCGCCTGCGCGTTCTGCATCGGATACACGCGCATCGCCGTGATGCCTGAGATGCTGGTGTCGAGCGCCTTGATGATCTGCGCCATGCGACGGATGTTGGACTGCGTGCCGGTGAGAATCAGGGCGTTGCTCGCCTCGTTCGCGCTGATCGTGGAGGTCTCGTCAAGCAGGGGTTGCAGATTGGCGATCAACTGCTGAGCGTTGGCGTAACGAATCGGCATGATCTGTGTGACGATCTCGTCATTGGACGGAATCTTGTCGGGATCAGCCCCCTGCTTCACGGGGATCATCCTTTTCTTCGCGTCGCTGACATTCACGATCGTGAGAATCCGCCCGTTGCGAATTGCAGTGTAACCCTTGGTGGCGAGAATCGAGTTGATAACGTCAAACGCCTCATCATGGGTCAAAGGCTGGGCGCTGATCGCGTCGATCGTTCCCTCAATCTTTGCGTCGATCACCACGGCGTAGCCCGCCTCCTTGCTGAGGTATTCCAACACGGTGGAGAGGGGCGTCGCCTTGAAGTTGAGCGTGATCTTCCCGGCTGCCGGAGGAGGTGTGCTCGCAGCCGGAGCGACCGGTTTCGGGGCGGGCGCAGTCTGCGCCCCGAGCGAGCCGGTCCCGAGCAGGATGGCACCAAGTAGTGTAAGGGTTGTCGTTTTCATTTTCCTGATTCGCGTTTCTTTTTGAGCAATTCCAGCAGCTTCTTCCGACGTTCCTCATCCGCAGGATCACTGGCTCCGGCGGAGGAGGCAGATGCCGAGGCCGGCGCGGCCCCGCTGCCGGAAAACGAGGTCGTGCCACTCACCTTCCACGGTTCTTCACCGGTTCTGCTGAGTTCACCGCCGATTCTGAGAACAAAATGATTCGTGCCTGCGCCGAGGTCAGCGGAGTCGATCCCGATCTTGATTACCTTGAAAACGCCGACCTGATCGCCGGGTTTGCCGACTTTCTGAAAATCACGATCGGTGCCGTCAAAAAATCCGTAGGCACCGTGATCCGACTTCAGGACCCCGGTAAGCGTCAAGCGCTCCACCTTGGGCGGCGGCGGATCCTGTTTGACCGGGGCCTTTGGTTTCGGTTCCGGCCGGGGCCCTCGGTCCGGATCAAATATGTTGTAAACCACGATGTCCTTGAACTCGTCACGGGCGGGACCGGACGCCTTGTCGGCCCCGGAAGCGGAAGTGCCCGCGCCGGTCAACAAAAGCGCACCCAAACATCCGAAAGCCATCACCTTGATCGACTCGGTCATCGTTTTCCTTCCTCCCGGGGCAGTTCCAGTCCGCTGAGCGTCATGTCCAGCACCAGATTCCGCCCTTGTTTGTCCTGACTCGAAAGGTCAAATGACTCCACCTTCACGGCCAGTTTCTCACCGTCCAGATCGTAGACGAAGCGCATTACAGCCTCAATGTCCCCGGTCGCTTCGATTCGGCAGTTCAGCTTCACGTGGTCGTCTTCCGCGCGCCAAGCAGGGAGCATCTGCGAAGGCTTCAGTTTGGCCGCACGACTCCAGTCATCCAGCCGGGTGAGCAGGGCCGACTCCGATTCGGACCGGCTCGCGGGCAAGGCCCGTTCGCGCATCTCTTGCCAGCGATCCCGTATCGCGGAGTCCCGGGCCACGAGCTGGCGTCCCTTCGTGACGTCCTGGGTCAGGTAGGAGATTTTTTTTGCCCGATCCTTCCACGAATCGACCAGCGGCCCCAGGAGCACCTTGTCGAGCATCAACAGACCAAACACCGAGCCGGCCACCGTCATCAGCAGTTTCTCCCGGTTCATTGGGCACCTCCCGGCTGCCATCGGCAGACAATGCTGAACTGTATCGGGCCAACGCCTCTCAAATTTTCCAGTTTCACGTCAAACACTCCTTCCACCTTCGATAAACGTTCCGAAAGATCCAGCAACGCCTTGTTGTGCCGGGCGGAACCCGCGATCGTGATCTTGCCCCCCGGTCGGACTTCGAGGCTTTTCGCCGTGATGTCTCCGTTGGCTGGAAAAGACCGGCTGATCGCCCGCATCATCCGAAGGGTCGGCTGCGTTTCATCGTACCATGGCCTGAACTTTCGAATGCGGCTCTGCAGATCCTCCAATTCGGCCACCTGCTTTTTCATGCCGTTCCATTCGGATTCCAGATTGGAGAGCTGCCTACCCTGCCAGAAAAACGCGATCAGGGTGGTGACGAGGATCACTCCGGCGATCGCTCCCAGTATGCCTGACTTGCGCGAAGCCAGACGCGTGGCCAGCACCTGCCACCGATTCACCTTTGGAGGCAGGAACTCAAGGGTCGCCTTTGGATTCTCCAAATATCGGGCAGCCAATGCGGCCGCCGCAGGGACCACGCCGCTGAATGGCATCGTCAAAGGAACACCGTTCACGGACTGCTCCGGCATCGCCTCAAAGACCAACCCCAAAGCTTCGACCCGGGGCTTCAGATCGCTTTCCAGATTGGCCAGCAATCCCGGTGAGCCAAGCAGCCGAACCTTCGTCAGACCGGCGCGGACCTCGTCAGGCAGCTGACCCAGCGTGATCCGCAACTCCCGCCCGACTATCCGGGCATCGATCCGGCGAACCTGAGCATCCCCGCACCAGGCATCCGGCAAGGATCGGATACAGACAGGACCGGCGGCCGTCGAAACGACAATCGACACCTGCTCGGTGGACACGAAAATTGAAAGACCCGGCGCGCCCAACGCTTCCTGCAAGGCGACAACGCCCAGCGAAAAACTCAAGGGCTTCAGCCCCGCCAGCTGCAGCCTCGACTCCAAATCCAGAACACGCCGGCGGGGAACGGCGGTAAGCAGGGCGTGCCGTTCTCCCGCGCCAACATCGAAACGCGAAACGCTCAGACACAAATCGCTGAGCGAGAGCGGAAAGCTCTTCTCCGCCTGTAGGCGGATAAATCCGTCCATGTGTTCCTCCGGCATGTCCGGCAGCCGGATCATGGAGGTAAGCAACCAATCAAGCGGCAGGCCGACGATGCAATGCTTCTCCTTGAGATCGTTCGCGGCGAGACGGTCCCCGATCTCACCCGCGACAAGCTCCGGCTCGCCCTCCAAAGGCTCGATGCCGAGTTCCGTCGAAGCGACGGCATGCACCCTGGAACCGTCCCGCCCGCGCTTCAGCAAAGCTCCCTCCAGACGTCGTCCGTCCAGTGTCAGGCCCAGAATCGAATTGGTTTGTTTTCCGCGCTTCATCATTGTTGCCCGCGAAGCGCCAGCAGCGCCTCGCGCGTTTCCACACCCAGAGCCCATCCAGATCGGCTGTCATCCCGGCGATGCACGATCTTGGGATGATCCTCGCTGATGTCGAACACCATCCGGCTGCGACGATACCCCCGACCGCCACGACCGACCGCCGAGATATCGGCCATGTATTGAAAGCCTTTGTCGGTGATCAGCCCCCCCAAGCGGCGGGCCACGTCCTGCCCCAACACCTCGGTGATCCACGCCACGCTGCGCAATGCCGACGGGTTCGTGTCGCGATAGGCAACGAGCGACTCCGCGTCGTTCACCTCCACCCCGGGCAAGGTGTTCAAGACCGCTGCCGAGGCGGTGTTCACGTTCACCAGCCCCTCGATCGCGTTGGTGCTCATGGTGAGCACGTCGTCATATTCGGCGAATTCATCCAAGGTGTTGCCGGAGCGGATGTAGAGGTCCACCAAATTGGTCGCCTGGGTCAAGGCCGGGCGCAGAGTGTTGAAGCGGTCTTCTGTCAGATTCGTCGTGAACCATCCCTGAATGGCCGTCAATGCGGCCTGCGATCCCTGCGTCCCCGCCAACGCGGGCAGGATCAGCCTCGGTTCCCCGTTTGTCTGCAGGTTGCCCTCGCGACTCCACACCGTGACATATTCCATAATGCCGAAATCAAGCCGCCCGTCGGCATTGTCACTCGGCGGCGAGGCGTCGCCGTCATCCTCGTTCGGATCGAGGATCCCGTTCCCGTTCGCGTCCTCGCCGTAGAGGAGTTCCTCGGTGGCACCGTTGAGCATCCGCAGTTCCTCAATCGACTCGAAAGGCGCGTTTTTCGCGTACATCGGCGGATTGTATCGCAGGTAAACGTCGCTCTCAGCACCGGAGCTTCGCGGCTCGTCGTCCGCATCCCGCCAATCAATGATCGCATCCGCCAGCTCGACCGTCATGAAGGGCAGCTCCATGAGATTCGTGTACAGCGCGGTGTTCAGGTTCAGTTTTCCAGACTCGTCGATCAGTTCGAAATAGGGACGGGTCATATCGACTGCGGCCGGGTCACGCCCGGTGATCCAAAAAAAAGCCTCCCCCACCTCGGCCGCTTCCGTGACATAAAGATCCGGCTCGGGCAGGCGCCCCTGCGACGGGAGATTGGCCAGCAGGTACTTCACATAGCGGACCGCGCCTTCGATCGCCTGTTCAGCCTGAACGCCCGCCTCGGAATTGGACGCCGCCTTCAATTCCATCGACATGCCGTGACCAAAATAGATCGCAAGACTGACCAGCCCGAACGAGACCCACAGCACGAGGACAAGCGCCGAGCCGCGCGCATTGGAGATCGAAACCCTCATGTGGCGCCTCCCGTGGCGGACTGAACCAGATTGGTGCGGGCTTCGACCGAAAACGGTACGGCGACCTGATAGGCCGGCGGCGGAAGATTGTTCGTCGTCGCCATGATCAGCGTCGCGCGAACCGCCAAGGGCGCGGCCGGATCAAAGGTTGTCGAATCCCAGTAATCGACCCACTCCGTGCCGGTCCAAAATTCAAAAACCAGCTGCGACACGCCGCTCAACAAGACCATCTCCCCATAATCCGATTCCAGCCCCGGCGATAGGTTGCGCGAGACGCCGCGCACCAGTTCGTTGCCGACATCGGCTTGAGCACTCAGCGGGGACCGCAGGTAATAGGTCACCCTCTGAATGTCCCCCCATGGCTCGTCGGCGAGTCGAAGTCCGGTCGCCGTGCAAAATTCGAGAGCCGTGGAGCCGATCGCTCCGCCCGACGTGCTCGCGGTCGTCATCATGGCACCTGAGAAAGTGAAGACGTTCGTCTCGGTGCCCGTGGTGTCGCCCGTGACAATCTGAGTCGTGTCATTCGTCGCCGGAACCGTGCCGGACCGAAAATCGCGCTTCATGTATTCAATCGCGCGGCGAATGCCATGAACGCCCGCGAGATCGGCCTCGTTGGTCGCCCTCAACTTGTGCGCGCCAAAAAACGCCGTCGCGACCGCAGCCATGACGATGGCAAACATGAACGACGCCACAATCAGCTCCAGCAGGGAGAACCCCGCACGATCGGATGTTTGGCGGCGCAGCTTCATGGCGTCTGCCCCGCGCCGGTTGTTTGCGTCTCCGGCACAAGGGTGGTCAAAATCACCCGGGCATCCCGCTGCCGCACCTTGAAAGTCACCACCATCGAGAGCTGCATCATGCCAAGCTCGGTCCAGTTCTCGGATCGGATCTCCCAGCGATAGTCCTGATAAGGCTGGTCAAACTGCCCCGCCTGCGTGCCTGTCCGCCACTCGTCCGTGATCGCCAGCTCGGTCAGCCTGGCGTCCCCAAGCCGGGTCGCGATCGAGCGACGGCTGGCCATCGTCCCCGCGTCACTCGCGATTCGCACCGCCTGCATCGCGACGGGGATCACCAGACCAAGGAACAACATCGCCGCGAGGATCTCGGCGAAGGTGAATCCGGCCCGGCGGCGTGTTGTCTTACAGACGTTCATTGCCGGCGATTTCGTAGTTGAACCCGTTCGTTGAAAGCGCAATCCAAAGGCGCTCGTCATTCGGCCGCTCGATCGCGAGATTCGTCAAACTGCCCTCCTCAATCTCTCCATCCGGCAGGAAACGAATCGCAAACTCGCCAAAGGCCTGGCCGGCGTTTGGATCAAGCTGGAACTCAAGCTTCGCGTTCAAGGGATAACTTCGCGCGGCGTTGGTGTTCTGGCGGAATCCGGGAGCCTCGCGCAGACCGTACGCGTTCCCACGCGGATCCACCCAGAGAGTCTGGGCAATCCCCGTGGAGATCGCCTCGTTCCGGGCGAAGTGGGTGAGCGCCACAAAGCGAAGGCCTTCCTGCGAAATATCGCGCCCTTTCACGAAGCTCGACAGGCTGGGCACGATCACCGCCGCCAGTGTCGCCAGAACGCCCATGACCAGAATCAGCTCGATCAGCGTGAAGCCCGGTGCCCGACGCCAACGAGTCGCGTCGAGGGAGACTCGACCGCGTCGTGCGGGCATTTGCGGGTCGGGCTTCATTGTGACCGGGCGAATCCTAGTTTGTTCGGCTCCAGTTCGTGATGTCGTCCTCCGTGGCGGCACGTCCGTCGGGCCCCATGGAGTAGATATCGAAACCGGAGGCGTTCATCTTGCCGGGGTTCTCGTAAACGTAGGCCGCGCCCCACGGATCCAGAGGCACATCCTTCATGTAAGGCCCGCGCCAGTTCTGCGCATTGCTCGGCGCGGCGACGAGAGCGCCAAGGCCGTCCTTCGATTGCGGATAAAATCCGTTGTCGACCTCGAAGGAGTTCAACGCGGTTTCAAAACCGGAGATCTGCGTCTGCGCCGACACGAGTTTGGCCTGCTCGGAGCGACCTGAGAATTTCGGAACGACGATCGCGGCGAGCGCGCCGAGAATGACGAGGACGAGCAACAATTCCACGAGCGTAAAGCCCTGGCGGCGGCGGTGGTTCGGGTTGGATACGAGTTTCATGTTCTTTCCTTTCGTTTCAGATTCGGTGGTTCGGC
>JADHOF010000210.1 GCA_016779125.1 Verrucomicrobiia bacterium | reverse complement strand
TGTTGTTCACGAACTCCTGCTCCACGAACTCAAGTCGCATGCCTGGAGTCAGCGTGAACTTGCGCCACCTGATTTCGTCTTGGAGATGCAGCGCCAGGGCTTGCGACTCCTCCCCGCGATCCCCCGCCGCGCCCAGCGCACCCTGTGTGGTTCCGACCACGGCGCCGGCCGCGTTCTGGGTGTAGAAATCATCCCACTGCAGACGATCGACCTCGTCGAAATGATAACGAATGCCCGCCTCAAGCTTGTGGGCCGTGTCTCCCAGACTGAAACCCTGCGTCGCCACCGACTGGATCCCGTAGGTGTTGTACGTGCGGTTGTTGTTCCGCACATTCAGCGTGCCAGCGGCCGTGCCCTGCAACACGCCGACCGTTGATGCGGCGGCGCCGGAGGAAAGGGCTGCGCCCAGACCAATCGTGCCTGCGCCGACCGCAGGGTCGACAATGTTGTTCAGCTTCGACCAATTACGGTGGAAATACTGAAAGTAGCCGGTCGTCGCGATCTGCAGGTCGGGCAAGGGTTCGACGATGTGACTCAGGGAGGCCCGATGATGACGGGTCTTGATGTTGTCAAAGCGGGTCGCTGCATAGCGTCGAAACGGATCCGCGCGAACATCCGTGTCTCTCAGGCCAAGATAGGTCTCGTCCGCGTCCAGTTCGGTGAATCCGTATTTGAATTCAAGCCGGTTGTAGACCGCCGTCTTCGGTTCCCAGAAGAGTTTCACCATCGGCTCCACCCGGTTGAATCCGGTCTTGTCACTGCCCGGAAACCCCGTCGCCGCGTCGATCGTGCGAAAACCGTCGTTGCGTTGCAAAAAGCCCTCCACGAGATACCCGACGCGACCGGCGGCCCCGAGATCATGCACGTCACCGTGCCAGAGGTGGCCGATCACGTCGTTGTAGGCACCATAAGAAAGCCGCAGATAGCTCTGGTTGTCTGTGGGGATCGGCGTCGAGATGTAGTTGATCGCACCGCTCGTGATGTGCGGACCGTACTTGATCTGGCTGGAACCCTTGAGCACTTCCAATCCGTTCATTCGGGCGATGTTCGGACTGTAATACGCGTCGGGCGCGGAATACGGGGCCGGGGCCGCCAAGATGCCATCCTCCATCAAGGTCAGGCTTGCGCTGCGGGTGGTGTTGACGCCCCGCACACTGATGTTCGGGAACAGCCCAAAGCCATCTTCTTCCCGCACCGTGACCCCGGGCACCTGACGCAAGGCACGATTCACGTCGGAGATGTTGAATTTGTGGAGGTCATCGGCACCGAGATAAGCACCGGACGCCGTAAGGTTGACCGCCGCATCCTTGGAACCGATCAAGGCCACGCCGGGCAGCAGAATACTGGGGCCGGTTTCAAAGCCGACTCCGCCGGACGTTTTCTTGCCGGCCTCGGCGGCATCTTGGGCCATGGCTGCCATCGGCGCAGCCAAGCCCAAACCAGCCCCCAGGAAGAAGGCCGAACACTTATAGAGATTACGTCGTGAGAATTCGGTCATTTGAGTTTTCAGGTTTTCGTTTCAGGTTTTCTGATTTCCGGTAATGAGATTCAGTCTCAACTGAACCTGCCAATTGGTAATGAGACTCATTCTCATTTGCAAGGGGGAAAATGGAACTTTTTACTACCTCTTTGGGAATGGCCTGCGGTCGGGACCCGGACGTCAGCAGCTCTTGTTCTTGCAGGCACCAAGCTTCTTCAGCTGGTCGCAACTGGCCGAGATCTGAAGTTTTTGCGTCCGCAGGGAGAATCCGAGCCGGTTGCTGATCGCCTCCTCCAGCTCCTCCAGCTTCTCATCCTCGAACTCGACGATCTTGTCGCAGTCCTGACAGATCAAATGGTTGTGGTGGGGATGCTCGGCGTAGTTCGGATCGTAATACTTGTTCTCCCGCCCCAGGTCCATTTCCTGCACAAATCCACTCTCCACCAGGAGCGGCAAGGTCCGGTAAACGGTTGCCCGCGAGACGGACTGATCCTTCTCCTTGGACCATTCCAACAGTTGTTCGGCGGTGAAGTGCTCGTCCGTTCCGAAGACCGTGTCGATGATCGCCTGACGTTGTGATGTCATGCGCAGATTCTTGGATTCGATGAACTCCAAAAACCTTTTCTTCGCGGCTTCTTTGTCGGCAACGGACACGGCCGGCAGTATAGGTTTGGGCGGGTTCAAGTCAACGCTCACACCCGCCTCACACTGAGCGCTTGGCGCTTCACGCGTCGGGCTGTAACTTCACGGGGAACAATGAACGACTGGATCGCCGACTACATCGACCGCCAAAAGGCCGCGCACGATTCAATTCCAACCGGACAGGTCGCGGAACTGATCCACGTGCTGAGAGACGCCCTGCGGGAGGACCGGCAGATCTTCTGCTTCGGCAACGGTGGCAGCGCCTCGAACTGCTCTCATTTCGCCACCGACCTCGGCAAGGGTGCCTCCGACAAGCTCGGCCGACGCTTCCGCGTGATGTCGCTGAACGACAATGTCAGTTGGATGCTCGCCCTCGCCAACGACTACGCCTACGAGGACGTTTTCTCGCGGCAGCTTGAAAACTTCGGCAAACCCGGCGACATCGCCCTCAGCCTGTCCGTCAGCGGCGATTCCCCAAACTGCGTGAAAGGCCTCGAGTGGGCCAAGGCCAACGGCCTGAAAACCATCGCCCTCGTCGGCGCCAAACGCGGTCGCATGGCGGAGATTGCGGACCATGTGGTCGTGATCAATGACACCCACTACGGCCGCGTCGAGGACGCGCAGATGGGCGTCTGCCACCTGCTCTGCTACGCCTTCATGGAGAAGCCCGAGATCGCCGGGTAGGAAAGCCGGGTTCGCGCGCCGTGCCCGTCACCGACCACATCCGCAACAAGCTGGGCGACGTCCCGCACCGCCCCGGGATCTACCTGATGAAGGACCGCTTTGGCACGGTCATCTACGTCGGCAAGGCCCGGGACCTCAAACGCCGCGTCTCCCAATACTTCCAAGCATCCCGCCGATCGGGGTGGGATCTCAAGTTCAACGCCCTGGTCGAGGCCATTCACGACTTCGACATCCACGTCGTCAAGAGCGAGCCGGAATCCCTCCTCCTGGAAAGCCGCCTCATCAAGGAATTTCACCCGCGTTACAATGTCAGCTTTCGGGATGACAAACGTTTCCTGATGCTGAAGATCAATCTCAACGATCCGATCCCGCGCTTCACCTTCACCCGCGTCCGCAACGAGGAAGGCGCGAAATTCTTCGGCCCTTTCCCCGGCTCGGGATCCCTCCGTCGCACGCTCAATCTCGTCCGACACAAATTCAACCTGCGCGGTTGCCGCCCCCTCAATCCCACGGAGGCCGACTACAAACACTGCCTCTACGCGCATCTGAAGGTCTGCACCGCCCCCTGCATCGGAAACGTCACCCTGGAGCAATACCGAATGCAGGTGATGGCCGCCTGCGACTTCCTGGAAGGCCAGTGCGGCGAGATGATCAAGGAGCTTGAAGAGGGAATGAAAAAGGCGGCCGAACGGCTCGACTTCGAAAAGGCCGCGGAACTTCGCGATCTCGTCACCGATCTCAAACGCACCACCAAGCGCACGGAGAAATTCGAGCGCATCCCCTACACGCTCCCCGTCGCCCTGGATCCCAAGGCCGATCTGGCCTCGCTCGCCGAAGTTCTGGGACTCCCCGAGCCGCCTGAGCGCATCGATGGCTTCGACATTTCCAACATCAGCGGCACGTTCAAGGTCGCCTCCATCGTCCGCTTCCGAAACGGCCGACCCGACCGCGCCAACTACCGCCGCCTTCGCATCAAGGACGTCGAGGGACAAAACGATTTCGCCAGCATGGCCGAAGCCGTCCAACGCCGCTACTCGCGCCTGCTGCGCGAGGCGAACAAGCAGCCTCGCGAGATCACGGACAAGGACCTTGCGCGGGCGATTCCGACAGAGATGCAATCCCTCGTCGACGAGGTTTCCAAGGCTTCCAAGAAAAAGAGCGTCCGGACAGGCGACTATGTGGACCGCGCGGACCGCCCACGCGGAAATCTCCCCGACCTCATCGTCATCGACGGCGGCAAGGGCCAGCTCGGCATGGCGGTCACGGAACTCACCAAACTGGGCTTGGCGGACATCCCCGTCATCGGGCTTGCCAAGGAATATGAGGAGATTCATCGCCCCGGCGAAAAACAGGCCCTGCGCCTCGGGCTCGACCACCCGGCCGTGAAACTGCTCCAGCGCGTCCGCGACGAATCCCACCGCGTCGCCAACAGCTACAACGCCCAACTCCGCCTCAAGCTCGTCAGCGAAAGCCTGCTCGACGAGTTCCCCGGCATCGGCAAACAACGCAAGGCCGCGCTGCTCAAGAAATTTGGTTCCGTTCATCGCCTCCGCCACGCGACCATCGAAGAGTTGCAGTCCGTCGACGGATTCGGCCCGACAGCCGCCAAGGCGCTGCAGGCCTTTCTGGTCGCGCGAACGCCGAGATAATCCGACTCAGCCCCAGCATTCCCCATGTCCGACCCGTCCTACTTCCAGCCCGGAGCCGAGCGCGGCGCCCGCGTCAACGAACTCTTCGACCGCATCGCGCCCCGCTACGACCTGATCAACGACATCCAAAGCGCCGGCCTGCATCGCGTCTGGAAGAAGTGGCTCTGGATGCTCGCGCAGCCCAAACCCGGCGAGAAGATCCTCGATCTCTGCACCGGCACCGGCGACATCGCCTTCCTATTCGCCGATCACGGTCATGACGTCACAGGCCTCGACTTCAGCGCCGAAATGCTTCGCGTCGCGAACCAACGAAAGACCTCCACCCAACGGATCGAGTTTCTTCGGGGCGACGCGATGAACACGCCCTTCCCCGATCAATCGTTCGACGTGATCACCATCGGCTACGGCCTTCGAAACCTCGCCGACTACGGGAAGGCGCTGTTAGAAATGAAACGACTGCTCCGCCCCGGCGGTCGTCTGCTCATCCTCGACTTCGGCAAACCCGACAACTTTTTCCTCCGTGCCGCCTACTACGTCTACCTCCACCTGGCCGTCCCCATCTTCGGCCAGATCTTCTGCGGAAACCGCGCCGCCTACGCCTACATCCTCGAATCGCTCAAGCACTACCCCGCCCAACGCGGCGTCGATGACCTCCTCGACGCCGTCGGACTCGAAAACCGCCGGGTCGTGAACTTCTTCGGCGGCACCATGTCCATCAACTACGCCGAAAAAAACACCGATCCGCCTACCTGATTCACGCTTGCCGGCGCATCTCTTTCGCGTCGCCGCCGCCTCAATTGCCGCCGCCTTCACGCACCACACGATAGAACACCGAGCGCGATGCTCCCGACGTCGGCAGCGCCTGCCCAGGTTTGTCAATCACCTCGAAGCGCCCATCGACCGCGATCACCCGCCCCAGGTGGACCCAGTCCTGCAGGTTGCGCGAGCCTTGAACCTCGTAGCGCTGCCCGGCCTCACCGGAACCCGTCAACCTGAAATCGCCGTTGGCGTTCACGTTCACATTGTCGAGCTGGAACCCGGTATCGGCAAAACTCGCAGCGGTCAGCTGCACAACCGAGATCGGTCCCGAAACCGTGAGAGTGAATACCGGGACCTCGCTCTTGCCCTCGCGACGGAGCTGGTCGGAATTCAGGTGGATCTCCCATTCGCCGTCCACCACCGGCAGGGCCGCCACGCCGGTGTTTTCATGAGTTCGCGCGAAGGCATGCTGCCCCGCGGCGGAAGTCCCGTGCACCTTGATGCCCGGCACCGGATTGCCTGTCATACTGTCAATAACCCTCACCTCCACCGTGCCGCTTGGCTCAATCGTCATAAAATTCGTCGACGAACGATTTGCCGTGAAGGGATCGCCCGTGGCGGGGACCACCACGGTCGGCAGGGAAGCGAAAAGCAGTCCACGGGTGGCGGCCTCGTCGGAGTCAGGAAAGACCTGCCAGGCGCCGGGGCTCAGGTAAAAGTTGAAGTAACCGTCGCTGGCGTAGGTCGTTTGAATGACGTAATCGCGAAAGCCCTCAGCCGCGTTGTAGGCAACCAGCTTGAGTTTGCCGACCGGATTCGTCTGATGATCGGTGATGCGACCCTCCAAAACGCCCCCCATCGGACGGCTGATCAGTTCAATCTCAACCGACTGATCCTCGCCGGAGATATGGACCGACTTGTTGAACGATCCCGGCTCTTCCAGTAACTCAAGATCGTATGAAAAGGGAAACACCGTCCAGTGCCCAGTCGGCACGGCCAGGAAAAACGTCCCGTCCTCATACGTCGCGGCGCTGGCGGTCAGATTCAGTTCCTGATTGATGGCGAAAACTTCCACCCCCTCCAGGACCTGGCCGATCCCGTTCTTGAGCCTGCCCCAGATCAGGCTGGTTCCCTTGGTCAGCGCCACCCGCACGTCCGTGGCGTCTCCGGCGGTCACATCCACCGTTTGCGTGACCGTGTCAGCGCCGGTGAGATAGCTGCGCGAACTCACCTCACTGGGCTTGAACACAATACCCCATCTCTCCGCGGTGACCGCAACCGAGTAGGCCCCGTTGGCATCGGTCCAAGTCTGAGTGCAGCGTTGTCCGTTCGGTTTTCCGTCCTCGTTCACTGTGATGAACGTGACCGGCAGGCCCGCGATCGGCTGATTGGAGACCGAATCCACCACCGTTCCGGCAAGGGTGCGGGTGCCTTGCGTCAGCTGCAGGTCGCGATTGACAGTTTGCCCTGCCGCAATGACCTGATCCGTCCCACCCAGAAGGGTCCGACAAATCCGGGTGCGATGGCAACGAGTTCGAACTCGTCCGTGAACGGCGCATACATGCGGTAATTCCCATCCTCATCCGCCCGGGCCACCTGGCGAAGGTGGGAGTAGGCACCCACCGATTGGAGCAGCCCGACCAGCGCTCCGGGCACCGGGGTGGTGCCGCTCAACACCCGACCCGCGAATGACTGCCCGGTGGTCTCCTGCGTGATGGTCAATTGGACGGCTTTCGCCGCGAAGGAGTTGCTCGGGCTGGACACGCGATAGACATACTCTCCGGGAATGGCCTCCAACCCGCCCCGGACAGGAAAATAGCTCGCAATCTGCCCATCAAGACGGGTCACCGCCTCAAAGTCGACTTCGACATAATCGAGCGTCTCGTTGTAATTCGGCTCCCCTCCGAGTCTCGGCAGGTAGCCGTCGGTGATCAACCGGCTGTCCATCAGGATGGCGTTCGCGTTGATGTTCCCTTCTGAGTTGTCCACCAAGAAGCGTTCCATCAGGACGGTTTGCCCGATGGAAAGCCCGGCCACGCTCAAATCAAGATAGCCTCGATAGGTATCCGCTATCGTCCGATGGGAAAGCGCCACCGTGATTGGGCCGATGCCTTCGGTCGCAGCCTGCGGCAAGGGATCCGCAGTTCCTTGCACCGGAGTGTTCCAGGTCGGCTGCAACTGCTTTTGGGCGATGGTCTCGAACCATTGAGCCAAAGTACGACTGCCCTTTTTTTCAGGAGGCAAATCTCTACTGCCGTTG
>JADHOF010000209.1 GCA_016779125.1 Verrucomicrobiia bacterium | reverse complement strand
ACCGACGAACCCCATTGTTTCATTGGTGGTCGCCTTGATTCCTATCTTCCTTGGCGGAAGCCCGAGGGCCTCGCCAATCCTTTCCTTCATGGCCGCAACATGCGGCATGATCTTCGGTTGCTCGGCGATCAACGTGGCGTCGATGTTCACGATGCGGCCGCCCCGCTGCTTTACCTGCCGGGCTGCCTCCTCCAAAAACACGCGGCTGGGAGCATCCTTCCAACGCGGGTCGGTGTTGGGGAAAAACTGGCCGATGTCCCCTTCCCCGATGGCGCCCAGCACCGCGTCGCAGACTGCGTGCATCAGCGCGTCGGCGTCCGAGTGTCCGTCCAGCCCCTTGTGATGCGGGATTTCGACGCCTCCGAGGATCAACTTCCGCCCGGTGACGAGCTGATGAACGTCATATCCGATTCCGACGTGAATCATTTCTGCTTGACGCCTTTCACCCGGTAGCAATGGAACTCGCCAAAATCCTTGTGCGCCACCGAGGAGCGATCAGCATCCACGATCTTGAACACCTTCTGATAAAGCTCCGGTCCGATGAGCACCTCGCCGTTTTCACCCGCCTTGCAGAAGGCCTTCGAACGAAACGCGCCCGGCCCCACCAGAGCAAAGGTCATTTGTTCGGATGTGCCAACGAAGCCGTGGAAGACGGTCCCGAGATTGACCCCGACTTTCAGGTGCCAGATGTTTCCACCGCTCTGGACGCGTTTGACGTTCAGATCCTTGACTGCATCGCGCATCGAGATGGCGGCGATCACAGCCTTTTCGTTTTGCTGCTCGTCGGCGTCGGGAGCGCCAAACGCGACCACAATATCCTCGCCGCTGAAGCGGTCGATCGTGCCGTCGTATTTGAAGATCACCTTTTGAATCGCGGCGTAATACTCGCCAAGCATCTCCGTGGCCGCGTCGACCGGCATTTCGGAACCGGCTGTCTGAAAACCCACGAGTTCCGCGTGCAGGACCGGCAGATCCGCCCGTGTTCCGGACGGTTTGAGCTGGTTGTCGCGCAACGCGTTCATCAGACGTTCCTGCACAGCCCCCGGGAACTTCGCCTCGACGCGATTGAGCATGGACGAATTGTGGGCGAGACCTTTGCGCAGATCCTGATTCCGAACCACGGTCGCGACATAATGCGAGACCGCCAGCAGGAACTGCATGTCGTCCTCGGTGTAAGGGGTGTCGCGACTCGGATCATCGACATAAATGGCCCCGAGCGCGCGTTCTTGAGAAAGCAGCGGCGCGTACATGCCAGTCTCCACCTTCATCACCTTCGGATTCACACTCGTGCCGCCCTCCACGTTGCGCTCCAAGATGAAGCCGTGACTTTCGTCCATGACCCGACGGGCCAGCGTGTCACTGACAACCAATGAGTCCGGAATGCACGCCTTCACCTGCAGGCGCTTGGTCGCCTCGTCGTGAATGAGTATCGCGCCGTCCTTCGCGCCGGGAATCAACTTCAGCACGCGCTCCAAAATTCTGCGGAGCGTGTCCTCAAGCTTGGCGTCGGCCGCCAGGGAAAGTGGCACCTCAAAAAGATCCACCAACGCCTTGCGAAAGCTCTCGTCGACCACGGGCCCCGGCGACCCAGCGACAGCGACAGCGACCGATGGATCCGGCTGCTTTTCGACCGAGACAGCCTTTTCCACCGGTGCCTGCCGGGGGGCGGGCGAAGCACTCGCAGGTGCCTTTTTCTCCGGAGTAGACACGGCAACCGGAACGGGTTCGGCTGGCTTCGCCTCTGCTGTTGCCGAGGGGACGGAAGGCTTGGCCGGGCTCGGGGGCAATGGCGAAGCAGAAGCCGCTTTCGAGGCGGGGCCTCCGACAGGCAGAATGGGCTTGGGCACCGGGGATTGGCCGGCTGGAGCAGGAGTCGGTGACTTGCCCACAATCGCTCCTTTCGGTGGCAGGATGGAAGACGGTTTGGGCGAGGGCGAAGGATTCAGCGGATCTTCCCGCTTCGAAGCAGTAGCGTTCGAAGGCGGAGCGATTTTGGGCCCCGCCGGTGTCGGTGCTGCCTTTGGAGCCGAGGGCGGTGAGACGGGTGTGGGATTCGGCACCGCGACCTTCCCTTCGCTCTCCAATTCCAATCGAAGAACGGTTTCACCGAGACGAATCGAGCTTGATCCCGAGATGGACGCGGTCTCGACGGATTCACTATCGACGACCGTCCCGTTGGTGCTGCGCAGATCTTCGATCACCGGGCCGTTGGCGGTCAGTTTGATCCGACAATGCTTCCGCGAGACGGTGGGATCGTCGCCCAAATCGATGTCCGGCGCACTCAAAGGGCTGAGACGGCCAATGAGTATCTCCTTGCGGTCAATATCTCTGAACTGCTCCTGGCCGTGATAGCTGTAATAAATTCGCATTGTCTCGAAAATTGCGGTTCCGCGACCTGTCAACGCCACTCTCATTAAATGACGCTCTGCCTGCCAGATCTTGGAGCGGCATAGTAAGGGGGCGAGCATCCAGAGCAAGAAAATGCGGGTATCGAACGGTATCTTTGAAAGCATCCCTTCAATCTCCGGTTTTCAGCGGGATTCTCCCCCGCTATAACTGGCTTCGTGCGTGATTTTTCCCGTCCAGACGTCTTGGCGCGGTCCGCGCTGGCGACCGTGGTTTGCACTCTTGGTTGTGTTCCGAAGCTGATGCTTTGGACCCGTCGCCCCGAGTCGATCCTCGTTCTGGCCGGCGTGCTCGGATGGTGTCTTTTCGTCATGTGGGGCTTCGTTTTTGCGTGGAGTTTCAAGCACGGCGCGATCCACCCTCTTCAAGCGCCCGCGGGCGGGAAACGTTGGGCAGGTTTGACCGTGGGTGGAGTGATCGCGGGCATCCTCCTGACTCTCTTCGTAGACGGCGAATACCGACGGCTTTTCCCCACGGAAGCGCCGACGTCGCTGTCCAGCTGGACGGCCGGCCTGCTGTTCAGCCTCGCCTTGCAGCAACTCTTCTTTTGCTTCGCGCCCATGGCCTTTCTGGCCCGGCTTGGGGCGGGACCGCGAACGGCGATCGGCTTGACGGTCGCGCTGAGCCTCCTGGTGTTGACCATGAAACTGCGCCGGTCTCCGGTGGAGATAGCAACACTGGCCATTCCGACATTTGTCGTCGCCCGAGGCGGCTTGGCCTTCGCGGCGGTTGTGATCTATCGATGGAACGGCGTGCTGGCCGTCGCATGGTTCACTCTTGTGCTCCATCTGAGACACCTCCCTGCGCTCGTGTTCGGTCCCTGAACCCTTGGCAAAGGTTCGGAACGAGAATGCGGGTTCCAGAAAATTCTGGCCTCGGCCCGCCGTTTCCCGTAATTCGAGCGCTCTTTCACACACCAAATTGATCAGCAGCACAGAATACGGAACACAGATTATGGCCAAGAAAATTGCTTTTGTCGGAGTCGGTCGAATGGGAGCCAACATGGCTCGTCGCCTCAAGGAATGCGGACACAAAATCACTGCCGTCTACGATTCGTATCGCCCCATCGCGGATGAGTTGGCGAAGGAGCTCGATTGCGCCGCCCCGGCGAAACTGGCCGAAGTGACGGACTCCGCCGACATCATCATCACGGTGGTCACGGACGACGCCTCCATGGAGGACATCTTCGGTGGCGCCGACCATCTGTTGAAAGGCAAGGCGAAGGGCAAAGTCTTCATCAATTGCGCGACCATTTCCCCCAAGGTCCACGTGGCGGTCCAAAAGAAATGCCAAAAAGTCGGAGCCGATTCCCTGGAAGCCTGCATGGCGTCCAGCATCCCACAGGCTCGGGCCGGGACGCTCTACCTCATGGTCGGTGGCGAAAAGAAGACCTTCAACAAGGTCAAGGCGGTCCTCACCCAGTTGAGTGACGAAGGCAAACTCCTCCGATACATCGGGGTCGCCGGTCAGGCCGCCCAGTTGAAGGCCTTGGTGAACATGGTCATGAACATCAACACGGCGGGGCTCGCCGAAGGCCTGGGTTTGGCCGACGCCCTGGGTTTGGACCTCGGCATGGTGATGGAAGTCTTTTCGCAGACGGGTGCCAACTCACGGGTGCTGGTGACGGACGGAGACGACATGCGGAACCGCGACCACGACTGCTATTTTTCCGCAGACCACGCCGCGAAAGATTCCGGCATCGCCTTGGAACTCGCCAAGGGCAAGAAGGTCGATGTGCCGCTGGCAACAGCAACCTTTGGTCAGTTCAGCAAAATGCGAAAACTGAAGCTGGGCCACCTGGACAAGTCCGGCGTCGCCGAGCTCACCTTCAAGGGACGCGGCGGCAAGGGCTTGAAGAAATAGTGGGCGGCTGACGATCCAAAAGGCCGCGGAGCGTCTGCTCCGCGGCCTTTTGCTTTATAGAAGCGCGCGCAGGAAGCGCAGCTTTGACCTCAAGGCGTAGCCCACGCGAGAAGGTCCTTCAAAGCTTCGATAGCCGGCGTGATCGATCCGGTTCAGCAACACCCGATCTGACCGGCTGTCGCCGTAGGAATAGATAGTGTAGGCCCGCAAGTCTCCCAACTCCTCCTCCAGGCGGAACACCTTCTCAGGTCCGTGACAGTTTTTGCCGGCAATACGACCTGTGATCCGGCCGTCTCGCATTTCAAGGAGAGTTCCCAGCACCTTGTTGAAGCCATTTTCCGTGGCCCACCTGTTCAGATACAACTCCGGCGACGCACTGAGCAAAATCAGGCGATGCCCTTGCCCGCGATGCCATTCCACCCGCGCCATCGCGAGCGGATTCTCAAGGGATCGAAGCCGTCGTTTGACGAAATCCTGCACGCTCGACCGGAGCTTCTCCTCCGATTCCCCACCTAGGTAACACTTCAGGAACAATTCCTTGGCGCGGGTGCTTCCGATCAATCCCGCGAAGTGAAGCGCCAACGCGGGCGACAGGATCAGGAATCTCACCCAAAAACCGGCAAAGCCGGAAATGTGCCGAAGGTACGGGAGAAAGGAGTCGGCGTAGGTGATTGTCCCGTCGAAATCAAAGACCGCGACAACCGGCTTTTCTGTTTCGCCCGCCATGGAAGGAATCAGCGGAAGAGTTGCACATCACTCCGCTCGGTCAGCAGATAGAGGATAATCCACGCGATGAGACTCGCCACCATGCCGCGATCTTTCAGCATGACCTTCTCGGGCTCCTCGGTCCTGTTCTTCACCATCGCCAGAAACTTGTAGCGCATGATGCCGTAGTACACGAAAGGGATGGTTGTACAGAGGGCCGGATTCTTGCCACCCATCACCGTGAACAGCGAATAGGCAACAATGGAAAAGGTGGCGGCGGAATTGATCAGCGTGTCGAGGAACGGAATGCTGTAGGACTCCAACACCGGGCGTTGCTCCGCCTCGGCCCCCAAGGTCAAACCCATCAACTCGCCGCGTCTTTTCGCCAGAGCCAGCAGCAAAGCGAGCGTGTAGGTGCATAGAACGATCCAGACCGTGGGTTTGTCCCCGAGCAGATAAATGCCGGACAACACCCGCAACACAAAGCCGCTCGCGATGCAGTTCACATCCAGAATGGCCCGATGTTTCAGGTCCACGCAGTAGGCGAAATTGATCCCCAGATAAAGCAACAGGCAGGTGATGACCGAATCATGCGAAGAGCGCCCCAGGCTCCACGCCCCCGTCAGCACGGCGACCAGCAAGATCAACGCAACCAGGGCGGCCAGCGGCACACCCACCCGGCCGCTGGCGATTGGACGCAGCCGTTTCTTCGGATGTTGCCGGTCCAGCTCCCGATCGCTGATGTCGTTGAAAATGTAGATCACCGAGGCGGCACCGCAAAAGCAGGCCGCGACCATGGCGGCTTTGAGCAAGGAATCCACCTCACCCAAGCGGCCGCCAAACACGACCCCGGCGAAGCAGAAGACGTTCTTAGTCCACTGGTGCGGACGGAGCAGTTTGAGCAGCGGGGGCATGATCAGAAACAGACGCGGTTTCAGGATGGGGACGTGTCAGCAACACGATGCCGAAAAACACAAGAACGGCCCCCGTCCAATGCACCGGAGCCAGGCGTTCACGAAAGAGGAATGACGCGGCGAGACTGATCAACGCCAGACTGGTGCCGGCCAATACGGGATAGGCGATCGCCACGGGCAATGACTTCAAGGCCTTGCCGAACAGGATCACGTTGATTCCGTAGCAGCCGAGGCCGCCGATAAACCATGGGGAAAAGAGCTGGGAACCCAGTTGATCCCCGCTCATTTTGGCCGACTGCTTGAGCAACAGGCTCCCACAGCCGTTGAGCAACGCCGCCACAAGGACCAAGATCCAGCCGATGAGTTTCCCGGTCAGCATGGATCTCAGGAGAAAAACTTCAGGACCTTCAACAGCGCCTCCTTCACGGGCTTGCGATGCGCCGATGCGGCCTTCTCAACCTTCATCCGGTCGAAGTTTTCGAGGAACCACCGATAGCTCTCCTTGAACATCGCGTCATTCGAATACTTGGGTTTCCAGCCGAGATCCAAAAGCGGTTGGACGTCGAAGAAGAATTGCTTGTGATAGGTCAGATAATGCCAGGGCGCGAGCGGGCTGATGTGGAGCCTGTCCGCGATCTGAAGCGTGGTGATGGTCAGCCATTGGGGCAGGGATTTCACCTTGGACCGAGTACCGGCCACCTTCACCAGATTCTCAAGAGCCTGGCGAAGCGTCCCGAACTCGGCGGCACCGACATTGTAAACACCCGGCTTTTTGGCATCCAAGGCCAGCATGTAGAAATCCATGAGATCGTGCGCATGAACGAACTGAAACCCGATGTCTCCGCTGCCGATCACATAGACATTGCGCCCCTCCTTGATCCATTCGAACAAGATCTGAAAGATCCCGAGCCGCCCCTCCCCAAGAATCGTACGGGGACGAATGACCACCAGCGGAATCCCCGCCTTGTCCAGCACCTCGCGGACCGCTTCTTCCCCGGCTTTCTTGCCACGTCCATAGATCTCGATCGGCTTGATCGGTGTTTCCGCGTTGATCGGACATTTCGCGGGGACACCATAGAGCGCGCTGGAGCTCATGTGGATAAAGCCCTTCACACCGGCTTTTGCCGCTTCTTCCGCCGCAATCCGGCTGCCCTTCACGTTCACGTCCCAAAACTTGTCGCCCGACTTGGTGAGCGGCACCAAGGCCACGTTGTGATGAACGACATCGATTCCGACCATCGCCTTGGCCACGGACGCGCGATCACAGATGTCGCATTCGATGTATTCGATCTCCTTTGGGCGGGACGGATCTTCCCAGATATCAAGAATCTTGACCTTCTCTCCTCGTTCCAAAAGGCGTCGGGCAATGAGATTGCCCAAAAAACCCGATCCGCCGGTAACTAGATGCGTTTGTGCCACGATGTCGATATAGGTTGAGTTGGTCGGGCAGAATGCGAAGTCACCCCGTGGATGAAAAGAATTTCTCCCGACAAAATTGAGCGAAACCGTCGCTATTCGCGCGTGAGCACCATCCAACCGCTTCCGCTCGTTTCATTCAGCTCGGGGGGTTCCATGGGATCCTTCACAGGCGGAGGAATGGGA
>JADHOF010000208.1 GCA_016779125.1 Verrucomicrobiia bacterium | reverse complement strand
AAGAATCTGGAAGAGGCGTTGCTTCATATTGCTGGAATCGGGAACAAAGGGAACGCCGCCGAAAAGGCGGATACAAAACAGCGTCGCGGATCGCGCACGCGATCCGCGACGCGTCAAAACAATCAGGCCAAGAGCCCGGAGGTCACGTTGCCATAGACATCCGTCAGGCGAAAATCGCGACCATTATAGCGGTAGGTCAGTTTTTCGTGATCGAAGCCGAGCAGATGCATGGACGTGGCGTGCAGATCGTGCACGTGCACCTTGTTCTCGACCGCCTCGTAGCCGAATTCATCGGTCGCGCCGTATCGCTGCCCACCCTTCACACCGGCTCCGGCCATCCAGGCGCTGAAACCGCGGTTGTGGTGATCACGACCCGGCTCTCCGCGACCGTTTCGATCATGACGCGGCGTACGACCAAATTCCCCTGTCCAGATGACCAGCGTGTCGTCCAGCATGCCCCGTTGCTTGAGGTCTTTCAGCAAGGCACCAATCGGCTGATCACATTCGGCCGCCTTGCGGGCGACGGCGGCCTTGACACCGGTGTGGTGATCCCAGCCGTTGTGCCAGGTCTGCACGAAGCGAACGCCCCGCTCCACCAATCGACGGGCGACCAACAGTTGCCGCCCCTGCGCGCTGTCACCGTAGAGATCCTTGACCGAATCCGGTTCGTTCGAAACATCGAAGGCCTCGGTCGCCTCGGTCTGCATTTGAAAAGCGAGTTCAAAGGATTGAATCCGCGCCTCCAGCTCCGACTCCCGCTTGAGATTCTCGTTGTGAAGCTCGCTAAGCTGGCGAAAGAGCGTGAGCTGATCCCGCTGTTGGCCGGCGGTGATATAGTGGTTCTTGATGTTCTCGATGATTTTTTCGACATCGGTGCTGACATTTCGAACCAAGGTTCCCTGAAAAGCGCCCGGCAAAAAGGCGGAACGCCAGTTTTGCGATCCACCCAGCCCCCCGCCCAACGCGATAAATCCGGGCAGGTTCTGATTCTCCGAACCCAGCCCGTATAGCACCCAGGATCCCATCGACGGCTTCACGATCCGGCCGGAACCGGTGTTCATCATCACGGTGGCGAATTCATGGGCGGGAATGTCCGTGTGCATCGAATTGATCACGGCAATCTCGTCAATCATTTCCCCGATCTTCGGAAACAGTTCGCTCACCTCGACGCCGGACTGCCCCGTCTTGCGAAAATCAAACTGACCCGGGAGCGGCACGCCGCCGATTTCCTTCACTTCCTTGCCGGCGTACTTGGCCAGTTCCGGCTTGTAATCCCAGGTTTCGAGATGAGTCGGGCCCCCTTGCGCAAAGATATGAATGACCCGCTTGGCTTTGCCGGGAAAATGCGGCTGCTTCGGCATCAGCGGAGAAAGGCTCACCTCGGCTTGAGCCCGATTTGCGAGGGAATCCCCCATCAAACCGGCCAATCCGAGCGCGCCAAAGCCCATACCGAAACGGTTCAAAAACTGCCGCCGGGTCTGGAAAAAGTCGGCTGCCTGGGGAACATGCTGTTGCGGATTCATAGGATTCGTTCGACGGGTGGTTTTATCTGCAGATTCAGACTGCGAGATCAACGTGGTTGACCAGATCTTTATTCAGGCACCAAACAAAAATTATCGCGTCCTTCCCTTAAGGGAAGCGCCGCCTCACACCTTTTTCCGTTTCGGCTTCGCCGGCAGATTGTTCTCGCGCCGGACCAGATCGTGGTATTCGGCCGCCACAATATAGCCCACGCAGGACCCGTTTCCGCATTTGCAGGGGTAGTCCCGGTAGTTTTCGAGACTGTACCCGTAGTTGAAGGTCACTTCGGCCCCCTTGCGAATATCCCGCGTGGCGACGATCCAGATGCTTTCGTCGTCCTGCTCGGCTTCACAGTTCGGCTCGCAGCTGTGATTGATCAGACGAGCCGGATTCCAATCGACGTTGCCATCCAGATCAAAGTCCGAATTGAGATCGAAGATATACTCGTTGAAGTCCTCGCACAGCTGCGCGGATTCCTCCTTGGAGATTCGCCGGCCGAGATACTCGATCACCTTCGTGCCGCTCGGAATCGCCTTGCGGGCGAACGCGCCCCGGCCCTCAATCTCGGAATATCGAAACTGCAGCCAGTCCGTCGCCTCCGCCACCTCAACGCCGGCGTCTTTGACGGGGTCGCCCTTGCGACGGGCCTTGAATTCCGCTGCGTCGGTCGTGTCCACTTTCTTCTTTTTCTTCGCTGCCATTGTCGAAATCCGGTTGTGCCGATCGGCGGCGGGAGCCTGTCATTCCCGCCGGGTCGAAGTCAACGACGGCAGGATCGAATCCAAAGCGCCGAAGGAACTTCGCCGAAGGGGCCGTCACCGCCACCGGCTTCCGAAGGAACGGATGTCTCAAGCGAAGGTAAACCGCCCGTAATGCCATCGCCGCATCCCGGTCCTTTTCCCCTCCGTAAATCCGGTCGCCAACAATCGGCCCGGCCGTCTCCAAAAGGTGGACCCGGATCTGATGGGTTCTCCCGGTCAGCGGGCGGCACGCCACGAGGGAATGTCCGTCGCTTGTGGCGATCACCTGAAATTCGGTTTCGGCGGGTTTGCCCGTCGACCGGCTCACCGTAACCCGCCCGGTGCCCCTCACCGGTGGCCCCAATGGCAGATCGCAAACCCAGCTCTTTCGTCGGGGTTCACCCCTGATCACCGCGAGGTAGACCTTCTCCACTTCATGGCGGGCGAAACACTGCGACAGCGGACCGATCGCGCCCTTGCTTTTCGCCAATATCAGCACGCCGGTCGTGTCCGCATCCAGCCGGTGCACATATCGCAGAAATCGGATCCCCCGACTCCTAGCCCAGGTATCTCCCGCAATGATGCTCCCCATCAACAAAGCGTGCAGATTGTTGATGACCCGGTCGGCATGCTCCGGTGCGAGCATCCAGCCGGCCGGCTTGTCGATGGCCATCATCGCCCGGTCTTCGTGCAGAACGGGAATCGTCAGCCCGGGCAAACGGATTTCTTTCAATACAGCCATTTTGTTTTCCTTCAGTCCTTCGCGGCGGTTTCGCCGATCAATTTCAAAACCGCCTCCGCCGCCCGGTCCGCGGCTCCGGGCCCGCCCAGCGACTTGGTCAGCTTCGTCAGTTTCCGCCTCACCGCCTCACGCCGTGCCGTGTCCCGCAAGAGTTCGACAACGGCGGCGGCGAGATTGGCGGGGCTCGCTTCATCCTGCACAAACTCGGGAAACACAGCCTCTTCCGCCAAAAGATTCGGCATCGTCAGAAACGGCACCGTGACCACACGCTTTCCTATGAAATAGGTCAGAGGCGAGGTCTTGTAAAAAGTCACCGTCGGCAAACCGTGGAGCGCGCACTCGAGCGTGATGGTTCCGGTCTTGGACAACGCGACCGTTGCGGAGCGGAGCAAACGCCCCGCGTCGCCGATCTGGATTTCACAGTTCGGAATCTCTCCGACGGCACGTTCCGCCACGACCCGATGCCCGGCATTTGAGAGCAACAGCCGGAATTCCACGTCCTCCGCCATCGCGATCCGTCTCGCCGCATCGGCGATCACCGGCAGGTGCTTGCGCAACTCTCCACCCCGACTCCCCGGCATCAAAGCCACGACGGGCCGTCCGGAGTCCACACTCGCAACCACCTCATCCACTTCCATCGCCGCGTGCCGACCGACAATGGGATGCCCGACGAACTCGACCGGAAAACCCGGAACCCGCTTGGCCCACCAAGCCTTTTCGAAAGGAAGAATGCACAGCAGCTGATCAAAGTTCCGCGCCAGATCATCCGCCCTTCCCGGCCGGGACGCCCAAACCTGCGGCGAGACAAACTGCACGAGGCCGGGCTTCCATGAAAGATGGGAAAGGAAGTGCCTCTCGTAGTCGCGCAGTGCGCCGGCGAAGCGACTGTTGAAGCCGCCGAAATCCACGCAGACGATCACGTCGGGCCGCAGCTCCACCGCCAGTCGGAGCAACTCGTTCATCGATCGCCGAAACTCGAAATACTTCCCGATCACCTCCCAAAGCCCGATCACCGCGTGCCGGGTCATGTCGAACGCCAGCTCCACGCCCGCCGCTTCCATGTTCGGTCCACCCGCGCCAAAGCATTCGAGATCGGGGCTTCGCGTCTTGAGCGCCCGCACCAGTTCCGCCGCCAGCAGATCACCGCTGGGCTCACCGGCAATCAGCATGACCCTGGGTGTCCTCATTTCTTCCCGTCCAAAGCCCGGATCTGCTCCGTTATTTCAAAGGCCAGATCCAACGCCACCTTGGCGCTCGCGCCGCTGACGATCGGAGTCAGCCGTTTTTTGACGCATTCGACGAAGTGCTTGAGCTCCAACTTGAGCGGCTGTTCCTTTTCGATCGGCACCGGTTCGCGAACGATCTTTTTCCCGGCGAACTCGCTGACAATCGCCGAATCCTTCGCGAGAAAAAGTTTCTTCAACAACGAACTCTCTTTTTCCTCATCGGAACCCAACCGATAGAGAAACCCTTCCTGCGCCTGATAATCGAGGGAGATGTAGCTCGGGCTCTCTCCGCCGCTGAACACACGGATCTTGCGCAGCCTTTCGGGGCTGACCCGGCTGACGGTGACGTTCGCCACGCAGCCGTTGGCGAAGCGCAACCGCGCGTTGGCGATATCCTCGGACCGGCTGAGCACGGGCACGCCCACCGCGTCCACGGAAACGACCGGCGACTTCACAAACGCCAGCACGACATCCAGGTCGTGGATCATCAGGTCCAGCACCACGCCGATGTCCGTACTTCGCTTCGGATAGGAGGAAAGCCGATGGGTTTCGATGAAGCGGGGCTCCGGTGCCGCCTTTTCCAAATAGGACAGGACCGGATTGAAGCGCTCCACATGCCCCACCTGCAGTACTCTTCCCTGTTCGTGCGCCAACGCGACCAAGGCCGTGGCATGCTCCGACGTGTCGGTCATCGGCTTTTCCACCAGCACGTGCCGGCCGGCTCTCAACAGCTTGCCGGCGATTTCAAAATGGGTCGTCGTCGGCGTCACGACACTGAGCGCATCCGACGCCGCAATGGCCGCGTCGATCGATTCATGAACGGAGGTTCCGATCTCGGACGCGATCCGCCGAGCCTGTTCCAAGTTGGCGTCGAAGATTCCCGTCAACTCCACCCCCCCCTCGCGCGCCAATTCGCCGTAGATCCGGGCGTGGTGCTGCCCGAGGGCTCCCACACCAATCACCGCCACCCGCAACGGAATTTTTTCAGCCGAATCAGCCACACGCAGAGTGTGGCCGACCTCCCAAAACCCGAGAAGGCAATTCGCGCCAATCCTTCCCCTTGCCGCGCGCGCCCCCATTTACCACTATCCGCCCCGTGCTGGCATTGGCCTATATCGCGGCGGTTTTGACCGGTTATTTTTGCGGCTCGCTCCCGACCGGTTTCCTGGTCGCAAAAGCGAAGGGCGTTGATATCCGATCGGTCGGCAGCGGGAACATCGGGGCGACCAACGTCTTCCGTATTCTCGGCAAAGGCCCGGGCGTCTTCGTCCTGCTGACCGACGCGCTCAAAGGATTGCTCCCGGTCATCTGGCTTGCCCCCGCGCTGTCGGCGATTGACGGAAGCGCAAACGTGGAGTGGCTCCGCATCACCGCCGGCATCAGCGCCATTTTCGGGCACAACTACACCTGCTGGCTGCGCTTCAAGGGCGGCAAGGGGATCGCCACCAGCGCCGGCGCATTTCTGGGCCTCACCCCGGGACCTCTCGGCATCGCCTTCGCCACGTGGCTGATCTTCTTCGCATTGAGTCGATACGTTTCGCTCGCCTCCATCGCGGCTGCAGCGGCGCTCCCCATCGCGACCTGGTGCCTGCCTTTCGAGACGCCTATCCGGGTCATCACCACCATTATCGGTGTGCTGGCGATACTAAAGCATCGGGCAAACATCACGCGCCTCCTCGCCGGAACAGAAAACCGCATCGGCACCAAAAAGGAAAAGGCGGCATGAAGATCTCTGTCATCGGTGCCGGGGCCTGGGGAACCGCCCTGGCAAAAATCCTCTGCGACAACGGGCACTCCGTGACGCTTTGGGGCCACGACTCCGGGCACATCGCCACCCTGCAATCATCGCGCCGCAATGAACGCCATCTTCCCGGCTGTGATCTCCCGGAGTGCCTCGCCTTTTCAACCGACTTGGCGGCGTCCGCACGCGACCGGGAAATGCTGGTGATCGCCGTACCGTCCGGCGCGGTCAGATCGATCACCGAAGCGCTTGGCGATTTTGCCGGCCCGGCCGTCAGCGTCACCAAGGGAATCGAACACGCCACGGGATTGACCATGTGCGGGATTCTCCAGAAGACGATGCCATCGGCCGTTCCAGCCGGACTTTCAGGCCCGTCCCTGGCCTTGGAAACCATTCGCGGCGTGCCCACCGCCATCGTCGCCGCCAGCGAGGAGGAATCCATTGCCAGACTGGTTCAGCAAACGTTTCACCGCCCCACGTTCCGAGTCTATCGCAGCACGGATCTGAGAGGCGTGGAACTCGGTGGTGCCTTGAAGAATGTCATCGCGATCGGCGCGGGCGTCTGCGACGGGCTGGGCTTCGGCGACAATTCCAAGGCCGCGCTGATCACCCGCGCCATCGCGGAGATCCGCCGGCTCGGGGTCGCGTGCGGCGCTCAAGGGGAAACCTTTTCGGGACTCAGCGGGCTCGGCGATCTCACGGTGACCTGCTTTTCAAAACTGAGCCGGAATCGCACCTTCGGCGAACGGATCGGACGGGGAGAAAACGCCGCCGACCTTCTGACCAGCGCCGGGCACGTTGTCGAAGGACACCCCACGGCGCGCTCCGCGTGGAAGCTCGCCCGGGAATTGCGGGTGGAGACGCCGATCATCGACGCGGTCCACGCCCTGCTTCACGAGGGCAAACCGCTCCGAGAGGCCATCTCCGACCTGATCCAGCGCGAGGCCACGGACGAGGGTTGATGCCGCCGCCGCGTCAGCCCAGCTCCGCTTTGAAGCGGGCGAGCAACGCGTCGTATTCGGTCTCGGCGGGAAACTGCGGAAATTCGTCGATCACGTTCTGCGGGGATTTGAAGAGGAACCCCTTGTCCGCCTCGGCCAACATGGTCGTGTCGTTGTAAGAATCGCCGGCCGCCAAAACGCGATAGTTGAGACTCTTGAAGGCTGCGACTGATTTTCGCTTTTGATCCGGCTGCCGAAGCTGGTAGTCCGTGATCCGGTCGTCCTCGACGATCAGGCGGTGACAGAAAAGAGTCGGCCAATCCAGCTGCCGCATCAGCGGCGCGGCGAACTGCTCGAAGGTGTCTGACAGGATGATGACCTGGGTCAAGGTGCGAAGCTCGTCGAGAAACTCCTTCGCCCCCGGCAGCGGCTTCAACGTCGCGATCACCTCCTGAATATCCGAGAGCTTCAGCCCGTTCTTGTCCAACAGATCCAGACGATAGCCCATCAGGACATCGTAGTCGGGCTCGTCGCGCGTTGTGCGCTTCAGTCCTTCAATGCCCGTTTTTTCGGCAAACTCGATCCAGATCTCCGGAACCAGC
>JADHOF010000207.1 GCA_016779125.1 Verrucomicrobiia bacterium | reverse complement strand
CGATTCCGCGTGCCGGCACGGTGGCACGTCCGATGCGTGAAGTGAGGTGAAGCTTCGACAACGGGTCGGAGCGGTTGAAACGAAAAACCCGAGGACGCCGCCGAACCGGCGGGGCGGCGTCCGGAAATGAAGAACCAAGCGCCGGGGAAGGATTGAGAGACGATGAACACGATGACCAAATGGAACCCGTTCCGCGAAATGGATGAACTCACCCGCCGCCTGAATCACCTCTGGGGTGTGAGCCCGGCCCGAACCGGCACCGGCGACGAACACGTGACCACGTCCGATTGGACGCCGCTGGTGGACATCTCCGAGGACGAGAAGGAATACCTCATCCGGGTCGAGCTGCCGGGGGTTGCGAAGGAGCATGTCCGGCTGACGGTGGAGAACGGCACCTTGCGAATCTCCGGCGAACGCAGGTTCGAGAAGGAGAAGGACGACAAGAAGAAGTATCACCGCGTTGAGCGTTTCTACGGCAGTTTTGTTCGCAGCTTCACCGTGCCCGAGAACGCGGACGGCTCGAAGGTGAACGCGACCTTCACCGACGGCATGTTGTCCGTGCATCTTCCCAAGGTGGAAGAGGCCAAGCCGCGCACGGTGGAAGTGAAGATCAAATGAACGAACGAAACCGGTAGTGCGCGCGGGGCGGTCTAGGACCGCCCCGCTTTTGCTTCGTCCGGCGGAAGTCGAACCAGAATTCGCGCGCCGACCGGGGCGTTGTCCGCGATGGAGATCGTGCCGCCGTGCGCCCGGATGATCGCCTGCACCAGACTGAGCCCGAGTCCGAGCCCCTGCGTCCCGCGGCTTTTGTCTCCCCGATAAAGACGCTCAAACACGCGGACGCGATCCGCTTCGGGAATGCCGGGTCCGCCGTCACTCACGCTGATTTCAACATCGTCGGCGATCTGCCGGGCCGAAACGGTGACGACCGATTGAGGCGGACTGAACTTGACCGCGTTGTCGATCAGGTTGGCGACGGCCTGACGCAGGCGGACGGCGTCGATGTCGGCCCGAAGCGAGTCGGGAAGCTCGCGCGCGATGCGGATGTGTCGCTCCTCGGCGGTGTCGTCGTAAAGCTCGCAGGCCTGCTCCAGCAGTTGCTTGAGCCCGGTCGGCTTTCGGTCGAGCTTCATCACGCCCGCCTCGGCCTCCGCGACATCCATCAGCGTTCTGAGCATGGTCAACACGCGGTCGGACTCCTCCAGGCAATCCGCCAGCGCCTCGCGGGTGGCGGATTCGTCCGCGGGATTTCGCAAGGCCATCTCGGCGACGCCGCGCAGCCGGGTCAAGGGTGTGCGCAGGTCGTGGGCGACGTTGTCGAGCGACTGGTTCATCGCGGTGAAGAGTCGTTCGTTTCGTTGCAGCATCTCGTTGAAGAGCCGGGCCATTTCGTCGAGTTCCCCACCGCCGCCGACCGGAACGCGTTGACCAAGATCGCCGGTGCGGATGATGGATTGCACCGTGCCGACCACGTCGCGAAGCGGTTTCAAGGTCCGGTGGGAAATAAACACACCCACGCCGAGGCCCAGCAGAACGACAGGGAAGAAGGCCCGAAAGAAGAAGGCGCGCAAGGGTTCCAGAATCGCCTCGCGGCTGTCGGTGCGGCGTCCGATCTGCAGCACGTTGCCATCGATCAGGGGCTGCCAGGCCAGTGTCAGATCCAGCTCGTCCTCGTCCGGAATGCGGAGATGTCCGGCCGCTTTGCGGAGCACGAAGGGGCCGAGGCGTACGGCTTGAAATTCGACCCAATCCTCCGAGGCGAGCAGGAGCAGTTGGCGTTCGTCCCTTGTCGCGACGCGAACGAAGAAGGATTGCAGCGAACCGGAGTCGCGGCCGTCGGCGATCTGACGCGTGAGTGCCTGCGGGCCGCCGTTTCGATACACGGTCGCGTATTCCTCCAGTCGCGCGTCCAAAATCTCGCGGTCCTTGGTCTCGATCGCCCGGGTCACGGCGAGATGAAGCAGCGCGAACAAGGCCAGCGTGCCGATGGAGAAGACGGCGGCGATTCCGACGTTTAATCGGAACCCTGTGGGCAGGCGGACGCGGCTGGTCGGGCTCATGTCATCCCTCCTTCAGCACGTAGCCGACCCCGCGCACGGTGTGGATCAGTTTGACGTCGAAGTCATGATCGATCTTGGAACGCAGGCGATGTACGAGCACGTCCACCACATTCGTCTGCGGATCGAAGCTGTAGTCCCAGACATGTTCCATGATCAGCGTCTTGCTGACCGGGCGTCCCGGGTGCCGGAGAAGGAGTTCCAGCAGGGCGAACTCGCGGGTTGGCAGCTCGATCTTCCGGTTCGCGCGCGTCACCTCGCGTTTCATCACGTCCAAAGTCAGGTCCGCGAATCGGAGCTCCGAAGGCTCCACGGTTCGTGTTGCGCGGCGAATCAAGGCCTGCACGCGGGCGAGCAGTTCGGAGAACGCGAAGGGTTTCGTGAGATAGTCGTCGGCGCCGGCCTCAAGGCCGCGCACGCGATCGTCGACCGAGGCCCGGGCGCTGAGAAAAACCACCGGCAGGGCCGCGCCGCCGGAACGAAGCGCGCGCACGAGTTCGAGGCCGTCCATTCCCGGCAGCATCACATCGACAACGGCCGCGTCATAGGGTGCCGACCGGGCCAGGATGAGGCCTTCATCGCCGCCAGCGGCGTGATCCACCGCGAAGCCGCTTTGTCGCAGCCCCTTGACGACAAAGGACGCGATCTTCGGATCATCCTCGACCACAAGAATGCGCATCCGTGGATTAGAGCAGTCACCCGAACGGAAGTCAGGCTTTCGCAACGTCGGAAAACTTGACCCGGGGAACGCGCTCGTCGTCTATCGTCACCGCATGAGCAAGCCGCCCGTCGAATCCAGCGGAGCCGTGGCCTTCGGGCTGCTCGTGGCGCTGTTGCTGTGGGAATCGGCGGCGCCCTTCATGGCCTTTTTTCGCGGTCGGTTGCGGGAGCGGTTGGGGCACGACGCGATCAATCTGTGCCTTGGCGGGATCAACGCCCTGTTCAACGCCACCGCCGCCGCCGCGCTTTGGATGTGGACCGCGCGGGTGGTTTCCGGGGCTTCGTTCGGACTGCTGCACTGGCTGGAACTGTCCCGTGCCACCGAGTTCGTTCTGGCCGTTCTGCTGCTCGATCTGTGGATGTATTGGTGGCACCGGCTTTGTCACCGGATACCGATGCTCTGGCGTTTTCATCGCGTTCATCATTCCGATCCGCGGATGGATGTCAGCACCGCCTACCGGTTTCATTTTGGGGAGATGGCGGCCTCGGCGGTCGTTCGCGTTCCGGTGATCGCGGTGATGGGGCTTGGTCTGGAACACATTCTTTTGTTTGAGGTGATGATGTTCGCGGTCGTGCAGATCCAGCACGCGAACATCGGTCTGCCGCCCACGCTGGACCGCGTGTTGCGGCGGCTGATCGTAACGCCCTTCATGCACAAGATTCATCATTCGGATTTGGTCGCGGAGACGGATTCAAATTACTGCTCGCTGTTTTCGTGGTGGGACCGCGTCTTCGGCACCTATCGCGAGCGGGCCGACCTTGCA
This sequence comes from Verrucomicrobiia bacterium, assembly GCA_016779125.1. Lineage (GTDB taxonomy): Bacteria > Verrucomicrobiota > Verrucomicrobiia > Limisphaerales > JAYPXF01. Next base: position 3,986 of record JADHOF010000207.1, on the reverse strand, counting down.
GGCATCCGCTTCGGCCTGGCGGAGTTCCAGTCGGCAGGCGAGCAGAAGTTTGCCGCACTGATCTTGAACCCGTTCGCCGGGAGCGGGTCCAAGAACAGCGTTGTCAAATCCGTTCCGAAGCGGAACGCTCCGCCGCCAAACGAAAACAAGATATGAAACGAAACCCAATTCTCACCGTCTTCGCCCTCGCCGGCAGCCTCGCCCTCTTTGGCTGCAAGGATGCCCACGATCACGACCATGACCACGCGCACGGCGACGGACACGACCACTCGGAACACGCCGAGCCCGCAGGCAAGGCCGTGACCGCCACGACCACGAGTCTGGAAGGCGCGACCAACGCGGTTGCCGCCGCGAAGGCCTACACCCTGGACGTCTGCATTGTCTCCGACGCCAAGCTCGGCTCGATGGGGGAGCCCTATGTGCTTCAGCACGAGGGACAGGAAGTGAAATTCTGCTGCGAGAGCTGCCTCCCGAAATTTGAGAAGGATCCGGCGAAGTATCTCACCAAGCTGACCGCCGCGAAGAAGTAGGCCCGCGCTTTCCAATCATGAAAAAGGCCGTGCGGATCCGCACGGCCTTTTTCGTTTTGAAACCAGAGACCTTCGCCTCGGGAAAAGGCACGACATTTGCATGGCCGCCGGTTAACTGTTTCGTCCCTCATGAACGCACGACTGATTCAATGCCTGCTGGTGGTTTTCGCCTTTGTCGGTCTCTCGCATGGTGCCCAAGAAGAGCGCCCGAACATCCTCTTTGTCTTCCTTGACGACTACGGATGGAAGGACGCCGGCTTCATGGGGTCCGATTTTTACGAGACCCCAAACATCGACCGGCTGGCGTCGGAGGGAATGGTTTTTACGGACGCCTACTCCGCCGCCGCCAACTGCGCTCCGGCGCGGGCGTGTCTGTTGTCCGGCCAATACACGCCGCGCCATCAGATCTTCAACGTCGGCACCGAGCCGCGCGGCAAGGCGAAGCATCGCCGGCTCGAACACATTGGCGGCAAGGACACGCTCGATCCGGGGATCATCACCTGGGCGCAGTGTCTGCGCGAAGCCGGCTATCGCACCGCGACGATGGGCAAGTGGCATCTCAGCAAGGACCCGCTGCCCTACGGCTTCGACGTGAATGTCGGGGGCACACACTCCGGCAGCCCGCCGCGCGGCTATTATCCGCCCCACAAGGTGCCCGGCCTGGAGGACGCGCCGAAAGACGAGTTCCTGACCACGACGATCTGTCGCAAGGCCTCCGAGTTCATCGAGGAAAACAAGGATCGAAAATGGGCGCTCTATCTCACGCTGTTCGCGGTGCACACGCCCTTGGACGCCAATCGGGAACTGGTCGCCAAATACACCGCGAAGCCGCCCGGGAAACTGCACAACCACATCCCGATGGCGACCATGATCCAGAGCGTGGATGACGGCGTCGGCCGCATCGTCGCGACCCTGGAGCGGCTGCGGCTTGCCGACAACACGGTCATCCTCTTCTTCAGTGACAACGGCGGATATGGTCCCGCGACCGACATGGATCCGCTCAAGGGATACAAGGGCACCTATTATGAAGGCGGCATCCGCGAGCCCTTCTTCGTCAAATGGCCCGGCGTCGTGAAGCCCGGTACGAGATCCGCCGAACCGATCATCGGCGTGGATCTTTACCCGACCCTCTGCGAGATCGGTGGGGCGAAGCTGCCCGCCCAGCCGCTGGACGGTCGCAGCCTCGTGCCGCTCTTCAACGGAACGACGAAGACCTTTGGCGAGCGCCCGCTCTTCTGGCATTTCCCGGCCTATCTTCAGTCCTACCAGGTGATCGACGAGCAGCGCGATCCGCTCTTCCGCTCCCGCCCCTGCAGCGTGATCCGGCTCGGGGATTGGAAGCTGCACCAATACTTCGAGGACAAGGGCTTGGAACTCTACAACCTGCGTGACGACCTCGGCGAAACGGAGAACCTCGCCAGCCGCCAGCCCAAGAAGACCGCCGAACTGCTGGATCGTTTGGAGCAATGGCGATCGCGAATCCAGGCGCCCGTGCCGACCCGGGCCAATCCGGACTTTGACGCGGCCGACGAAGCGGCGGCGATCCAGGCCGCCGGGCGGGCGGCGGAGAAGGGCAAGGCAAAGCGTCGCAAGAAGTGAATTCGTTCCTGCCCATCGCCTTGCTGCTGTTCGCCGTGACGACATCCCGGCCGGCGGAACTCACCGGCAAGGTCGTGTGCGGATATCAGGGTTGGTTCACCTGCCCGACCGACGGGGCGAATCGTGGCTGGACGCATTGGGGTTCCGGCATGGACCCCAAACGCCCGGAGAAGAATCCCGGCCGGGTCGGGGTCGATCTGTGGCCGGACATGTCCGAACTGACCGCTGCCGAGCGATATCCGACCCGCTTTCGGAAGGCCGACGGAAGCGCGGCCGAAGTGTTCAGCTCCCACAACGAGGCGACGGTTTTGCGTCACTTTCGCTGGATGCGCGAATACGGAATCGACGGCGTCTTTCTTCAGCGCTTCGTCGTCGATCTGATGACGGATCCGGTGACCCGCGCGCACCGTGACCAGGTGCTGGCCCATTGTCGCAAGGGCGCGAAGGCCGAGGGCCGGGCCTTGGCCGTGATGTACGATCTCAGCGGCTGCGACACTCGGACCGTGGGGCGGACGATCGAGGACTGGCGGGAGCTGCGGCATTCCCGTCAGCTGACCGCGGATGCCGACTACCTGCGCCATCAGGACCGGCCGCTCGTCGGGGTCTGGGGGATCGGATTCAACGACCGCGGCTATTCGTTGGCTGCCTGCCGGGAACTGGTGGAAGCGCTCAAGGCCGACGGATGCAGTGTCCTGCTCGGGCTGCCCACCGGATGGAGAGGGCTCCATCTGGACGCGGTCCAGGATCCGGAACTGCACGCCATCCTGCGGCTGGCGGACATCGTCAGTCCCTGGACGGTCGGGCGTTACGGCGACGCGGGCGGCATTCGCGACCACGAGCATCGCTTCCTGAAACCCGACCTCGAATGGTGTCGGAAGAACCGGCTTGCGTATCTGCCCGTCGTCTTTCCCGGCTTCAGCTGGCACAACCTGCACGGCGGCCAGCTGAACCAGATCCCCCGCGACCGGGGGCGGTTCCTTTGGTCACAGTTCCTTGCCGCGAAACAGGCCGGCGCGGAGATGATCTACGTCGCCATGTTCGACGAGGTGGATGAAGGCACCGCCATCTTCAAATGCGTGAACGACGTGCCGGTCGGCGCGGGCGCGAAGTTTATCGGCTACGAAGGCCTCCCTTCGGATTATTATCTGCGCCTCACCGGCTTTGGCGCCCGCCTGTTGCGGGGGGAAATCACCGCGACCCCGGTGCCGCCTGAGGAGTGAATCTCGAACGCGGTTTGTGGGTTTGTGGGCCGTTGCCGCCTTTTTGCTGGCAAATGGATTAGGTGCGGTAACGATGCGCCTTTGGATTTTGTGTGAGGACTGGCTGCTGCCCTTGAAATGCTTGAAGGTCTAACAAATGCGGTCACGAAGAGTGGCGATTTTCAAAATTGGCGGAGTCTGATAAAGCGAGTCCTGTTTTTGGACGCAGTTCTTATTGGTTGCTTGGTTCTGTGGCCGATCGAAAACACGATCACTCGTCTTGTGTCGGTTGCCGCAGTTTTTGGGGGCTGTTTGGGATTCTTGTTTTTGTGTTGGGATGTGCCGAAACTCCGGAACCCACTCTTGGTTGCCGTGCTGTGCGGGTTCTCGGTGGCGGGATTGTCGGGGCGTTCATTCGATACCGACATACTGGCCCGCGAATATGTTCGAGCACTGCAAGTTTATCGGGGAGTTCGTTACGTTTGGGGAGGGGAGGGTGCCTTGGGTATCGATTGCTCGGGCCTTGTCCGTAAGGCGATGGTAGTTGCGCTGGCGTCACATGGGTTCAGGTCGTTAAACGGGCGTCCGATTAGGGATGCGCTGGGTGTTTGGAGCTACGATTGCTCGGCATTGGCTTTGCGAGACGGGTATCGTGGCT
>JADHOF010000206.1 GCA_016779125.1 Verrucomicrobiia bacterium | reverse complement strand
ACCACCCGCACGCCGCTATTTATTCACGCGCCCGGTTTTTCCAAGGACGGCGCGAAAACCCGTCAACCGGCGACGCTCACGGACCTTTACCCGACTCTTTGCGAATTGGCCGGACTGCCCACGCCGAAACAATGCACGGGCAGATCCCTCGCGGCACAGGTGAAGAACCCGGCGAAAGTGGACGCTCGCGCGTCTCTAACGTCCTATGTATTCAGGGGTACCGAGCCGGCGCACGGGATCAGCGACACCCGGTATCGGTATATCCACTACCCGGACGGTTTTGAGGAATTGTATGATCTGGAGAATGACCGCAACGAGTTCAAGAACCTCGCGGGAGATCCGGCCCATGCCGAGACAATGGCAAGGATGAAAAAGTTTGTTCCCAACCAGATCGCCGCTGATGTTGGCCCGGCCACCGAGTCCCCCTATCATCGCTCGCGAACACGCAGAGCCGAATAGCCCTCAAGCTCCGCCACGAATTATATGATATGAAATCCAAACTGCTGCCGCTCTTGCTGTTTCTCGTTTTCGCTGGTTCCGCTCCCGGCACCGCCAAGCCCAACGTTCTCTTCATCGCGATCGACGATCTGAATGATTGGGTGGGTTGTCTCGGCGGACATCCGCAGGCGAAGACGCCGAATATCGACAAGCTCGCCCGGCGCGGGGTGAACTTCACGAACGCGCATTGCCAGGCGCCGATCTGCAATCCGTCCCGCGTCAGCATGCTGCTCGGCAAACTGCCGTCGACCACGGGACACTACTTCCTGGCGCCACTCTTCCGCGACGTCGCGGTGACGAGGGACGCGGAGACGCTGTTTCAAGTGTTCCGCCGGAACGGCTATCGCGCGGAGACGACGGGGAAGATCTTTCACGGACCGGCGGACGCGGCCTCGTTTGATCACGTCGAGCGCTCGGGCGGCTTTCGCCGGAGCGACAAAAAGCTGCACTACACCCTGCCGGGCTCGCATCCGCTTTGGGATTGGGGACAGATCGATGTGCCGGACGAGGAGCAACGCGATTACCACTCCGCAGATTGGGCGGCGAAACGGATTCCCGCTCTGGCCAAGCAAAAGGATCCCTTCGTGCTCGCGGTCGGATTCCACCTTCCACACGTGCCGATCTACGCGTCGAAAAAGTGGTTCGATCTCCATCCCGTCGAAGGTCTGGTGATGCCGTCCGCACTTGAAAACGACCTCGACGACGTCCCGGAGATCGCGGTCGATCTCAGCGTGAACCCCACGGCACCCCGTCATGAATGGATGGTGGCAAACGGCGAGGATGTCGTCGCGGTGCGCTCGTATCTCGCGTCGATCTCATTCATCGACCATCTGGTCGGAATGATCCTCGACTCGTTGGAAGCTTCGGGGATCGCGGATGCAACCGTGGTCGTTCTCTTCAGCGATCACGGCTTTCACATGGGCGAAAAGAACAAGTGGGCCAAGCGGAGCCTCTGGGGTCGCACGACACGCGTACCGCTGATCATGGCCGGGCCGGGCGTTTCGAAAGGCGTCAGGAGCGACGCGCCCGTGGGTTTGATCGATGTTTTCCCCAGCCTGACAGACCTCGCCGGAATTCCGCGAAAGGACGGCCTTGATGGCAACAGCCTCGTTCCACTCTTGAAGGACGCGAAGACGCCGTGGCAGCACAACGCGATCTGCACCTTTGGCCCGGGCAATCATTCGATTCACTCCCGCGAATACCACTACATCCGCTATCTGGACGGAAGCGAGGAGCTGTATCGCCTGCGCGACGATCCGAACGAGCACCACAATCTCGCGCGAAGCGCGGACGCCGCCGCCGTCATCGCGAAGCTGCGAAAATCGATTCCGAAAATCGACGCTCCCATGGTTCCCAACAGCAGCGGATCGGACTCGCCGCTCTACGGCGAAACCGGGGGGTTGCAGAATGCGAAGAAAAGGAAGAGGTGAAGGTCCTGGCCTGAGAATCCGATTGGCCAGAGTTATTTCCGCGCTTTCGCGAAAACAAAATCCGAACCGCCCGCGATCACGCATCAGGAGCGAAGCGCACGATCCCGGGGCTTCCATTCATCATTAGATATTCGCGTTTCACAACCAGTCCGACTTATATCGTTACGGATTCGTTGACGAGCGGGCAAAGGTGGCCTTAGATAGCGACCGTTGGCGGATGATTAGCCGCCATGATTTCGAAGCGGACGCTTCCGGGATGAACATACTTTCTTATCTCTTCAAATCGTCGCTGGGCAGAAAATACATCATGGCCGCATCCGGGTTGGCGTTGTTCGCCTTCGTGATCGGCCATCTGCTCGGCAATCTCCAAATCTTCCTCGCACCGGAGGTCATCAACCGCTACGCCCAATTCCTCAAGGACAACATCGAACTCGTGTGGGGCGCGCGGATCGGTCTGCTGGGCTGCATCGCCCTCCACATCTGGACGGCCATCAGCCTTTCTGCGGACAACAAGGCTGCCCGCCCGGTGGCTTACGCGGACGCAACCCCGCCCGCAGCCAGCATGGCCTCAAGGACAATGCTGATGAGCGGCTTGATCGTGTTCTTCTTCATCCTCTACCATCTCCTCCATTTCACCGTGCAGGTCGAATGGGTGAACGGGGTTGAAAAGACCTTCCACTCCTTGAAGACGGCCGACGGGCATCACGATGTTTATTCGATGGTCGTGATCGGATTCCGCCAACCGCTCGTGGCGCTCTGCTATGTCATCGCGGTGGGCCTGCTCTGCCTGCATCTCAGTCACGGCGTCGGAGCTTCCTTCCAATCACTGGGCCTGAAGAACAAGGCTTGGGGTCCCGTTATCGACACGGCCTCCAAAGTGGTTTCCTTCCTGATTTTCGTGGGTTACGCCTCGATTCCGCTGGCGGTTCTAACCGGTATCGTGGGCGATTCGGTGGCGCGGTAAAATGAAACTAGACGCAAACATCCCCTCCGGTCCGCTCGCCCAAAAGTGGGAGAAGCACAAGTTCGACCTGAAACTGGTCAATCCCGCCAACAAGCGAAAGTTCAAGGTCATCGTGGTGGGCAGCGGACTGGCCGGCTCGTCGGCCGCCGCCACGCTCGCGGAACTGGGCTACAACGTTAAGTGCTTCTGCTACCAGGACAGTCCCCGACGGGCCCACTCGATCGCCGCCCAAGGCGGAATCAACGCGGCGAAGAACTACCAAAATGACGGAGACAGCGTTCATCGGCTGTTCTACGACACGATCAAGGGCGGCGATTTCAGGGCCCGCGAGGCCAACGTGCATCGCCTGGCCGAGGTCAGCGGCAGCATCATCGATCAATGCGTCGCCCAAGGCGTTCCGTTCGCACGGGAATACGGCGGCCTTCTCGACAATCGATCCTTCGGCGGCGCGCAGGTGAGCCGCACATTCTACGCACGGGGTCAGACCGGCCAACAGCTCCTGCTGGGTGCCTATTCGGCCCTCAGTCGCCAGATCGGCCTCGGCAAGGTCGAGATGTATCCGCGCACGGAGATGCTGGATGTCGTCATGGTGAAAGGCCATGCGAAGGGCATCATCACCCGCAACATGCAGACGGGTAAGATCGAGCGACACGCCGGCGACGCCGTCATCATGGCCACCGGCGGATACGGAAACGTTTTCTATCTTTCAACCAACGCGGTCGGTTGCAATGTGACCGCCACCTTCCGGGCGCACAAGCGCGGCGCGGCCTTCGCAAACCCGTGCTACACGCAGATTCATCCGACCTGCATTCCGGTCAGCGGCGATCATCAGTCAAAACTGACGCTGATGTCGGAATCGCTCCGAAACGACGGTCGGGTTTGGGTGCCGAAAAACAAGGCGGACTGCGGCAAGGCCGCCCATCAAATCTCGGAAAGCGATCGGGATTACTATCTTGAGCGGAAGTATCCCAGCTTCGGCAACCTGGCCCCCCGCGACATCGCCTCGCGCGCCGCGAAAGAGGTTTGCGATGAAGGTCGCGGCGTCGGCCCAGGCGGCCTCGGTGTCTATCTGGATTTCGCCGACGCGATCCAGCGCCTTGGCGAGGACATGATCCGGGAGCGCTACGGCAACCTTTTTGACATGTACGAGCGCATCACCGGTGAAAGCGCCTACAAGCAGCCGATGCGCATTTTCCCGGCTGTTCACTACACGATGGGTGGCCTGTGGGTGGACTACAACCTGATGAGCTCCATGCCCGGCCTGTTTGTGCTGGGCGAGGCGAATTTCTCCGATCACGGAGCGAACCGTCTCGGGGCCAGCGCGTTGATGCAAGGTCTGGCGGACGGCTATTTCGTCATTCCCTACACCATCGCCCATTACTTCGCCTCCGAGGAAAAGAACTGCCCCAGCACGGACCATCCGGCGTTCGACGAGGCGGAAGCCAACGTCCGCGGCATCGTCGAGACCCTCCTCAAGGCCAACGGAAAACGTACCGTGCGGTCCTTCCACCGCGAGGTCGGCAAACTGGTCTGGGAAAACTGCGGCATGGCCCGCAGCAAAAAGAGTCTTTCGGAAGCCCTGAAGCGGATCCCCGAGTTGCGCGCCGAGTTCTGGGAGAATGTCAACGTGCCGGGTTCCGGGGACGACATGAATCAGGCCCTTGAATACGCCGGCCGCGTGGCGGACTACATGGAATTCGCCGAGCTTCTCTGCACCGACGCTCTCAAACGCGAGGAAAGCTGCGGTGGCCACTTCCGTGTGGAACACCAGTTCACCGACAAGGATCCGGAGGTAAAAAACGGCTATACGAACGAGGGCGAGGCCAAGCGCAACGATGACAAGTTCGCCTATGTTGCAGCATGGGAATACACCGGCCCGAACAAGAAATGGAAACTGCACAAGGAACCCCTCAAATACGAGGAGGTGAAGATGTCCACCCGCAGCTACAAGTGAAGTGACGACTATGAATCTGACTCTCAAAGTCTGGCGGCAGAAGGGCGCGGCCGATCCGGGCCATTTCGAAACTTTTCAGCCCAAGGGAATCGTCGAGGACATGTCGTTCCTCGAAATGCTCGACGTGGTCAACGAGGAGCTGATCGAGGCCGGCAAGGAGCCGATCGCCTTCGATCACGACTGCCGCGAGGGCATCTGCGGCACCTGCTCGCTGGTCATCAACGGCAAACCTCATGGTGGTCAGAAGGCAACCACGGCCTGCCAGTTGCACATGCGCAAGTTCGGCAAATGGGACACCATCACGATCGAGCCGTGGCGGGCGAAGGCCTTTCCGGTGGTCAAGGATCTGGTTGTGGACCGCAGCGCGTTTGATCGGATTATTCAGAAAGGCGGATTCGTTTCCGTCGGCACGGGCGGTGCGCCCGACGCGAACTGTCTGCCGATCTCAAAGGAAGTCTCCGACGAGGCGATGGACGCCGCCCAGTGCATCGGCTGCGGTGCCTGCGTCGCGGCCTGCAAGAACGCCTCGGCGATGCTTTTCGTCTCGGCGAAGGTTTCACACATGAACCTGCTGCCGCAGGGCAAACCCGAGGCGGATCGTCGCGTGAAGAACATGGTGCGACAAATGGACGAGGAAGGCTTCGGGGCCTGCACCGTGACGGGATCATGTGAAGCGGTCTGCCCGAAGGAGATCAGTCTCAACTTCATCACCAAGATGAACCGGGACTACGGCTGCGCGATTCTCAAGGGCTGATACTGCGAACCCGGCAGCGATCACGAGCGTGAAGCGACGTGATCCCGCAGGCTGTCGATGAGGTCCTCAAGCTCTCCACCGAGACACTCCACCAAAGCCGGCGCGGCCTCCATGTCGCCCCTTCTCGCCGCTTCCTCCAAATCGGCCGCGAACAGGATCGCTCGCTCGGCATCGAACTGGATCAACGAACCCTTCAACTTGTGGGCCAGGTGTTCCACGGACTTAGGATTCTTCTCGGCGACCGCGTCTTCCAGTCCGGAAAACAGGACGGGACCCTCTTCTGAAAACAGCTTTGCCAACCGGGCGTAGAGTTCCGGTTTCATATCCGGACGACGCGCGGGACGAAGTTTTTCCGAATGCGGTCTGGAATGCTGGATGGGTAGCAACATTCGGGCTAGGGCGTCCTCCCGGATCGGCTTGGAAAGGAAATTGGTCATGCCGTTTTGCTGGCATTGATCGCGGTGATCGGTCGTCGTGTTCGCGGTGATCGCGATGATCGGAGTGACGCGACCCAACTTGCGCTCCATTTGGCGAATGGTTCGGGTGGCTTCCAATCCGTCCATCTCCGGCATGTGGATGTCCATGAGAATCACGTCAAAATCCCCGTCCCGCGACGCGGCCACGGCTTCCCGGCCGTTGCCGACCGTGAACACCTGATGTCCGAGCGATTCCAGCATATCAACGGCGACCTCGCTGTTGATGGCGTTGTCCTCCGCGAGCAGAATCTTCAAGGGCCTCAAGGTGGCGGGCTTCTCCACGTTTTTTAGATCGTTTTTCCGGACCGAACCATCGAGCAGTCGTATCAGCTCCGACTTGAGCTGGGCATGACTTGGAGGATTTGGAATCGAGCTGAACTCGATCGCTTCGCGTCTCAGGATCTGGGACTGACTCGCGGAGGACAAATTTGCGAGCAACACGATCGGAACCTCGATACCGGTCATCCGTCGCACACAGCCGGCCAGTTCCCAACCGCTGACGCCGGGCATTTCCGCCTCCACGATGAGGGCGCTGATGGGGTCCTCGGAAACCGCCGCCTCGTTGATTGTTTCCAAGGCGATGACCGTGTCGGCCACGGATTCGACGTCGAGGCCCCATGAGTCGAGCATTTCCGCCACAATGGAGCGGGTGTTTTGTGAATGGGCGACCAACAGAATCCGCCGGCCTGTCAGGCGCTTCAGATCCTGATCAATCTCCTTCCGCGGCGGCGCGGCGTAGATGTCGAAGGGAATCTCCACAACAAAACGACTGCCGCGCCCTTCCGGTTCATCGAGCCGAATGCCGCCTCCCATCGCCAGGGCCAGGGACTGGCTGATGGCGAGCCCGAGTCCGGTACCGCCAAAGTTTCGCGAAATACTCGAATCGGCCTGGGTGAACCGCTGAAAAATCAGCTCCCGCTTCTCAGCCGGTATTCCGGGACCCGTGTCGGAAACGGCGACGCGAATTCGAGCCTTTGTCGGGTCGGGAACCTCCGTCTGCGCGAGATCGACCTCCACAACAATCTCGCCTTCCTTGGTGAACTTGATCGCGTTGCCCACGAGATTGACAACGATCTGTCGGAGCCGGCCCGCGTCACCCGCGACCCACGGCGGAACTTCCGGCGCGATCCGCACGTGAAACTCAATGTTGTTCCCCTGGGCCCGCGCGGCGTGGGGATTCACCGCGCGGGAAATGATTTCGCGGATGTCGAAGGGATTGTAGTCCAACTCAATCTGACAGGATTCGATTTTCGAAAAATCGAGAATATCGCTGACGATCTCCAACAGGTCGTTGGCCAGATTGCCGACGGTCTCGACATAGTGCCGTTGGCGGTCACTCAGGTTGGTTTTGAGGGCCAGATCGGCCATGCCGATGATCCCGTTCATCGGCGTGCGGATTTCGTGGCTCATGTTGGCCAGAAACTCGGACTTGGCCTGGTTGGCCGCGACGGCCTGCTCTCTTGCCTGCTCGTTTTCCTTGGC
>JADHOF010000205.1 GCA_016779125.1 Verrucomicrobiia bacterium | reverse complement strand
TCGCTCAACCAGATCACCCGTTACCGCTCCCGGTGGCGTTTCTTCACCGACCTCGAAAGCGAGGATGGCAAGGATGATTTCGCGGCCCGGGTCGCGGCGCCGGAGCAGGACGCCGATCAGCTGGACGAGGAACGCCGACAGCAGCTTCTGGAGGAGGCGCTCGCCAAGCTGCCCGACAAACAGCGGGTGCCGCTGACTCTCTATCACTTTGAGGACATGGGCTACGACGAGATCGCCGGGCGTCTCGGGGTGAGCCTCGGCAAGGTGAAGACCGACATCTTTCGCGCGAGGGAGGCCTTGCGGAAGCTGATTCGCTTCGACGAGGAGGGCGATATCGTGCGAGGCGGCTTTGATGAATTTCGGAAGGAACCCTGAAAGTATGAGCGAACAGGAGCGAATCGCGCGGGCTTTGGACCGCGAGTTGAAAGGCCTGCCGGATCTGGCGGCTCCGGAGATTTTGTCGGAACGCGTCATGTCGCGGGTGCGGCAGATGGAGGTGGTTTCGTGGTGGCGACAATCTTGGTTTGAGTGGCCGGCGGGCTGGCGGATCGCGTTTGTCACCGCCGCACTGGTTTGCGTGGGCGGCTTGGTCTGGGTGGAGCCGGCCGGGCTTGTTGAACGGATCGGCGAGGCCGCCACCTTGGGGATGATGTTGACGGATTGGCTTGCGGGCATCGTTGTCCGCGTGCCGTTGCCTGTATGGCTGCTCGTGGGAACGGCCGCGTTGGTCAGTTGGGGCACCGTTGTGGGAGCCAGCGTGGTTTGTTGGCAGCTGGTGCGCATCCGGAAATGAGAACAACCCTTTGTTTAGCGTGCCTGCTCGTCGGGCTGTTTGCCGTTCCCGGCGCGCCTGGACAGGCACCGGAGCTGGATCAAGCCCGTGAAGCCGCCGACATGATCTTGCAGGCTGTTGACGGGAAAAATGTGGAACGAGCCGGACGACGAAACGCCGGCCCCGTGACCCGGGTGTTCAGCGATCTCGGTCCCGAGGAGGCGACGAATTACGAGAGCGTCCAGTTGTTCTTCGGAGACGGAAAAATCGAGGGCGATGTGCGGCGAAACCTGATCGTGTTCTGGGGCGATGCTGAATTGAAGGGGCGGGTGGAGGGGCGTTGTGTGGTGATTTTCGGGACTCTCAAGCTGGGACCGGAAGCGGAGTTGGCGGGGGAGACCCGACTGGTTGGCGGCAGGCTCATCCGCGAGGCCGGATCGATCGTGCGGAATCAACCCTTCGAGCTGGGCGGCAACTACGAGGAATGGCCGTTGGTCGCGGGCGGCGTGGATTGGATCCGCTACGGGTTTATCTTTGGCCGGCCGATTGCCCCGGAAGTACCGTTGAGCTGGCTGGCGATGGCCTTGTGCTTTTTGGGCTATCTGGTGACCGCGGTTCTGTTTCCCCGCCCGGTTCAGGTCTGCGCGTATTCGATGCGAACGCGGCCGGCGTCCGCGTTTCTGCTCGGCATCTTGTTGCCGATCATCGTGGTGTTGGTCACCGCGCTTCTCATCATGACCGGAATCGGGGTCTTGGTGCTGCCTTTTCTTGTCGTGGCGGTCTTGTTTGCAACGGTGTTGGGCAAGGCGGCGGTGCTTCAGTTTATCGGGCAACGTCTCGGGGAAGCGCTGCGCTTGAAGGCCTTGAGAAGTCCGGGACTGGCGTTGTTTGTCGGTGGCGGGATCTTGTGCCTGATCTATACCGTGCCGTTGCTTGGGATCGCCGTTTGGGGGCTGACCGTGATGTTCGCGATGGGGGCTGCGACCTTGGCGGTGATCGACTCGCTTCGCGCGGAAGGCGCGGTGATATCCGATGATCCGGAGGACGATCCAGAACTGGCCGACTCGCTGGCGATGGTGCACGTGGGGGCCGGCAGGGAACCGGGAATCAGGCATGCGCCCGCCGGATTTTGGGTCAGGATGGGGGCGATCTTCCTGGATTGGTTCATCGTCGGGACGATTTCGATTCTGACGTCGGCGGGAATTCTCTTCGTTCCAATGATGTTTGCCTACTACGTCTGTGGTTGGGCATGGAAGGGAACCACGGTGGGGGGGCTCGTGATGAGCCTTCGTGTGGTCACAGATCGCGGGAGGCCGATCGGAGTTGCGGCCTCGTTGGTGCGGTCCCTGGCAAGCCTGCTGTCGCTGGGTGTGTTCGGGCTCGGCTTCGTGTGGTCGGTGGTCAGTCGCGACAAGAAGTCGTGGCATGACCATATCGCCGGAACCAACGTGTTGCGGGTGCCGGAAGGCACGACGCTGGATTGATCAGTTGGCAGTCTGATTCAGGTCGTAGCAAGCCATGCTCGCGTGGTTGCGGATCAGGAGGAGGCCGTCGGCCATGGCCGGGTGATTCCAGGTCTTGCCGTCGAGCGCGGGCAGACGCGCGATCTCCTCGTGTCGCTCCGGATTGCATTTCACCAGTGCCAGATCTCCGTCGCCGCAAAGCACGAGCACATGATCGTCAACGAGAATGATCTGGCCGTAACCGTATCGCCCATCTTTCCACTTCTTGCGGCCGGTCTCCGCGTCCATGCAGACGAGGATGTCGTTGTCCAGGCCGTAGAGGTGCCCTGCGTGCAGAACGGAACTGGAGAACTTGTTCTTCATGAAGGGATTTTTCCAAAGTTGCTCCGCTGTCCACTTGCCGTCCCGATTGGACAGCTCAAGCTGCGCGCAGCCCTTGCCGTAACCGGCGGAGATGAAGATTCGGTTGGTTCCCGTCACGAGCGGTTGCGAGATTGCGTTGTTGTATTCGACCTCCCACGGGTGTTTCCAAAGGATCTCACGGGTGTCCGGGTCCATACCCATGAAGTTGAATCCCGAGAACAGAAGAATCTGATTCATTCCTGCGAGTCGCGCGTGGACGGGCGACGAATAGGCGGACTTTTCCTCCAACGCTTGCCATAAGATTTCTCCGTCCGCGCACCGGTAGGCAATCATTCCGCGACCCTTCGCTCCGGCGGGTTCGCCGCCCAGAACGATTACGGCGTCGTTGTGAATCAGCGGGGAGGCGCTGCTCGCGAAGTAGAGCGTGGTTCCGAGCGTGTCGGTGAGGACGTTTCGTTTCCAGAGTGTCTCTCCGGTAAGGGCGTCGATGCAGCGGAACTCCCCGGTGCCGCCAAGGGCGTAGACGCGGTCCTCGTGCCAGGTGGGCGTTGAGCGCGGACCCGCGCCGCCCATCTGTTCATCGAACTTCGCGGTCCAGGTGTTCGCCCACAGCTCGCCGCCCGTTCGAATATCATAAGCGGTCACGGCTTCATCCTCGCGTCGTTGCTCGATCGTGTAGGCGATCCCTTTCGCGATGGCGAACGAGGCGTAGCCGCCGCCGACGGGTTGCTTCCAGAGGAGTTTGGGCGGGGATTTGTCCCAGGCGAGATTCACGGTTTTTTCGGAATAAACGCCGGATCGATCGCGGCCACGAAAACCGGTCCAGTAAGCGCCGCCTGATCGCTGGGTGATCGCCTTCGCGGTGTGTTGTTGACGATGGGCCTCGAGTTGATCGAAGTCGGTCCGGGTCGGATTTCTCGTCAGGTGAGGGATGCCTTCGCCCCTCCATTCGAGATGAACAACCTTTGTTTTCACCAGGGCGGACAGGATCACGCCGGTGTAGAGGACGGAATAGAGTCCGATGAAAAGCACGCCGCCAATCAGGCGTTTTGCGCCGGGACGGGACCGGATCAGGAGGACGAGTCCGGCCGGCGGAAAGAAAAGAGTGACGAGACGGGTGATGAAGCCGGTCGGGGCGGGGGGGATGGGAGGCTCGCTTGCCATGCCCCGAGGCTGCGGATCCGGGCGTTAATGGCAAATCCAATCCATGATGCGGCGAATTTCTTGCAGGAAATTGTCGCTTTGCCTAGAACCGGCCCGAATGGCCACGAAATCGAAACGCTCCAGCAAACGAGTCGCCGAATCCTTCGATCTGAACATCTGGGTGGACCGGCAGGCCCGGGCTGTCAATCAGGCCTTGGACAAGTCCCTTCCGAAAGCGAAGGCCAAACCCGCGACCATGCACGAGGCCATGCGCTACTCCCTCTTCGCCGGGGGGAAACGGATGCGGCCGGCTCTGGTGCTCGCGGCCGCCGAAGCCTGCGGCGGTGAATGGGATTCGGCGATGCCACTTGCCTGTGCCGTGGAGTGCATTCACACCTATTCGCTGATTCACGATGACCTGCCGGCGATGGACAACGACGACTTTCGGCGAGGCAAGCCGACCAACCACAAGGTCTTTGGCGAAGGAATCGCGGTGCTCGCGGGCGACGCGTTGCTCACGCAAGCCTTTGAAATCGCCGCGCAATGCAGGAGTTGGCCCAGGTATTCGCATCGGGACATCGTGCTTGAAATCGCCAAGGCGTCCGGGTCTCTGCAGCTGATCGCCGGGCAGGTCGCCGATCTCGAAGGAGAGGGTAAATCCCTGAGCGTGCCCCAGCTGCGATACATTCACGAACGCAAGACCTCCGCGCTGCTCTGCTGTTCAACCCGTCTGGGAGGCATGAGCGCCAACTGCACGCCGCGTCAATTGGAGGCGTTGACCGAATTCGGCTACAACGTCGGCCTGGCCTTTCAGGTGATCGACGACATCCTGGATGTGACCGCCACGACCGAGGAACTCGGCAAGACCGCCGGTAAGGATCTCACCGCCCAGAAAGCCACCTACCCCGCCATCGTGGGACTCCCCAAGTCGCGCAAAATCGCGCAGCAACTCACCGACACGGCTTTCGCCGCGTTGAAGGTGTTTCGCGGCAAGGCGGAGGCGCTGGAAGCCTTGGCGGACTACCTTCTCAAGCGAAAGAATTAGAGCACCCTCGCGGTTCATTGCGGGTCCGCTTTCGGATACCTCGCCTCCTTCGGTGGATTTCAGTCTTACGGCAAGCCGAGTTCCTGCTTCACCAGGTTCACACCGGCGACCATGTTCGCCAGCTTCTTGCGGGCGGCCCAGCGGGCGGTCTGGCTGAGGCCGCAATCGGGCGCGAAGGAGAGGCGTTCTGCGGGGGCGTGTTTGAGACATTCCCGGACCCGCTCCGCGATGAACGCCGGGGTCTCGATGAAGTAGCTCTTCACGTCGATGATCCCGACGGCCACGTCGGCGCGTTCCGCGATCTTGCCGATGATTTCCAGCTCGGCGTATTCACGGCTGGCCATCTCGACGTGAATTTCGTCGAGGGTGAGATCGAGGAACGCCGGGAACATGGGGGCGTACCGGCGGTAACCGACGGCGTGGCCCTTGAAGTTGCCGAAGCATAGGTGGGTGGAGAGTCGGCACTTGCCGACGACGGGCTCGACCGTGCGGTTGAAGATGTCGACGAAGCGCGACGGGTCCTCCTTGTAGGCGTAGCAGCTCATCGAGGGTTCATCGACGGTGATCTCGGTGCAGCCCGCGGCCACGAGGTCTTCGAGTTCCTTGCGGACGATTGGGAGAAGGGCTTCCGTGATGGCGTATCGATCGGGATATTGACCGTTCGGAATCAATCGGCCGGCAAGGGTGTAAGGGCCCGGGACGCTGGCTTTTAGAACGGGCTTTATGGTGCGCCCGTTGAGAGCAATGGCGGCGACCTTTTTGAAGCGCTCGAAGTCCTCCACGGCACCGAGACCGACGGGGGCGCTCAGCTCACCGGTGATCGCGTGCTTGCCTCGTTGGTCATGGGCGGGCGGGCCGAAGCGTCGTGGGGAGGCGCCTTCGAGGGCAATACCGTTCAGGAAGCCGTAGAACGAAAGATTGAAGTCGAGGCGGGTCTGCTCGCCGTCGGTGGCGACATCGACGCCGGCGTGAAGCTGGTCCTGCAGCGCCACGGCGACCGCGTCGTCGATCATCTCATCCCGATCGGCGGTGCCGAATTCGTTCAGGTGCCCGGTCGCGAATTCCAGCCAGGAAGGGAAGGGATAACTGCCGATAACGGTGGTGCGGAGTGGTTGGGTTTGCATGGCTCAGTCAAAAATGACGGTTCGGTGGCCGTTGAGGAAGACCCGATCTTCGAGGACGAGTCGCAGGGCGCGGGCGAGGGCGAGCCGTTCGACGTCGCGGCCGGAGCGGGCCATGTCCTTCGGGCCATGGGTGTGATCGACGCTGATGATCTGCTGCTCGATGATGGGTCCCTGATCCAGTTCTTCGGTGACGAAATGAGCGGTCGCTCCGATGACCTTCACGCCGCGCTCCCAGGCCTGATGATAGGGTTTGGCTCCGATAAAGGCGGGGAGAAAGGAATGGTGAATGTTGATGAGGCGTCCGGCGTGGCGGTGCACGAAGTCCGGGCTGAGGATGCGCATGTATTTCGCCAGCACGATGTAGTCGGGGCGGATCTCGTCCAGCAGTTGGAGGACGGCACTTTCCTGGTCCTCGCGGGCGCGATCGGTGTGATCACAGAGGTGAAAGGGAATGCCGAACTTGTCGACGAAAGGGCGCAGCAGGTCGTGGTTGCTGATGACGGCGACCGTCTCGGCGTCGAGTTCGCCAAAGGCGCAGCGGGTGAGCAGATCGGCGAGGCAGTGGTGCTCCTTGCTGGCCAGGACGGCGATCCGTGCTTTTCCAGGGCGGATGAGGCGGACGAAGGGTTGCGGCGGGAGCAGTTTGCCGAGTTCATCCAGAATCGCCTCGCGGTTGATGTCGCCGGTGAATTCCGTCCGCATGAAAAAGCGATCGCTGCCGGGATCGGCGAACTCATGGTTCACGACGACGTTGCAGCGGGCGCGGTAGAGGACGCCGGTGACCTTGTGCACGAGACCTTCCTGGTCGGAGCAGGCGATGAGGAGTCTCCAGGTTGGTTTCATTGGGGATTTTTGAGGCCGATTGCGGCGTTGAGTCTGGCCATACGCCGGGCGTGTTCGTCGTAGGCGGCCTCGAAGAGTTCAACGGCGCGTTCGGGACCGACGACATTGCCGGCCGTAAGCACGAGCGGTGCCTGACCGGCGGCGGTGAGGCGCTGGGCGATCTCGGCCTTGAGCGCGTTGATGACGAGGCAGCCGCCGACGGTGGATCCGGGGGCGACGGGTGTGTCCAGATCCGCGACTGCCACCATCGCGTCGCCGACGGGCGCGCCGGTGTCGAGCATGAGATCGGCGAAGTCGGAAAGTTTGCGGCCGTCCGGCGAGCGGCTGGTGCTGGCGGCGGAGTGGGCCGCACTGTGCAGGCCTACGACCTTGAGCCCCCGTTCCTTGAAGCCCCTGGCCATTTCAATGGGAACGAGATTGCAGCCGCTGGAGGAGGTGACCATGGCGCAGTCGGTGGGCGGGAGGTCGAAGTTGCGGAGAATGCGATCCGCAAGGCCGGGGACGTTTTCGAGAAACATGGCCTGACGCTGTCCGTTGGATCCGGCGACGTGGTTGTGAAAGGTGAGGGACAATTCGACCATCGGGTTGAATCCCGGGAAGGAACCGTAGCGGGGCCACATCTCCTCGACCATGATGCGGCTGTGACCGGAGCCGAACAGATGGACGAGGCCGCCGCCGAGAATGGATTCGGCAAACCAGTCCGCCGCCTTGCGGATGGCCGGCATTTGGGATCGCACGGTGGCGAGCAGGTCCGCGCTCTTGTTCAGGTAGTCTTCGCCGGGTGACATGGGGGCGGCAGAATAGGCGGCCGGTTCCGGCAGTCAAACCGCGATGTACGC
>JADHOF010000204.1 GCA_016779125.1 Verrucomicrobiia bacterium | reverse complement strand
TCGAATCCCGGGAAGAGTTTTGGATTCGGCTGCACCAACTCCAGATTACGTAATTGCAACCACTGCCCGCCGAAGTTGGCGGCAAGCGCCGAGGCCTTCGGATCCGCCAGCATCCGCGCGACCTGTCCCGGAAGATCCCGACGAAGCAGCTTCTTTTCAGCCAGCTCGAACAATTTTTCGTCCGGCATCGAGCTCCACAGGAAGTAGGACAAGCGCGAGGCGAGCGCGTAATCGTCAATCTCGTGCACCTGTTCCGGATTGTCCGGATCCGGCTGAACCTCGCCGCGAAAGAGAAATTTCGGCGAAACCAGCGTCGCGCTCAGGGCAAGCTTGATCCCTCCCTCGAAGGAGTCGCCGTTCTCGCGCGCCAGGGAGTGGAGTTTCAACAAGCCCTCGACCTCGTCGTCCGTGGCCGGCCGCCGAAAGGCCTTGGTGGCGAAGCGGGACAAGATCTCCTCCGCCGCGTCCTCCTGATTCCGATGTTTGCCGACCGGTTCCAGCAGCCGCTTTTGGAAGGCCGTTTCCGGCCGCTTCGAGAAGGGACCTGTCAGGACGATGTCCCCGACATAAAAATTGCGGTCCTCCCGTTTCGACGCGTCGTAGAAATCGTTGATGAACGCGGTCGTGATACGACGCCGTCCCGCCTCAAGGCGCACCATCGCCTCGAATCGGCCCGGCGCGCCTGAGCGCTGCGGAATCTCCAAAACCTTGATTTTTCGGTCATCGACCCGCAGCTCGGCCTTCACCGGCTCGGACCCGGCCTGGTCTCCGTAGGCCAGGAAGGAGATTCGATAGTCCCCTCCGGTCTTCACGGTGAAATTCCCGAATATCTCCCCGCCTGAAATGAGCGCCCGCACGTCACCCCGAACCCCACCCGGCCCCTTCTGTTCCAGCTTGGCGACCGCGACCTTCATGGTTTCGCCGGAATCCGGCTCCGTCGGCATTGCTTCGTCCAACACCTGCACGGCCGCCTTCAAATATTTCTCCAGCAGCACAGGTGAAAGCGAAAGCACGTCGCCGATGTTGTCGAATCCATAGCCGGTGTCGTCGGCTGGAAAATCGTCTGCGGGGCGAAACTTCACCCCCGTCAATTCGTGAACCGTGTTGTTGTATTCCTCGCGATTCAGCCGCCGAATGGTGACCCGGCCGGGATCCGGCTCGCCGCAATCGTGCTGGAAGACGACCAAGTCGATCCAGCGCTCCAAGGTGGCGATCTGGTCCGGCGAGGGGCGGGGCTTGCCAGCCGGGGGCATCGTTCCGTTGTCCAGATTGTCAATGACGCGGGTCCAATGGATGCGATCACCTTTCAGCAGCGTCAGATTGATGTGCTCATCCAAGGCGAAACCTCCCTTGTTCGCACCATCCGAGTGACAATCGTAGCAAAACTCCCTCAACACCGGCTCCACTTCGGCCACGTAGTCGGGCGGTGCGGCTTTTTCAAAGGCGTGAATTCCTCGCTGGATCCAGAAAAGCACCCCGGTCGTCACAGGTGTCATCACCGCGAAAATCGTCGCAAAGAGCAAAATTGCCGGGCCTTTTCTCATTCAGTTGAAATCGGACTCTGCCGGAAGAGAGGAATTCGCGCAATTCCGCCCTCAATTGGAAGCAACGCAAGGGAGCAGAATATTTCCCCTTCAATTCTTGAATCCCGGCGACCGATCCCGCTTACTTCCGCGAATTTTGCGCCGACCAGCAGTCGATGACACCAGAACTACTCGCCAAAGCCAAATCCTACGGTTTTTCGGACCGTCAAATCGCCAACCTCACCCGGCAGACCGAGGACGCCGTCCGTGCCCGCCGCAAGGAGCTGGGACTGATCCCCGCCTTCCGGCTGGTCGACACCTGCGCCGCCGAGTTCGAGGCCTTCACCCCGTATTACTATTCCTCCTTCGATCGCGGCGACGATGAGGTCCGGCCGTCCGAGCGGCGCAAGATCATGATCCTCGGCGGCGGACCAAACCGCATCGGCCAGGGAATCGAATTTGACTATTGCTGCGTGCATGCCGCCTTCGCGTTGAAGGAGGACGACTTCGAGACGATCATGGTCAATTCGAATCCGGAAACGGTTTCGACAGACTACGACACCAGCGACCGGCTTTATTTCGAACCCCTGACACTGGAAGACGTTCTTCACATTTACGAACGGGAAAAGTGCAGCGGGGCAATCGCGCAATTTGGAGGACAAACCCCCCTCAACCTGGCGCTCGGCCTGCAGGCCAATGGCGTCAACATCATCGGCACCAGCCCGCAAAGCATCGAACAGGCCGAGGATCGCGAACTCTTCTCCGCGATGCTTCACAAGCTGAACATCCCCCAGCCACCGAACGGCCTCGCCACAAACGAGACGGAGGCGCTCCGTGAATCGGCAAAGCTGGGTTACCCCGTGCTGGTCCGGCCTTCCTTCGTGCTGGGTGGTCGCGCGATGCAAATCGTCTATTCCGACGACGAGTTGCGCCGCTACATGCGCGAAGCGGTGCAGGCGTCCCCTGAAAGGCCCGTGCTGGTGGACAAATTCCTTGAGGAAGCCACGGAGGTCGATGTGGATTGCATCGCCGACGTGGGTCGTTACGAAAACCCCGACGACGCAACCATCGTCGTGGGCGGAATGCTGGAACACATCGAATACGCCGGGGTCCATTCGGGCGACGCAGCCATGGTGATGCCGCCCCACACGCTTGGCGAGTCGGTGATGCAAACGATTCGTGAATACACCCACGCCATGGCCCGCGAGCTGAAGGTCACAGGGCTGATGAACGTGCAATACGCCGTCAAAGGCGAAACGGTCTACGTGATCGAGGTCAATCCGCGGGCCTCCCGCACGGTTCCATTCGTGAGCAAGGCCATCGGGCATCCCCTCGCCAAACTCGCAGCACGGGTGATGGCGGGAAAGACGCTGAAGGAATTGGGCTTCACCGAAGAGGTCAAGCCCGCGTGCTGGGCGATCAAGGAATCCGTGTTTCCCTTCAACAAGTTTCACGGGCAGGACATTCTTCTCTCCCCCGAAATGCGTTCCACCGGCGAGGTGATGGGCCTCGACGACGATCTCGGCATCGCGTTCGCAAAATCACAGATGGCCGCCAACTCAGCGCTTCCGGGCGGAGGCAAGGTGTTCATCAGCGTCAATGACACCGACAAGGCCCAGGTGGCCACGTTGGCGAAGAATTTCGTCGAGCTGGGCTTCGAGTTGGTGGCCACCTCCGGCACGGCCAAGATTTTGAAGCAGGCCGGCTTGGAGGTCGAATTGCTTCACAAACTCGCGGAAGGACGGCCGAACGCCTTGGATCTCCTCAAAAACGGCGAGATTCAACTCGTCGTGAACACCCCCGCCGGACAGACGCCGCGCGCGGACGAGATCAAGATCCGAACCACGGCGGTTTACACCCGCACTCCGATCATGACGACCATGAGCTGCGCGCAGGCCGCCGTCCTGGGAATCCGCGCCTTGAAAGAGCACGGATACGAGGTCTGCACGCTGCAGGAGCACCACGCCTGACGGCGGGAGCCGTCGGCGGATCAATAAACCTGGGTCGATTCGACTTCCGCAACGGGACGTCCCTTGAGGATCTCCGTGTTGATCTCAGCGACAACGCGCCCGTCGCCCTTGCCCGTGGCCTTCGCCTCAATCACCCAGGAGGCCACCTGCTTGGCCGCGATCGTGTCCAAGGTCTCCAAAGCCACCGTATCCCCGCTCACCTTGCCGGGCGTGACACCGGACACGGACACCGGCTGGATGTTCGACGGAAATTTTACGTTCACCCGCAGATTCGAATCCGGCGCGGTGCCCTGATTGGTGACCCGCAAGGTGTAGCGGACGGTATCGCCGACCAGCAACGGATCCGGGTCATCAACCATCTCCACCAGCACGGCCGCAAATCCCCGCCAAAGCGTCGCCGCCTCCGCCTTCGCGTTCACGCCTTCCGCCGTCCGCACACTGGCGGTGTTGACGGTGGTCCCCGCCTGACTCGCGCCAAGCGCCACCGCCATCGTCTTGCTTTGACCGACCCCAAGATTGCCCACGTTCCACACCGCCTGATTGCCGGACACCTGACCTCCGCTCGCGTCCGTGATGGTCGTGGTGGGCGGCGCGTTGTCCGTCACCACCACGCCGCTCAGCGGCGTGTCCCCCGAGTTGCTGACTGTGATCTGGTAGGTCGCGGACTTGCCCAGGAACTGCTGAGGGGGACCGCTCTTCTCCAATTTGACACCGGACTGGACAACTCGCGTGCTGGCGGTCGCCGATACCATCGCGGCATTCCCCGCCCGGGCCTCGACGCGATTCACAAACTCACCGCTACGCTGGGGGGTGAGCGTGATTGAGGTTGTCTTGGTCTCGCCAGGCTGCAGGTTGCCGGCTTCCAGCCTGAGTTCGCGGGCACCGGTCGAGTGAACCATTCCCTCGGGGACAAATTCGGTGACAACCACGTTCTCGGTGACGGAGTTGCCTGAGTTGTTGACTCGAATCGAGTAGGTGAGCGGCTGCCCGATGGCACCCGTGGCCGGGCCGGATTTGTCAATGCCCAGGCGGGGTTCGCCGATCTCGGCTTCTACGCAACCGAACGGCAAGGCCTGCACCGAAACGCAGCTGAGCACGTTCCCCTGCCCGCTGGGACGCAACCAGACGGAGACGTTTTGATTCTCATTCGGGTGCAATTGAAACCATTCCCATGAAAGCTTCTGCCCCGACACCGTGGTCGGTGGAGGTTCAGCCCGCACAAAGGAGGCGTTGTCCGGCACGTAAAGGTTCAGCTTCACCTCACCGACGTGCCGCGTCGGATTCAGGGAAAGATCCGTCTGCAAATCCGTGCCCGACGAACCCCGGGCCGTGATCTTCTTGGTGACAACCACGTTTCCGGTGCTGATTTCGGTGGCATTGCGATGGGTTTGATGAACCGTTTCCGTGACCGTCGTGGTGGTGGAGGACGTCGTGGGCGGTATCAGATTGGCAATCGATCCGGTTTCATAGGTGCTCTCGACCGTGCTGGTCTCCACCGTGGAGCCGTTCACCCCGAGCTCGTAATCCGTGGCTCCGACTTGATCCGAGGAGCTGGACGACTGCTGCGAGAATTGCGTGCGGCTGTAACCGGAAGCCGACCGACCGGCCCAGCGATTGCCGAAGGAATAGCCCCCCGACCGCGAAACACAACCGCTGGCTACAACGGCAATCATCAAGCCGGCGAGAAAAATACGAATTTGTTGGGGAGAGAAACGAAGGCTTTTCATGTTGTCGGCGCGATCAAAGCGTTTCTCACAATTGTACGGCGATTGACAGCCCTTTTTCGAATTCCAGCCCGCTGATTGCCAACACTTTGTCGATTTCAGATCTGTCACAAAAGAATGATGGAATAAACAGGCCGCTCAATGCTTCTATTATCCCCGAAAGCCCGCTGTTCCGAGAGGCGACCATTCGCCGACAACGGGCACCTTGTCAGTAGAATCAACAAACACACCTCATTATCCAACGTATGAAGAAGATCCTCGCACTCGTCACAGCCATCGCCTTCGCCGCCACGTCCGCAATGGCTGGCGAATTCCCCGACATCAGCATCGAAGAGCTGGAAACCCATATCAAGAAGGGTGACGTCACCGTCATCGACGTGAATGGCGCCAGCTCCTACAAGAAGGGCCACATCCCCGGCGCAATCAATTTCGCCAAGGCCAAGAAGGAACTCAAAGGCCTCCTCCCCAAGAACAAGGACGCCCTGATCGTCGCCTACTGCGGCGGCCCGAGCTGCAGCGCCTACCAGAGCGCCGCCAAGGCTGCCACCAAGCTCGGCTACACCAACGTCAAGCACCTGTCCGCCGGCATCAGCGGCTGGCTCAAAGCCGAGAAAAAGACCGAAAAAGCCGCGAACTGATCGCAGCCTTCATTTGCGAAAGCGTCCCGTCGAATGGCGGGGCGCTTTTTTTGTTTCAGGATCCCCCCGGATATCCGGCAAGGGTCTCGACCAGAATCCGCCGGATGGTCATCCGCTCGGGCAAGGTCAGCGACTCATATCCTTTCACGGATTGCCCCGCTCCAAGCACCGCTTCCAGCCGGGCGTAAATCCTCCGCTTCATCTCCGCGTGAAGTCCGGAGAAGATCGGGCTGTAGATCATGTAGCTGCAGCGATGCGCGAAGAGACGTCGGCTCAAATCGAAGTCCTTCAAAGACAATCCATCCGAAGTCTCCCTCCGATTCGACCGGAAGTCCTTCTTGAAAACGGTGTCGCCGACAAATCCGCCCTCGGGAAAAGCCACTTCATCGACAAACAGAAGGTATCGCGTCACTTCCTCCGCTTCCGCCTCCAGCTCCGCCTCCTGTGCGGACGTCAATTTCCCCTCGTCCGCCGCGAGAAAAGCCCGCGCCTTGTAGCCCGCCTTCAACACCCGGTTGGCAAAACCGGTCTGATGCTCAAGCAGGAGATGCGGTAGAATATCACTGGTTTTCACCGGGTATCGATCCCAACGAAAGCGATAGCCCGGCGGATTGGCGGAGGTCACGATCTTGCCCTTCACGTAACGTCCCGTCACGTTGCCTTGATGCTCGAAGCCGTCCCCACCGGTCACGTGCCAGCCTCCGAAACGTTCCGCCAGCGGAATGGCATGCCCTGATGCGCCGATGCGAAACGCCTTCAGACTGCCGCTGTTTGGCCCCGGTATGACCGATTTCACCAGCAGCGAGGGAACGTGCATCGTGTCCTCCGAGGCGTGGCAGTTCATGCAGCGGTTGGACCGTTCCACCCGCACCTGCTGGCGATCGCGTGGGATGTCAAAGATATAGAAAACCCCGCCCAGCTCCGGGTTCATCGCGACCACCTCGATTCGTCCTCCGGGAATGTAACCGATGTAGAGATCCTCATTGAAATAGATCGCCCGGGGATTGGACGGGGTGATCAACCGGAGCTGCAGACTCGTCGTTGAAAACAACATCACCTGCGAGCTTTCCGGAATCTCCAGCGCCTTCAGCAGGCTCTTCAAAAACGCCAGTTCGCTCCCGTAGTCCAAAGGAAGACGCCCCTGCTCAAGGTCATCCTTCAGTCGCGTGAATCGGTCGTCCAAGGGCCGCTCCCAATAATTGTGCTCAGGACGCTCGAGATCAGACCATTCCGGCGCACCGGAAGCCCCGAATCCCGCCACGATGAACAGACAGGCGCAAATCGATCGAATGTTTCTCATGGATTTCGATGCCACCCTGTTCCGAAATCCCGCCGATGTAAACGTCGCGTACATCGCGGTTTGACTGCCGGAACCGGCCGCCTATTCTGCCGCCCCCATGTCACCCGGCGAAGACTACCTGAACAAAAGCGCGGACCTGCTCGCCACCGTGCGATCCCAAATGCCGGCCATCCGCCAGGCTGCGGACTGGTTTGCCGAATCGATTCTCGGCGGCGGCCTCGTCCATCTGTTCGGCTCAGGTCACAGCCGCATCATGGTCGAGGAGATGTGGCCCCGCTACGGTTCCTTTCCGGGATTCAACCCGATGGTCGAATTGTCCCTCACCTTTCACAACCACGTCGCCGGCTCCAACGGACAGCGTCAGGCGATGTTCCTCGAAAATGTCCCCGGCCTTGCGGATCGCATTCTCCGCAACTTCGACCTCCCGCCCACCGACTGCGCCATGGTCA
>JADHOF010000203.1 GCA_016779125.1 Verrucomicrobiia bacterium | reverse complement strand
GACCCGGAAGTCCGCCTGTCGGCCGCTCAGGATCGCTTCCGCGTCCACCACAAAGGTCTCCGGTTTGGCCATCGATCCGCGCACCACAAGAATCTTCTTCAAAAAGGCCCGTTCGGAAAAACCACCGCGCTGAACGATCGAGGTGATCACGGTGGCGTCCGCCACATAACCGACCTTGCCGGGAGTCCGCACCTCGCCGAGCACGAAGTAGTCGTTCGCAATCGACGACGCCATGTAGATGTAGTCGTCGGGTTCCAGCAGGATGTTCTGGGACAGGTCGCCCTGCATGAAGAGTTTGTAGAAATCGACATCCATCTTCCGCCCGCCGCGCATGAGGAAAGAGCGGTTCAGATCCGCCAGCTCCACCGTGTTCTGCTGAAACAGGCCGATCTCCAGACCGAAGGCCTGCGCCACCGCCTCGATGATGGTCAGGGGCCGGTCCAGCGTGTAGCTGCCCTTCGCCGTGACCTTGCCCAGAAGGTAGACGCGTTTGCTGCGGAACTGGTGGGGCGTGATGATCACCCGCACGTTCCGATACTGGGTGCTCATCGCCTCGCGCAAGGCCTCGCGCAGCTCGTCGATCGTCAGACCCTCCGCCCGCACGCCCTGCGCGTGCATGTAGTTGATCGTGCCGTCCGGTCCGATCTCGACCTCTTTCCGGAGCGAGTTCGGCACCTGGTACATCGAGATGTTGATCTGGTCTTCCGGTCCCAGGGTGAGTCGCTGCTGCCACTGTGCGAGCTGCGGGCGATCGGAGACCGAGATCCGGGCCTCCGCCGCCGGCTTTGGCACGCCCCCGTCCAGATTCGCATTCACGGGCGGCGCATTCGTCGCGGCCCCGGCCGGGTTGACCACGAGTCCCAACACCAGTCCGCCCAGCAGTTGGCGCAGCTTCTTTCGGCTGCCGAAGAACTGCTGCATCAGACCGACCTCCCGATTCAGCAAGGCCCCCACCAGATTCACCCGCGATTCGCGCAGCATCTGGATCTGATCCGCCGTCACGGACGCTTTCTCCTTGGTCGGCACGGACACCCAGAAGAGATCGGTGACCTGCTCGGCCAGGAGCACGGCTTCCGAATCCACCGCCGGCGGCAGTTCGAGGAACACCAGACAACCGGGAATCTCGTGCCAGATCTTCAGCGCCGCATGCCACGCCTTGCGCTGGGCCAGATCCCATCGCCAGCCGTCCGGAATCGCGAGCCGCACCCGGGCGACCGCCTCCGTCGCCAACTGCCGGCTCACGGATCGCGGATCGGCCAGCGCTTCTCCCAAGGCCAGCTTCGGGCCGTAGGTGGCGTCGCCGGTTTCATTCGTGACCGTCACCGCCTTGTTGCCACGACTCGTCGCCGTGGTGGACAGCAGTCCGATCCAGGTCGATCGCCCTTCGCCCGGCTCGCCCGACATGAAACCGATCACGACCGGGTGGGTGTCCGGCCGGGACAGCAGGCCGGAGATCTGCGTCCACGTGCGGAAGGCCCAGCTCGACTGCTCACCCGCCGAAAGCCTGCCCAGCACCGGCAGCTTCGCCACGACCGGCACGCCGGTCACCCGGGCGAGGTCGGTGGCGGATTTGATCCGCTCGTCCAAAGTCTCGATCACCACCCCGAAAAAACAGATCAGGCCAACGCCAAAGACGAAGGCCACAAGCGTCACGACAATCTTGTTCTTCATGGGACTGAACGTGGCCACGTCATCGATGGAAGCCGCCGTGCCGATCCGGTAAAGACCGGGGGCGTTCTCCAGAAACAGCTCCGTCTCGCGATTCCGCGCGGCAAGCAATTGCCGGGTCTGTTCCAGGGAGGCTTCACGGGACTTCAGCTTCGCGTACTCGACCCCCTTCGCCGGTAGGCGTGCGAGGCGCTCCTGCAACTGCGCCCGATACTCGGTCAACTTCTCCAGCTGCACCTTCAGGCTCTCCTTCTCCGAACGGAACTTGACGATGTCGAGATAGAGCGCCTGTCCGATGGGCGTGTCGGCCGGCTGCAGCTCGGAGGACACCCGCCGCTTTTCCTCCTCCCGCAGGGCCTCCTCCAGTTTCGCGATCTTTTCGCGATGGCTGATCACGATCGGATTCTCCTCCGTGAACTGCACCAGCAGATCGTCCAATTGCTTGCCCGCCTGACGCAACTGGTCCGCCATGGGATTCTGCTTCGCCAGCTCCTTCTCCAGCGAGCTGATCTTCAGGTCCAGCGTTTCCTGATCCACCCGCAGGGTTTCAAACTGGAGATTCAATGCCGTCAACTCACCGAGGTAGGCGCCGATCTCCTTCTCGATGTCCACGATCTTTTCGTCCCGCGAAAAGGAGAGGATCTTGTCGCCGATCACCTTGGACTCCGCATCCAGATCCGCCAGTTGCCGGGCGAGATAGGTGTGCACCTCGTTCGCCTCCTGGGTCTGGAAATCCTTGGTCATCTTCACGACCTCGCGGAGGAACAGGTTCAACACCGCGACCGTGTCCTGCGGCGTCCGGCCGCTGCTGTATTGGATCGTGATCAGCTCCGTCTCGCGCTCCGGCGTGATCGTCAGTCCCGAGCGCAGTTCGCCCGGTGGCAAGGGCGGATTCATCTGCCCGGCCACCTTGTCGATGATCGCCCGCGAGACCATCAGGTTCACCATCGTCTGGAGCGACAACTGCTTCGGCTTGAACGATTCCCCGACCGCCAAGGTGCGAAACATGTCGCGGATCTCCACCTTCATGATCTGTGACCAGGCCGTGTAGGAGGGTTGAAACCGCATGTCGGCGAACAAATAACCACCCACGCCGAAGGCCACTCCGATTACGAAGGCGATCGGCAACACCCGGATCAGGGCCAGCACCAGCCGCATCGGATCAAAAGGCAGTGGAATCCCACCCTCGTCATCATCGTCCGTCTTCACCTTGGGCGGCGGCGCGATGGAGGACAACGGCTCCTGGGACGTGACCGGTTCGCTCAACGGTGTCGGGTCCATGGTCGACGGCGTTGCCTGCGGTGCGGGCGTCGGGGGCGCGGCTTCGCTCTCTCCGCGTTTGTCGAACACCGCGCGCAGGCTCAGCTCGTCTTCGTTCCTTTCGCTGTCCCCCGGGTTGCTCATGGGGCGGATGAAAGCTGGTGGCGTTCCCAATCCCGCACCACCGTCTCCACGGAGGCGCGGGCGACGAGCGGGGATTCATGCACCCACGAATGTTCCAGCGCGAGTTTGGCCACCCGGTTCAGCTCGCGCGGCACGCCACCTGTGGCCTCGTGGATGCGCCCGATCGTTTCGTCCGTAAAGATCGTCTCCCCGCAATGCCCGGCCGCCCGCAGGCGGAAGGCCAGATAGTCGACAGTCTCCGTCCTCGTCAGCGGATGCAGATGAAACCGCAACCCGATCCGCTGATCCAGGGGCGGCATTCGCGATACCACCTCGCGCAACTCCGGCTGGCCGATGAGCAACAAGGTCAGGTAATCTTTGCCGCCGCCGTTCAGATTCGTAAGCGACTTCAGATCCTTCAACGTCGCCTCGTCGACGTCCTGCGCCTCGTCCAGCACGATCACGAGACGACGCCCGCACGCGGCCAGCTTCGGCAGCTCGCCGCGAAACTGTTCATACAGCGCGAAGCGTCCCGCGGCCGGATCCGCCTCCACCCCCATCTCCCGTAGCAGGTGAGCCAAGATTTCCGGGAAGGAGAAGGCCGAGTTTTCCAGGTACGCGATGAGAAATCGGGGATCCTTCAAGCGTTCGCGAAACACCGCCGTGGTCAGCGTCTTGCCGCAACCAATCTCGCCGGTGAACATGCCCGCGTTCATGGAGCCTTCGGAAACCAGGTATTGCAGCCGATGCAGGGCCTCGTTGTGGGAACGGCCAGGATAGAAAAAGCGCGTGTCCCAAGTCGCCTCAAAAGGGCGCTCGCGCAGTTTCCAATAGGCCAGCAGTTCCATCGTCGTCAGCTTAGTCCGCGTTCCCGCATTGAGACAGGTGATTCTCCCGTTGCCCCGCCGCGTTACTCGTCCCGGCCCGTGATCGCGTCGTAAACGGACGCCACCGCCCGCGCGTTCGCGCCCCAGTCGAAGCGCTTCACGTTTTCCAGCCCCTTGGCGATCAGCTTCGTCCGCGTGGCCTCGTTCGTCGCCAGGTGGGTCAGCTTGGTCGTGAGGTCGCCGACCTTTTCCGGATCGATGATCGCCGCCGCGTCCGCCACCACCTCGCCCAGCGAACCCGCCGTTGAACTGATCACCGGGCACCCGCAGGCCATCGCCTCGGCCGGCGGCAGACCGAAACCCTCGAACAGGGACGGATACACAAAGGCCCCGGCCGCGCGGTAGAGGTCCGGCACGATCTCGTCCTTCACAAAACCGAGAAAACGGATGTCCGCCGCGAACTCCGATTCCGCCGCGCGTTGATGGATCACCTCTGCGCCATGCCAGTCCCCGCCGCCCAGCACCAGCTGCCAGTCGGACGCGTTCTCCCTCCGGAAGTGTTCATACGCCTCGATAAGCCGCACGTGATTCTTTGCCGGATGTTCCAGTCGTGAGATGTAGAGGAAGTAGGGCTGCCGCAGATCGCAGGCCGCCGCCACCGCCGCGCGTGCGGACCCGACCTCCCCCGGACGAAACCGCTCGTGATCGATCCCGTTCAATATCAGTTTCTGCCGCTTTCGTGGAATCCCGAAGAACGCCTCGATGTCCTTCGCCGTGTTCTGGCTGATCGCGATGATCCGCTGCTGCCGCCGGGCGATCTGCTTCACGATCACCTTGCCATAGAACATCCGCGCGAAATTGTATTTGCCCGCCACGTGAAAGGGCGCGAGATCATGAATGGTCGCAACCGTCGGCACCTTCTGCGACCAGATCATGCGCCGGTAACT
This sequence comes from Verrucomicrobiia bacterium, assembly GCA_016779125.1. Classification (GTDB taxonomy): domain Bacteria; phylum Verrucomicrobiota; class Verrucomicrobiia; order Limisphaerales; family JAYPXF01. Next base: position 2,809 of record JADHOF010000203.1, on the reverse strand, counting down.
CGGCACGTGCAGCAGGTCCAGCCCGCGCCGCCGCGCCTCCGCCGGCACCGCGCGTTGATGAAACAGGATGTTCTTGATCGGCGACCGCAGGGCCTCGTCCACCGGAATGATCTCCACCCGGTCTCCCGCGAATTCAAACAGCGGCACATCCTCCCGCAGGACAAACAGATGCAGCCGCACGTCCGGCCGCTCCCGCAGCATCGCCTTCACCAACGCAAAGACGTATTGCCCGATCCCGCCCTTGCCGCGCTGGATCATGGTGGTGCTCAGGCCGACCTTCATCGCGTCCCCCCCAGCAGAAATCCGGTCAGTCGCGTCAACTTCAGCACGTTCTCAACCTCCTTCGTCACGCCTTCAAATCGCAGTTCCACATCCCGTCGGATCGCCTCCTTTTTCAGCTTCACCATCAACCCGGCACCGGAGCTGTCGATGAATTTCAAACCACTGAGTTCCACCACCAAGGCGTCGCCGCCCGGAATCGCCCCGTCGAACACGGACTCCGATTGCTCCCACACCTTGGCGACATTCCCGGCCGTCAGCTCCCCGGACCAGATCAACCGACATGCGCCGTCGCTGTCCGCCGGCCGCGCGTCCGCTGCCTCCGCCAGGAGCAGGCCCCGCGCCAATGCCAGCCCTTCCTCCCGGCTGGCGGCAAAGCGGAACATCTTGTCCAGCTTCATCATCGCGAGGCCCGACCGCACCCGCTTGCTTGCATTCACCAGCACGAGCGTGAACCGGTCGTCCCCCGCACGTTTGGCAAGCCGGACGAGAAAGCCCGCACCCGTGCTGTCGATGAAGGAACAATCAACCTCGCACAACAGGATCGCTTTGCCCGACGCGACGGCCTCGTCGATCAATACGAGGTTGTCCTGAACCGCCGGCGCGTCCAGTCGGTCCGGCATCTTCAGGTGGAAATACTGCGCACCTTCGCGGATCGACACCTCGGCGGCGGCATCGGACCTGGGCTTCGACCGAATCTTCATCGCCCACAACTGCCGCAGGATCGCGAAGCCGAAATACCACAGATCCTTCGCGTAACGCTTGAACAGACGCTTCGGCTCCTGACAGAGACGGTAGATCCATTCCAGACCCAGCCCGCCCATCCAGCGGGGTGCCCGCTTCACCGAGCCGGCCAGGAAATCGATCGTCGCCCCGACCCCCACGGACATCGGCACCTTGATCTTGTCCCGGTTCATCCAGATCCACTTCTCCTGCTTGGGACAACCGAAGGAGACGAAGCACATGTCCGGCCGCGCCTCGTTGATGCGTCGGCAGATGTCGTCGTGATCCATCTCCAGCAAGGGCGCAAACGGCGGCGAGTAGTATCCCGCGAGCTGCAGCTTCGGATGATCCCTCCGGATGTTCCGGATCGCCTGCTCGACGACCTCGTCTTTGCCGCCCAGAAAATACACCCGGTACTGCCGCTCCTCGGCGATCTTCAACAGCAGCGGCACCAGGTCGGAACCCGCCACCCGTTCCTTCAACGGATTGCCCAACAAACGTGACGCCCACACCAAAGGCGTCCCGTCGCACACGATCAGATCCGCATCGAAAAGGATGCGCCGCAACTCCACGTCCTCGCTGGCCTGCACCAGGAAGTCGACATTCGCCGTGGCGATGTAATGCGGCCGGCCGGAGGCGATCATGCGTTCCACAATCGCGGCCGTCTCCCCGATCGTCACATTATCGAAAGGCACGCCAAGCATGGCGATCGATGCGCTGGACGGTTTGATTTTGGAACCGGATTTCATCTCACAGAATCGCGAAAGATTCGCGGCGACTCTATTTGTCGCCTATCCTCCGGGCAATGAACAAACCGCGTCCCTGGTGGCTTCGCAAGCGCTTGCTCCTGCCGATTGCGGCGCTGTTTCTCTTCGTCCTGGTGCTGATCTACGCCGCCGCCTCATCCAACAATTCCAAGATCATGGTGAGCAACGAAACAGCGTCGCCCATCCACGGCGTCGAGATCCTTGCCTGCGGCCAGCGCTTTGCCATCGCGGTGATCGCACCCGACGAGAGTGTTCGTTTCGATCTGGAACCCGGCGGCGACACCGGCAACGTGCTCTTCATGGTCGCCGGCACCACCAACTGGAATTCCTCAACCCACTTCATCGCCCCGACCGGTGGCCACCGTCTCGTCTTTCGGTTACGTCCGGGCGGCTGGCTCGAATCCCGGCAATACCGCTCCTGGTTTCAGGAATACATCCTCGGTCGTCAGCCACCGGCAACCGGCCCGCCCCCCGGCGCGCGGGCGTCCACGCCCGCCCACACTGTGCGAGGATCAATACGGGGCAGCTTGCCGGGGATTTCCGTCGCGGGTGGTTGAAAACGCAAAGCGGGACTGGAGTCCCGCGCGCCGGGGGCAGGCTGCCCGCAAGCAACGGTTACGCTTTGAAGAGATCGGCGTAGGCCCGGCAGAGTTCGGTGCCGAAGTGTTTCCAGGAGAAACGTTCGTTGGCGGTCTGGATCCCGGCCTTTTCAATCCGGGCGCGCAATGCCGGGTCGTTCAGCGCCCGCACGGTTTCGTTCACAAACTCCGCCGGCGTATCCGCCAACAGGATGTCGCCGTCGTGACGAATGCCCAAGCCCTGCGCGCCGATGGTTGTGGACACCACCGGTGTGCCGATCGCCATCGACTCCACGATCTTGAGTCGCGTGCCGCCGCCGATTCGCAAGGGTACGATCTGGAGCCAGCTGCGCCGATAATACGGCCGCACATCCGGCACACCGCCCGTCACCGTCACGCCCGCCCTGTCGCCATAGGCGCGGACCTCGTCGATTGGGCTGCGTCCCACGATGAACACCTCCA
>JADHOF010000202.1 GCA_016779125.1 Verrucomicrobiia bacterium | reverse complement strand
ACCGTTCCCGTGGTCCAGTCCGAAGCGGTGCCGTTTTGCTTCATCTTGTTGCCCGGGCAATTGAGGATTTTTGGTGTCCCGAGTTCGTTCGAAAGGACGTAGAAGCCAGCCCAGGCGGCGGGAGCGCTGCGGTGGCGCGAACCTTCCTGATCAAAGCGGATCTGATCGTTCCACGTCTTTCCGGCGACGTTTGGATCCCAGATCTGAACGCGATAGCGGCGGTAGAGATCCCACGGCATGCGATCATCCTTGCCTGCGGCCCATGTACGTCCGGCGGCAATGATTTGTTTGAGATTGTTGACGCACTTGATCTTGTTCGCCTTGGCCTTTGCTTTGGCCAAGGCGGGCAGGAGCATGCTCGCCAAGATCGCGATGATGGCGATCACGACCAGTAGTTCGATCAGTGTGAACGCTTTGATTTGTTTCTTTTGAGGGATAGGGTTCATTTTACAGGTGAGGAACGGGTGGGTAGTTTTTGCTAAGCGAGGGCAAAGATTGCTCACCTTAAGTGTCGTGTCAATACCTAAGTATTAAACTTGATTTCGTATCAAAGGGGTTGGGGCGTCACCCTGTGTTTATGTGCCTTTTTGCTCAAGAGAGGAAAAATTCATCTCTGCAATTGCGGGGATCCTCCTCTCGAAGAATGCCGCGCAGCGCTGCTTGGGTGCGACGGGTGGTCTGACTCTTGGATTTACGATTTGGTGGTTTCGAAGCCAGCCTTTGAAACAGAAAAGGCGCCCCGAAGGGCGCCTTTTGCGTGTGCTTAGATTCTTGTTGAATAGTGTTCAGTAGGGCTGCATGAGCCAGCAGTTGATGCCCCAGGTGACTGTGGTATTCGCGTTTCGCGGACCCAGCGTCGCGTGGTAGTGGCTGACGCCCAGCGCTTGGAAATCGTTTCGCACGGCGGGCGTGATGACCGCGCCGTCCATCATCGCAATGTTCCCTTCCTCACCGTGGAGTGCAAATCGCTCGTCGGTGTAGGTTCCTTTGCAGAAACCCCAGTCATGCGTCTCGTAGCTGCGGTTACCCACGTCGCCGTTCGGTCCACCGTCTTTCATGTGATAGGCGTTTTGTTCATTGTTTTGGTCATTAGGGTTCGCCCATGTGTGTTGGAAGCCGCCGTGGAAGGGGTTGACGTTGGGGAAACCGGTTGTCGTCGCTACCTCCGCAGATTGAACGTTGAAGTCCATGGCAAACATCGCGCGGCCGTCACCGACCGTGTTTGCGCCGAAGTTCACGTGGTAGGTCTCCGTCTTGATAATTGTGTAGGAGATCGAGTTGTCGTAGCCGGGTGCCTTGCCGTATTTGGTGCGTTCGGAACGCTGAATGGCATTGGCGCTCAGGCCGTTCACCTGCCCATGGACGGTGGTGTTGAAGAAGCCGACCGTTCCCGTGGTCCAGTCCGAAGCGGTGCCGTTTTGCTTCATCTTGTTGCCCGGGCAATTGAGGATTTTTGGTGTCCCGAGTTCGTTCGAAAGGACGTAGAAGCCAGCCCAGGCGGCGGGAGCGCTTCGGTGACGCGAACCTTCCTGATCGAAGCGGATCTGATCGTTCCACGTCTTTCCGGCAACGTTCGGATCCCAGATCTGAACGCGATAGCGGCGGTAGAGATCCCACGGCATGTGATCATCCTTGCCTGCGGCCCAAGTACGGCCGGCAGCGATGATCTGCTTGAGATTGTTCACGCACTTGATCTTGTTCGCCTTGGCCTTGGCCTTGGCGAGGGCCGGCAGGAGCATGCTGGCCAGAATCGCAATGATCGCGATGACCACGAGCAATTCAATGAGCGTGAAGGCGGACAGCCTTCGCGGGGCGGAGGGGTGGTTTTTCATTTTTGTCTTTTTATTTATTTAGGGCCTTCGTTGATGATTGGTATCAACGTTTTCGAGACGGCCTTGATGTGATCAAAGAAAGCCGGATGGTGCGTTCGAGTCAATACGAAAGTAGTAAAAAGGTTTAAAAAATTGATCTGAAATAGTCTGAATAAAAAAGGGCGCCCTGTGGGGGCGCCCTTTTCGGCAGTTTTTCGCAGGAGTAAGGATTAGAAAGGGATGTAAAGCCCTGAGTTGACGCCACCTTGGCGCATGCCGTTCACATGGCGGGGACCTTGGATGGCGTGGTTGTGTCCGACACCGAGCGCCTGGAAGTCGGCTCGAACCGTCGGGGTGACCACCGAGCCGTCACCCATGCCGATGTTTCCTTCTTCGCCGTGCAAGGCGAAGCGTTCGTCGGTGTAGTTTCCTTTCACGAAACCCCAATCGGAGGTTTCCCAATTGCGTGAGGCGGGATTGTAGGCCGAGGCGCTGCCGCCGATGTTTCCGTCGGTCGCGTGGGCGAGTGATCGGGCCTGTTCGGAATCACGCGAGGTGGTGTTGAAACCGCCATAGAAGGGGTTGATGTTTGGGAAACCGGTGCTGGACGAGAGCTCGGCCGTGTTGATGTTGAAATCCATGACGGTCATGAAACGGGAATCACCGACCGGATTGGCTCCACGGTTGAGGTGTCCGGTCAAGGGTTTGACCACGAGATAGGAGACGGAATGGTCGTAGCCGGCAGCCTTGCCGTAGCGGGTGTTTTCTGAGCGTTCAATGTGGTTGGCGACCAATCCGTTGACCTGGCCGTGAACGGTGGTGTTGAAGAAGCCAACCGATCCGGTGGTCCAGTCGGTGGCCGTGGCGTTTCTTTTCACGCGGTTTCCGGGACAATTGAGAATCTTTGGCGATCCCAGCTCGTTGGAGAATACATAGAAAGCAGTCCACGCATTGGGGGTCCGGCTGCCTTGTTGAGCCTCCGATTGAAAGGTGTAGAAGCCGGACGGGTTGTTGGGGTCTCTGACCTGTACGTTGTAGCGCCGGTATAGCATCCAGGGCATGTTGTCATCCTTGCCGGCCGCGTAGGTGTACATGGCGTTGCCGATCTGCTTCACGTTGCTGACGCACTTGATTTTATTGGCCTTGGCCTTGGCTTTGGCCAGTGCGGGCAGGAGCATGCTGGCCAAGATGGCGATGATGGCGATGACAACAAGCAACTCGATGAGTGTGAACGCGTGGGGATGAAGTTTGTTTTTGGCTCTGTTTTTTATCATGGCTTTTCTTTCGAATGAGTTTGAACGCTCTTCCTTGCAGAGAGCAATAGTTGCCCACTGGGCAATGGTTGTCAATACCGGGGTATTAAACCAATAGGACACTTAATGATTATCAGCATTTTTGAATAGAGTTTTGAGCCTCTTCCGACCGGGATTCCGGGAGTCGAAATAGGTGCGATTCGGTATTCTCAGCCGAGCTTGGATGTGTCTCAATGGGGCAATGTCGGCGGAATTGAATCCTGATACCCGTGCGCAGTTGGACGCGTTCCGTCGTCGGTGGAGGAGCTTGAACGGATGGCGCGGACTTCTTGGGAGCACTGCCGTGCTGATTTGTTTGATGGGAATTGCGGCGACGGCAGACGGGTTGTTGTTGCTTGAGATGCCTGTCCGAAAAACGTTCACCGCCCTGGCCTACCTCGCGGCGTTCGCGGTCTGGTGTGTGTTTACGGGGCGCTATTGGTTGAAACCTCTGACGGACCGGGATATTGCCCGCCGTTTGGAGGGAAGCTGGGCGGGTTTGGATGGCAAGGTCTTGGCGGCGGTGGAGCTTGCGGAGACGAGCGGGGAGGCCAAGTTCGACTCGGAGGCGTTTCGGGGGATGTTGCAGAGCGAGGTGGCTGGGCGACTTCGAGGGTTGAATATGCGGGCCGTCCTTCCTGGCCGTGTCCTGAATGGTGTCGCGATCAGTTTTATTCTGGTTGTGGGTCTTTTCGGGGCCTTGGTGGTGTTTTCTCCTCTCAGGTATGATCGTCTCTTGGTCCGCGCCTTTGCGCCTTGGTCCGGGGTGGAAAGACCTTCAAGGGTCAAAATCGCGGTGTTGGCGCCGGCTGAGGACCTTCGTTGGCTGCCGCTTGGTGACGAGTTTGAAGTAAGGGTGAAAGTGTCCGGGCCGCTTCCCGAGCGAGTGCGCTTGGAATCGTGGTACGACGACAATCAGCGCGCGTGGAACATGACGGAGCTGCAGCCCGGGGTTTACGCGGCAAAATTGACCATCGGAGCTGCGGACGCGCGGTTTCGTGTGACGGCCGGTGACGGAACGACCGGCGTGATCCAGTTGCCGACCCGCGCTCGGCCGCATGTGGAGCACTACGAAAAGGAATATCTCCCGCCTGCCTACACCGGCCAGCCGTCCCGTTCGGTTCGGGAGGCGGATGGCGACCTCGCCGCCTTGGAAGGGACCCGGGTGCGGTTGGTCATGAAGGTGGATCAGGCTGTAAAAGCGGGTGAAATGCTGTTGGTCACCGAAGAGGCGACCAATACCGTGCCTTTGCAGATCACGGCTCCGGATCGGGTTGAAGCCCAATTCGAGATGACCAATGCGGCAATCTATCAGGTTCGGCTCATTGCGGTGGAAACGGGTTTTGAGAACAAATTCGCCCCCAAATACGAGATCAAGCCGTGGCCTGATCTGGTCCCAAAGGTCACGCTCGTCGCACCGGAAAGCGGGCTGGTGGTCGCCCCGGACGAGCGTTTGAGCGTCGAGGGCCGCGCAACGGACGATGTCGGTTTGCGCAAGGTGGTTCAGAAGGTTCAAATCAACGGCGGGGATTGGACCGAGTTTCCGCTCTCATTGGACAATCCGACCAACGCGACACTGCGGCGTGCCTTTGACCTGATCCAGTTGAAGGTCGGAAAAGGGGACCGTATTCGAACCCGGCTGGCGGCGGTCGATCTACGGGGTGGCGAGGGGGAATCTGAGGCGGTGGAAATCGTGGTCGGAACGCCCGCGATCACCTCCGTGGATGAGCGGGAGCTGGAGCAATGGCGGCGTTTGGGCAAGGCGATGGAGGCGATGACCCGTTCCGCCGCTTCGCTTCAGACCAGTTTGTCCGACGAGGGGGCGACGAAATTGAAGTCGGAGAACGATCTCGAACGGAGTCAGGCCATCGCCGGTGTGAAGAGCGCCTCCACCGAAATCGCGGCGGCCATGGACGCGGCGATGAGCGGTCTGGCTGACGTGATGCGGACGGCTTCGCCGGGACGCGAGAGCGCGCGGCTTGGGCTTTTGGGGCAGGGACTGAGTCAGGCGCGACACGGTCGATTGGCGGAATTTGAAAGGGAATCCACGAAACTAGCGGGCGAGAATTCGACGACAGACCTGCCCGGCCTCAGTGCCAGGGCGCGGGGGGTGAATGCCGATGCCCGTGCTCTTGACGCCGCGTTTCAAGCGCTGGCGAGCAGGAAGATGACCGCCGCCGCCTCGGAATACTTCGACCAATTGGCCCGGCGTCAGGACGAAATCAATGACGTTGCAAAGCGGGACTCGGGAACAGACACGAACGTCTGGACCCGTCTGGCCCGCCGACAATCGGAAGCAGCGGCACAGGTTGCCCGAGGCGAATCGATGCTGGAATCCCTGCAGAACGGCGCGATCGGGAACAGCGGGCGCAGGCTGGCAGCGTCCCGGGTCGAGCTGCAGAACGCCCGGGGAAAGGTGGAGAGCGACGCCCGGGCCGACGTTCCGGGGGCTTCCCTTGGGGAATCTTCGGAGAATCTGCGCCGCAAAGTAAGGGAGACGGAAAAAACCTTGCGTGCCTTGGTGAAGGAGCAATTCGTTGCGGCCGAGAAGGCAGAAGACGCCCTCCGTCGACTGGTCAAATCCCCCGCCGAGGATTTCAAACAGTTGAACGCCGGACTCAGGCGAATCGAAAGCGCGGCCAAGAACGGAAATCCCGATGCGGACGCGGAACGGGAAGCCGCGCTTTCAAACGCCGCCGCGAGGTTCCGCGACACGGCCAATCTTGAGGAACGGCGCCCCGGCGGTGACCCGGCCTTGGCGGCGGAATTGGGTGTGGCGGCCACCGGCTTGGAGCATCTGGCCGCCTTGGGGAATCATGAAATCGCTTCCGACGAGGGGCGAAAGTTGGAGGCAGGGGAGCAGGCCTTGAGAAAAATCGAAACCGCCCATCAGGTGGCGAATCTTGAGCAGGCGGTCAAGCAATTGGGGCGGGAGGAGCGTTGGGAAGGGGACGCGACGAATCAGGCGACCGACCGCACCGCGGATTGGAACTGGATCAACGACGAGATCAACAACGCCCAGCGCGAGGTCAAGCGATCCACACTTCCCGAGGCCGTTGCGCAGGCGCTCGACCGGGCGGGACGGGATTCCGCCAGGCGGGACGTCAGCCGGCAGATGTTGGACCGGAAGAATGGGAAAGACCCCGTTCCCGTGGCGAATGAACTCGGTCACCTGGCAGAAATGATCGGGGAAGCAAAATTTGCCGCCGAACCAGCCCGTGAGGAAGCGCGCCAAAAGCTTGAGACCTTGGCTCCGAAAGAGTCGGAACGTCTTCGCCGTCTCGCGGAAACGGCTCAAAATCAGGAAAGCGGCACCAAAAGGGCCTTGGAACGCGAAAACCTTTCCCCGCGTGAGATGGGGGAACTGCAGCAGGGACAAAAACAGCTGAATGAAAGCGTGGCCAAGAGCTTGGAAGCAATTCGGCGGGATGGAAATCGGCAGAATATTTTCACCAATGAAGGACGTGAACTGGCCCGTGACGCGGACGACGCCCTGGAAATGATCGGCCGCCCGGCCGCCGCCGCCGAGCGTTCCATGAGTCAGGCGCTCGCTTCGGTCTCTCCCGCCGATCGGAGGAGTTCCCTGCAAAAATCTGCTGCTGAAAATGGCAAACTGGCCGCTGCTCTCCGGGAAGTGGCGGATCACCTGCGGCAACGGGAATCGGGTTTTGCCGGTGAGACGCGGCGCGGCCTCCGGGAGCAGGAGAAGGCCTTGGGGATTCGGGAGGAATTGGACAGGCGCTATGAGCAGGCGGAAAACCTGCAGCGTGTCGCACAGGGTGATCCCCAAGCGCTGAAGGAATCGCTGAAAGAACAGGTGCGAACCGACCCGGAACTGCGGGAAGAGGTTCAGCGGATGACCGAGACTTCGCTGGCGAAGGCGGAAGAATCGCTTGGAAACGCGGCGGCTGCTCAGCGTGAAGCAGCCCGAGAGATGCGGGCGGGGACTCCGCCGTCGGAGGGCGAGGCGGCCCGGGCGCAAGCTGCGGCCAAATCAGAAATGGCGCGGGCGGGTGAGCATTTGCGAAACGCTGAGGCCAACGCCTCGGCCCTCAAACCTGAAATGGGCGATCGCGTTGCAGCGGTTTCGAAAGAGGTCGCCGAAATGGCTCAAGGGATGGGTGAGTCTTCCCAGCAGGATGCCAGTGCTGCCGCTGCGGCTTCCGAGAATGCCGCGAAAGCACTGTCTGAACTTCGCGACAAGGTGGAAGCGGAACGATCAATGGCCTCCAAGGACAGGGCTTCGGACTCATCGAAAGCCCAATCCGGTGAATCCGGTCAGAAGAGCGCCGGATCCAAAGAGGGACAGTCGGGTCAGTCTGGGGAAACGGGTTCCAACGAACAAAGCGGGCAAAGCGGGCAAAGCGGGCAAAGCGGGCAAAGCGGGCAAACTGCGCCCTCGGCTCAGGCTGCATCAACGTCGCCGTCCGGTAGCCCAAGCGGAGGCGCTTCGGATTCATCGGGTGCCGGCGGTGGGGCTTCCTCTCAGAGCGCTTCGCCGAAATCCGGCAAGTGGCTTGCCCGGGCGATGAATGCCTTGGGTGGGGAGAATACGGAATCGAAAACGATTTCACCCG
>JADHOF010000201.1 GCA_016779125.1 Verrucomicrobiia bacterium | reverse complement strand
GAAACGGGAGCCGAAACGGGAGCCGAAACGGGAGCCGAAACGGGAGCCGGAGCCCGTCAAGAAGCCGACTCCTCCGCCCCCGAAGATCGTCAAGACCGCGCCGAAGCCTGCGCCGGCTCCCAAAAGGGTGGTCAAGCCGGTGCCGAAACCGGAGCCCAAGACCATCAAGGTCGCCGCACTCGATCACCTCATCAGCCGCTCCGAATCCAGTGTTGAAAAACGCCGGCGTGAGGCGGAGGAGGAGAAGCGGCGCGAAGCGGCGAAGCGCGCTGAGGATGCAAGGCGGCGAGCGCTTGAGAAGCTGGATTCTGTCATCAATGACGTGCAGTTCTCGTCCCATGTGAATTTCAAGTCGGTCGGGGGTAGCTCTTCGCGGGCCTCGATGGATTACGGAGCCTATGTCGTGCAGACCTACGACCGCCAGTGGCGGGAGCCCTCCCAGATGGCGGGCAGCCGGCAATCCGCCGAGGTGACGGTGACGATCCGGCGTGACGGCTCCGTTTCCGACGTGCGGATCAGCCGACGAAGCGGGGTGGGGGCCTTGGATAATTCCATTCAGGAACTGATCGACCGAGTCCGTCGCTTTCAGGCCTTTCCACCCGGCATGGACGAGTCTTCCAAGACCTTTAGCATCGATTTCAGCGTTCGCGCAAAATGACCGAAATGGGCAATCAATCAATCAGACCACTCGTCGCGGGCGCTTCCCTGGCCCTGTTCCTGACTTTTACGATCAACGGGTTCGCCGCCGGCAAACTTCAGATCGAGCGGGAGATCGCGTTGGATTCGACGAAGCCGGTCCCCGTCTCCATCAGCGGTTTCAGCGGGGAAGTCCGGCAGGTGTTGGCCTTCGACCTGGAGGTGATGGGATGTCGAATCGTGGGTGAAGACCAGGCCGCCTATCAGGTGACCGGCCAATTCACCGGCCGGCTTGAGGGATACCTGAGGGCGGGAGAGAAGTATCTGCTTTCGAAAGCCTTCACGGGCGCTGCGCCGCGAGCCTTGGCGCACGCCTTTGCCGATGAGGTGGTCGAGCAGATTCACGGTGTGAAGGGCATCGCCCGGGGACGGATCGTGTTCAAGAACCGGACCCAGCGTTCCGGGGAGATTTATGTCGCCGACTACGACGGCCACAACGCGATGCCGGTGACGCGCGACGGCAACATCGTCGCGGCGCCGGCCTGGGGGCCCAACAACTCCAGACTCTATTACACCTCCTATGTTCGGGGTAATCCGGACATTTATGTGCAGGAATACGCGACCGGCAAGCGGCAGACACTCATTCGCTTCGCGGGCTCGAATCTGACGCCGGTCCCTTCCCCGGACGGTCGGCGTCTCGCGATGGTTCTCAGCAAGGGCGGTTCGCCGAATCTCTTTGTTTCCGACATCAACGGCCAAGATTTGCGGCAGTTGACGCGGGTGAAGGCGGGGGTCTCCACGCCGACGTGGTCGCCGGACAGTCGATGGATTTGCTACGTCTCACGGGAAACCGGTCCGGCCCGGCTTTTCAAGATCCGGGTCGATGGCGGCGGCGCGCAGCGGATTCAGACAGTGGGCGTTTACAACTGCACGGAGCCGGACTGGTCGCCGGATGGCAAGACCATCGCCTTTACGACACAGCGTGGAGGCTTTCAGCTTTGCACGGTTCCTGCGGATGGCGGGCAGGTCGAACAGCTGGTGGCGGGAGAAGATCCCAGTTGGGCCGCGAATTCCAGGACCATCATGTTCGTCAAACGCCGCTCGGATCAGTCGTATTACCTCAGTTTGCTTGACGTGCCCACCAAACAGGTAAAAGATGTGCCTTTAAGTCTCGGGAACGCATCTCAGCCGGCGTGGGCACGCTGAAATTGCCGTTTTGACCCCTGATAAAAACATGAAAAAAGCCGTTTCCTTGAAGCTGTTCGTCGCGTGTCTCGCAGTTGTCGTCGCGACCACCGGTTGCCGCACCAAACGTCCGGACAAGAACATCACCCCGATTCCCGGAGTGAGTGGCGTGGACGTGGAAGGTCCGGGAGCGGGCGGGACGCTGGACGACGGTGTGGGAAACACGCCCGCCATTGATCCGGGGCGAAGTGTTTTGGACGGAGGTCTTCCCGGTGGCTATCAGGACTCCGGGTTTGGCGGCACCGGCACGACGTCGCTTCCCCCGATTGAGCCTTTGCCCATTCCGAGACCCATGGTGGACTCGGGTAATGATGGCACGGCCGACATGGCCTACGACATCGACGGTGAGACGGGAATGTCGAAAGACACCGGAGCCTTTGCCGCGAACACGGTTTACTTTGGATACGACAGTTCGGTTGTTCGGTCTGCTGAAATCGTCAAGCTCGACGAGGTGATCCAGATCCTTCGAACCCAAAGCCAGTATAAAATCATCATCGAAGGGCACTGTGACGAGCGTGGCACCGAGGAATACAATCGCTCATTGGGCGAGCGGCGGGCCAATTCGATTCGTGATCACTTGATGAATGCCGGAATCGGGGCGGAACGAATCCGCACCTTGTCCTATGGTGAGGACAAGCCAAAAGACTTCGGGCACGACGAGGCTGCTTGGGCGCAGAATCGGCGGGGTGAATTTATCCTGCTGAAACCGCGTCGTTGACCCGGGCCGATCGGACAATTGTCGCTATGAACACTACACTCTTTGCAATGCTGGGTTGGCCGGAAATCATGGGGATTCTGGTTGTCGTCTTGATTCTCTTCGGGGCGAAAAAGCTCCCTGAATTGGCCCGCGGACTTGGTTCCGGAATCAAGGAATTCAAGAAGGCGACACAGGATGTTCAAGACGACCTGCAACGGGCGATCGAGGACGATCCTTACCACAGCCCGCCGCCGCGGCGTCAGGCACCGCGCCCTGCTCGTGAGCCCGAATCCGATGCTCCTGCCGCAGACTCGGACAAGAAGGCGGACTAGTCCGACCGGAACGCAACGCGAGCTGATCCATGGCCAGCGGCCCGGATAAGGACAACGAGAATCTCGAGGATGACGCCAGCCCCAGTGTGGAGGCTGGCGGTTCTGCTTCCGAGGGATTGGAGTCCGAGAAGCGTGAAGAAGGGAGTGCTCCTTCTGCGGAGCCCGATGTGTCCGCGGCAGGTGTTGCCGAGCCGCATCTCGCAAGGTTGTCCGGGAATTCCGAAGAGCCGGCGGTTGAAGATCCGCATTCCGAGGATTCGCATCACGGCGAGTACGACCAGTATCACGATCCGTACCACGAGGAGCATTACGAAGACCATCACGCCGGGGAGGATGATTATCACGGTGAGCACGGTGATTTTCACGACGACTATCACTATCACGATCATCACTACGACGATCCCCAACATTCGGCTTATCGGGCAGGCGGGGCCGCCTTGGCATCCGCCGCCGCGTCGGGGCCGCTCGATCAGCGCAGCGTCCCTGACTACGAGCCCGAGCTGGACGAAGACGGCAATCCATACGGCGGGCCGGTGAAACCCTTCCTTGATCACCTCGAAGATCTTCGTTGGGTGATCCTGAAGTGTGTGATCGCGATGATGATCGCCATGATGGGGTGCATGATGGGGGCGAAGCATCTGGTGAAGGTTTTGATGTGGCCGTTGGATCAGGCTGAGAGGCTTGGAACGACGACGAAGACGGATATTCCGGTGATGCTGGGACATCGGACGGTGGGACGACTTGATCTAGAAGGGCTTGGATCGATGGGGATCGACACCAACGCTCCCATTTTCTCGAACGCCAAGGGGCGATATCAAATGATCCCGGTAAATGTCGGGACAAACCTGTTTCTGGCGCTTCAGCCCCTCATTCCGGAAGAGTCCAAAGGATATTCGACCGGTTTTGACGAGGTGATGGTCGATCTCAAGAACTATGGTCCCTTCCAGTCAATCTGGCTTTGTCTGCAGCTGGCCCTGTACGGAGGGCTTGTGTTGGGCGCGCCATTCATCATCTTTTTTGTCGCCGAATTCGTGCTTCCCGCGCTGAAGGTCAACGAGAAGAAATTTCTCTACAAGACAGCCGGGATCGGCAGCCTCTTGTTTATTCTGGGCGTCGCGTTTTGTTATTTCCTGATCGTTCAGGTTGCTCTCCGCGCTTCGGTCGAATTCTCCAACTGGCTGGGCTTCAGCGCCGACGAATGGAACGCCAGCGAGTATCTAAGTTTTGTTGTCAAATTTTTGCTGGTGATGGGTGTGGCGTTCGAAATGCCGGTCGTGTTGCTTACCATCGTCAAAATTGGGCTTCTGGATCACAAACAGCTCTCGGAATTCCGTCATTACTTCATCGTGGGAATGCTGGTTGTATCGGCCGTGATCACGCCCTCCGGCGATCCGTTCACGATGGTGCTGGTGGCGATTCCGCTTTGGATTCTTTACGAGATATGCGTGATCATCGCGCGCGTCTGGCACAAGCAGGACCAGGCGGAGGAAGCGCGGCGCGCGGCGGAATCCTGAGTGGGGACTCCGTTACCGTTCCGAGGCGGATCTCGATTCCTGTTCCAATTTCCAGGCGATCCGCGAATGTTCGTTCGCCAGTTCCTGACGGCCTGAGTGACGGCAGATCTCGGCCAGTTGTCGATGGGCGGCGATGGAGCTTGAACCAAGGTCGAGGGATCGGCGGAGCAAAGGCTCGGCCGCGGCGTCGTTGCCGGATTCGAAGAAGGTTGCGCCGAGATTCTCCACGAGATCGGGATTGTCAGGGGCCAGTTCAAGAGCTCTCCGCAGCAGGGACACCGCAGCCTCGTATTCCTTCCGTTGCCGATGACACACGGCAAGATTGTTCAGCGTGCCAAGATGGTTTGGCTGAATGGCAAGAGCTCGGTTGAATTGGCTTATTGCTTCGCTGATCCTGCCTGTTCGAAGGAGGGCCGTCCCGTGGTTGTAGGGTAGTTGAATCAGCGGAAATCGTGGGTCGGCGGTTCGGGCGTCCTCGTAGAACTTTAAGGCAAACAGATCGTTTCCGGCTTCCCCGTGGGCATTGCCTAGTTTCATCAGGGCGGCGGCGCGAAGGTCTGGCTTCGCTGTCCGTTCCGCCAATCGCGTGAAAAACGTGAAATCGTTTTTCCAAAATTCGGTCTGTTTCCAGCTCATGAATCCAAGGACCAAAGTGAGCGCCAGGCCGACTGCAATTCCCTCCTTCCGTCGTTTCTCGGGGAGTCGCGTCCAAAGTCCGACGAGGGCGATCGACCAGAGAATTCCGTTGAGGATGGAGTAGCGATCGTGCGGATAGTGGGGCCTTTCAGTCAGGCCGAGCATGGGTACAAGCAGGCCGAGATGGGCGATCCAAAGCGCGGCCAAGACAGGCCAGCGGCGGTGTTTGGCGGCCAGGAAAATCGAAAGCATGAACACGGCAAGCGTGCTCACCAAGAATCTCGGGTCGGATGTGGAGAATTCCAACAGTGTGTCGTAGAGGGGATTCAGGTTGGATGGCCACAAGGGTTTCCAGACGTAATAGCCCCACACGTAACCCGCCTGAAGGACTCGTTCGGTCAGGGTGAAAGATTCCGTGCCGGCGGCCTGAAACCAGTCCCCAACCCTGAAGAAACGGCCATAAAGCGTTCCGCCGATCATCAGGAACGCGATCATGAGGAAGGGCATCTTTTCAATCCAGGCTTTGCGGCCGACCTCGGTGCGAAAGGACAAACCCCGGCGGAGCGGGGCGAGATCGAGAGCGACGAGGACCGCCGAAAAACCGAGCACGATCGGATAGGTCATCGCGGCAAACAGATATAATCCGATCGACGCCTGAAAGTTGAATTGAGACCAAACGCTGCGACTGAAATCTGTTCGCAGATAACAGATGGTCGAACCCAGGATGAACAGGAGCGCGAGATGATAGGGGAGTCCCGTCACCCAGGCGACCGGTTCGACGCGCATTGGATGAACGGCCCAGATCAAGGTCGCGATACCGACCACGATCAGATGGGAACGGCTCTGTTCGCCCTCGCTGCGGCGAAAGACGCGAAGGATCAGAAAGAACATGAGCCACGCGTTCATGGTATGCAGAAACACGTTGGCGAGGTGAAAACCGAACGGGTTCAGTCCGAACAGTTCGTGGACAATGCCCCAGGTCAGCCACGACAGCGCCTTGTAGCGGATCGCCTGTTCAAAGTCGGTGAACATCCAAAGCAGATTTTCCGGGGACAATCCCTGAACATGCGGGTTTTCGAAGACATTGATATCGTCGTCCCAGTGAAGAAAATCAGCGGACAGCGTCTGCCAGTAGACGACGAGGATCACGCCGAACAGACCGAGTAGAATCGCGGAAATGACGTGACGCTGTTTCATGGCCTGCGCGTCGCGGCGACGCGTTCGCGAAGGTTGCGATAGCGCTCTTTCAAAGCCGGGTCGTTTGTTTCAATTGCCATGGCGGAGCCGGTGATGATCGCGGCGCGGCCGACTTCGCCGCGATCAAGCAGCGCCTCCCCGTAGGTTACGTGGAGGTCCAGGTCGTGGACATGTAACGCGATCGCGTGTCGAAAGGTCTCGTCGGCCTCGCTGACGCTGCCGCGAGCATAGAGCAACAGCCCCAGACGTCGCCATGCCTTTGTCAGATTCGGATCAAGTCGGACCGCGCTGTTGTAGAACGCGATCGCTTCTTCGGCGTGTCCGGTGTGTTCCGAGGCGATGCCGGACGAGAACAGCAGGGGCGCGGTCTGCGAATCGGGTGTGATTGCCAACGCCTCCGTATAGGCCAGACTCGCAGCGGCGAAATCGCCGTTGTCGAGTCGTCGGTTTCCCAGTTGCTCCCAGGCCCGCGCGCGTTGCGGGCCGTCCGGCAGGGTCGCCGCGAGATGTTGCCAGAGCGAATGGTCGTTGCGCCAGTGACGAAGTTCGATCCGGCACTGCCACGTCAGGGCGAGGATAACGGGCAGGGCCACGAATCGAACGTGCCTGGCCGGAATTGCGCGTGGTGACATCCGGAGCCATAGGACTCCTCCGATGATCATGAGCGTGGTGGTGAACAGGTGGCTCGTGTGCACGGTGTCACCGCGTGAAAGCAGGCTTGGCGCGAGCAGGGTCAGGTGGGTGGTCCACAGCGCGAAGAATCCGGGAAATCGTTTTCGGCGGAACGTTGCTGCGAGGCAGATCGTCAAGATGAGAGTGGCCGCGAGCCTCTGGCCGATTTCGAAGGCGGGCAGCGGCCACGGAACCATGCATCGAATCGTGATCCGGGCGATATTCCACAAACCGAGAAGCTCGGTTGCGACAACGGGGATGGGTTCCGAAAAAGCACCCGTAAGATTTGTCATCATTCCGATGGAGCCAATTGCGATGACGAGGAAGGGGGCCGATTCGAGCGCGATTTGCGCGTTGGATTTTGGTTTCAGCCCAATGCGATGCGGTGCAAGGGAATTGAGCGAGAGGAATGCCGCGAAGAGGCCGATGGCGTGGAAGGAACAAAGGGTTCCCATTGCATGGAACAAACAGGCAGTCCAGCAGCCTGTCTGTTTGAGAAGCGGTCGGGCGAAGTCCAGACGTGCGTAAAAGTTCAGGGCTGTGAGCGAGGCTGTCAGCCCGAGAAGCTCTCCCACGCGGCTGGCGACCGCGACCGTTTCGACGTTGGCCGGGTGGAACATCCAGACTCCGGTGGCAAGGATCGTGAGCGGGAGCGGGCTGGGAGCGCTGTCAGTCGGGGCGAGTGTTTGACCGAGATGACAGATCAGGATGAGCAGGAGCGACGCGTTGATCCCGTGCAGAATCGCACTCAGCAGGTGTGCCCCCAGCGGCGAAGCCGGGAATACCGCCGACCAGACCAGAG
>JADHOF010000200.1 GCA_016779125.1 Verrucomicrobiia bacterium | reverse complement strand
ATCGGCCTGCAGATGCCGCAGCCGTAGTGCGGACAACAATTCCCGTCGGGTGACGGGGAAGGCGGGCTCTGACCGTGAATTCGTGTGCCGGTCAGGGCTCGCCTCTTTATTTCCATGCGAACCAGTTCAAATATCGTGTCGTGAATGCCCGTGGCACCCGGCGCGTTTATCACGCGGCGATCGTCCTGCTGATCCTCAGCGGGGCGGCCGCGCTCGGGCATCAGTTGCTCTGGACCCGGCGGTTGACGGACCTTCTTGGGGCGAGCGCTGAGTCGAGCGTCCGGGTGTTCAGTTGCTTCTTCTTCGGACTGGGACTGGGCTCCGCGCTGGCGGCGGTGTGGGTACACCGGATCACCCGGCCTTTCCTCGTACTTGCACGGCTGGAGGCGGGCATCATCCTTACCACGCTGCCGATTCTCTTCCTGCCGGAACTCACCGATTGGATCTGGCCGCAGGTTGGGCCGGAGATACTGGTCGCTTGGGAAGGAGGCCTGATCAAGTTCCTGCTCTCGACCTTGATGATCGTGCCGCCGGCGACGCTGATGGGGTTCGGGTTTCCCGTGGTCGTTCGCGGGGTGATGGCTGGAGGACTCCAGCTTGGTCGGGAGGGAATCAATCTCTATGCCTGCAACACCATTGGTGGCGTGCTGGGCTTGATGCTGCTGGCGGGCATCGTCCTTCCGCTGGCGGGAGCATCGGGTTCGATGATCGCGATGATGGCGATCAACGCCGTGCTCGGGGTCGCGTTTTGGCGGTTGCACGTTCAAGCGCAACCGTGGGTTGAGAAGCCGTTTCAAGAATGCCGTGGGGCGTCGTCGTCAGGCCGGCTGGATCCGGCGATGCTGGTGATTGCGGCGTTTTCCGGGGCCGGTGTCATGGCGGCAGAGGTGGCGGCCTTCAAGATGTATACGCTGGTCGCGACCATGTCTTTTCACACGCCCACCGCCTTGCTCGTGGCCGTGATCCTGCTGCTGGCGATCTCGGCGTGGCTCATGGGGCCGCTGAGCCGGTGGTGCGGCGGGCTTTCCCGCGCCATCGTCTTGTATGCGGCTTTGGCCGGGCTGTGCCTCGCGCTGGCACCGGTGATCTACATGGCGATCGTCACGCGAAAGCACCCCTATGTCTCCAATCCCAGTGTGCTGGTCTTCATGTTGAAGTTCGCTGGCATCACGATTCTGACCATTGGTCCGGCGGTGTTCTTCGCCGGCATGTTGTTTCCTGCGTCGCTGAAGTGGCTCGGTGAGGATGGGGACGACGCGCGGGGACGGCGGCTCGGCTGGTTGCTGGCCGTGAACGGCCTGGGTGGCCTGCTGGGTGCGGAGATCACCTACCGCTGGTTGCTGCCGTGGCTCGGCGTGTATCAGACGCTTGGCGCGGTGGGCTTGGCCTATACCCTGTTTGCAATCGCGTTGCTCGCCTGGCGGGCGGCGTCGCGCGCCCCGTTCGTGATCGGTGTGACCACGGTGTCGACCTTGCTGGTGGCGGGGCTGATGTACGGCAAGTTGCCGAAGATTCCCCATGTAAACGCCAGCATGGGCTTCACCCTCATCGATGAGAAGAATGGTCGGGAAGGGCACCTCGCCGTGATCGAACACAGCGGAATGGGCCGCGCCATCATGATGTCCAACCAATACGTCCTCGGCAGTTCCCGCGCCAAGTACATGCAGGAACGCCAGGCTCATCTGCCATTGCTGCTGCATCCCGCGCCGCGTGTGGCCGGGTTCATTGGCCACGCCACCGGCATGACGCCGGGTGCGGCGGTAATGCACGACGCAGTGGAGGCGATCGTGTCAGTGGAGATCGCCGGGGCCGTCATCAAGGCGGCCACCGAGCATTTTGCCGAACTCAATCACGACATCGCCCACGTGGCCCACGCCCGGGTGTTGAACGAAGACGGGCGCACCTACTTCGCCGCGTGTCGCGAGCGCTTCGACGTGATTGAGGCCGATCTTTTTCTACCTTGGGGCGCGGGTGTCGGGCGCCTCTATTCACGCGAACATTTCGCCTCGGTGCACGACGCGCTACGGCCCGGCGGAATCTTCTGCCAATGGCTGCCGATGTATCAGCTCACCGCCGGGCAATTCACCGTGATCGCCAACACGTTCAAGACGGCCTTTCCGCGGACCCATCTGTTCCGGCTCACCTTCAAGACGCGGCATCCGGGATTGGCCCTCGTCGGTTTCAAGGAAGCGGATCTGGACTGGAACGTTGTTGACCGGCGCTGCGCCGAAGCCCGTGCCGAAAACCGCATCGGTGACCCCAGCATGCGTCACCGGGAAGGGATCGCCATGCTCTACTTTGGCCGTTACGAAACGAAGAAGGAAACCCCGCTGAACACCCTGGAGAATCTCTGGATCGAACTTGACGCCGCCCGTGAACGACTGACGGGCAAGCCCAACGCGAAGTATCACATCGGCGGACTGTGGCTGAAATGGCAGCAAGATTTTCCCCGGCTTTTCGATCGACCGACCGGCGGATTCGATCACGTGCGGATGGCAGGCCTCGGCTTCACCTTGTCAAACTGGGAACAGGCCATGATCCAGAAGGACGAGCGTGCGCAGGTCTTCGAATTGCTTCTCAGCACCAATCTGCCGCCGGCGTTGATGGGCGACACCAACGCCAACTGGATCCATTGGCCTGGGACGAAACGGCCGGTGAAGGGAGCAAAGTGAGAAAAGGCGGCTTGTGACGTGTTCCGGTGTTGCTGGCCCGTATTCGACGAGCTCATCGACTTGCCGTTGCAGTACCGAACGCGTCCTTTTAGTAGCAACTCTGGAAACTATCTCGGCGAGGAAATATCCAGGCGGTAGAACCGATTTGTTGGTGCGCCTTGGATCAGGCCTTTGCCGTCGTCAAAGAAGGGCAGGCGCGCACGTTGGCCGAGGATCTTTTCGCTTCCGGGTTTCCACGTGCGGAGGTCCTCGGAATACATCAGACGGTATTGCCGGCCTTCGAGAGTGTCGGCTTCCAATGACACGGAGGACGAGGAGTTGGTGATGACACGGAAGACCGGCGCGTTGGTGTCGGCCATGCGGGGATCGGTGTCGAAGAGGTACTCGTTCAGGTTCGATTTGTTGTCGCCGTCGAGATCCGCCGTAGGATCGGCCGGAGACGTGAAGCCGTGGCGGGCTTCCCAGTGATCGTCGATGCCATTGCCGTCGTCGTCGCGAAAGCCGGGAAGCGCGCCGACGCCAAACTGCGTTTCATAGATGCGCGAAGTAATTGGTGTGCCGGTGGTATTGGTGGCCGCCAGTTGAAAGGCGACCTGATAAAGCCCCGTCGTGGAAAAGGCCCAGAAATAGTGGTCGTGTCCCGTGCCGCTGAAGAGGAGCAGGTCGACTTCGGGGTCGATGCCATCCGAGGAGTCCATATAAACGATGGGAGCGCCAAGGGCATCGACCTGGAAGAGAAAGAAATGGCCGTTGGTCGGTCCGGTGACGCCTTGAAGTTTAAGCGCCAGATCTCCCTGCAGATCCTGCGGCTGCGTGACATCTCGCGCGTTGATACCAAAGAAGATGACGTCCGAATCGAAGCTCTGAGGAAACGCCCATACCTTCTCTCCTGCGGCCCCCAGAAAGCTGAACGCGGGATTGGACGGGATGGTCAACTCGAGATCCGACGCCTGGTTGTGGAACACCACTTCCTCAAGGGGGCGTTCCTTCAAATCGTACGCGCCGGGGATTGCGTCGACATCCGATCTGATGGCCATCCGAAGATTCGTGCCATCAAAACCCAACCGGAGGTCCATGTGGCCATTGTCGAGGATCTGCAGATTGGTCATGCCTCCCGGGACGAAGAAGGTGAAGGAGTCTGAACCATTCGTGACGACGCCGGTTCTGTGATCGCCCTCCGCTTCAAATTTCACCTGGTATTCGCCTGGACGGGTGAAGGCCCAGTTGTAGTGGGCGTGTGCGGTCAGGGGGATGGGGGCCACCACGTCGGTGTTGTCGAAACCATTCGCCGAAGTGAATTGGAACACCGGTGCTTCCACCCCGGTCTGGTAGGCGGTGAAATAGCCTCCGCGATCCACGCCGCTGCCACGAACATCAGTCACTTTCAGACCAATGAACGGCGTGCCAAACGGTGAGGAAAACTCGCTCTGCTCGGCGTCCTGCGTCCGGTAGCCAAGAAAGATGACACCTGGGGTTAGACCTTGTGGAATGATCCACACGGGATCTCCCGCAGCAGCGCCCAAGGCGGAAAAGCCGCTCGCCGGCACCGTGGTTCGGGCTGCCTCGGTGAGGCCGATATCCATGAACTTCGTCGGGATTCGTTCCTCATTGTCGAAGTTGTACCAGTTGAACACCCACCCAAACCCGTTGGTAAACGTGACGTTGAGATCGTAATGCCCGGTCTCGATCAAATCGGCTGCGCGACCCCGATTTTCACCAAGCATAAGCCCGATTGCGAGGAGTGCGAGAAAGCCATTCTGTTTCTTCAATCTGTTCATCAAAGGACGAGTAAGGTGTCCAAGTGCAAAGAATTTGCAATAACTATTGCAAAAAGTTTGCATTAAGAATCAAGCTACAGTAACTCCTGATGCGAAGTGTTTGCATTAACCGGAATGTTTGAGACTGGAGATGAGACCTTGAAGGCCGGGTTTTCCCATGATCAGAGGCTGGGAATCGCGCAGGTCGGAAAGCTTGCCCTTCTTTGCTCTTTGCCCTTGGCCTGCCCGGCTCCGCGCTGCCCGTCTTTCAATCAGCCTGATCTCTTTGTTTGATATGCCGAAAACAGAAAAACCTCTTCCCGTAACGGTCCTCTCCGGATTTCTCGGAGCCGGAAAAACCACCTTGTTGAATCATGTCCTAAACAACCGCGAAGGCCGGCGGGTGGCTGTCATTGTCAACGACATGAGCGAGGTGAACATCGATGCTGCGCTCGTCAAGGGGGGCGGCGCGGCGCTCAACCGGGCGGAGGAAAAACTCGTCGAGATGTCCAACGGCTGCATCTGCTGCACCTTGCGTGAAGATCTTCTCAAGGAAGTCACCGCGCTGGCAAATGAGGGTCGCTTTGATCAGCTCGTCATCGAGAGCACGGGCATCTCCGAGCCCTTGCCTGTCGCCGAGACCTTCACCTTTGCCGACGAAGAGGGGCGAAGCCTCAACGATCTCGCCCGGCTCGACACGATGGTCACCGTGGTGGACGCATTCAATTTCCTCCGTGACTTCGGCTCACCTGATTCGCTGGTGGACCGTCAACAGTCCCGCAACGAACAAGACGATCGCTGCGTGGTGGATTTGCTGGTGGATCAGATCGAGTTCGCGGACGTGATCCTGTTGAACAAGACGGACCTCGTGACCCGGGAAGAGCTGGCGCAGGTCACGGGGATCATCAAGGGATTAAACCCACAGGCAGAATTGATCTATTCGAAGTTTGGGAAAGTACCGTTGAGACAGGTGCTGGACACCAATCGCTTCAGCATGGAACTGGCGCAGGAAGCACCGGGCTGGCTTAAGGAACTGCGCGGCGAGCACACGCCGGAGACGGAGGAATACGGCATCAGCAGTTTCGTCTATCGGGCACGGCGTCCGTTTCATCCCGAGCGGTTCATGGCCGCCTTGCGCACGGAATGGCCGGGCGTGCTTCGCAGCAAGGGATTCTTCTGGCTGGCGACCCGCATGGACTGGGCGGGCAACTATTCACAGGCGGGCGCAGCCTGCCGCACCGAAGCGGCCGGCCTCTGGTGGGCTGCCGTGGACGATCGCGACTGGCCGGACGATCAGGAGCAACGCGCGGAGATCATACAACTCTGGCAGGAGCCCTGGGGCGATCGCCGACAGGAGATCGTCGTCATCGGCCAGGATATCGATCGCGAAGCGATCACGACGAAGTTCGATGCGTGTCTGCTCTCCGACGAGGAGATGGAACTTGGACCGGAAGAATGGCTGAAGTCATTTGAGGATCCGTTTCTCGAATGGCGGGAAGTAGCGGAGGAGGAACTCGAGACTGAAGCGACGGAAACGCTGATCCGGGACTGACCTGGCTCGATTTCAGTGACGATAAAATGAAACGCAGACTTTCGCCGCTGCCGGTCAAGGCCGCAGCCAAGACCCTCAGCCCGTCAACGAAGCAGAAGTCTTTGGGCGACGCATTCACCGATTGGATGGACATCCTGAACGGAGGCCAGCGCTTATGAACCTCTTCTCGATGGACAACGACGGGGAACGTGAACGTCGGTCCGAAGCGACCCGCCACATCAAGGCCTGGGTGGAAAGCTCGTTGCAGCTCCCTGAGGGCGTGGTGGCGCATGTGGCGGAACTCCGCTGCCATGAACCGGACTGCCCCGACTTCGAAACCGTCATCACGCTCATGTGTACCGATTCCAGCCAGAATCGCTCGGTCAAGCTCCCCAAGGCGCTGACCGATGTGATCGAGGCCGACATCAGCTCCGCCAACTTTTCCCTTAGCCAAGACTGCCAGCATTAATCAAGAACCCACAAATAGCATGACGAAAGAGAACACCGACTCCCGCACACCTGTAACCGTCCTCACCGGATTCCTTGGATCCGGGAAAACGACCCTGCTCAATCGGATCCTCACTGAAGAACACGGCCGTCGAATTGCCGTGATCGAAAACGAGTTTGGTGAAGTCGGCATCGATCACGAAATCGTGATCAACGCCGAGGAAGAAATCTTTGAAATGAACAATGGCTGCATCTGTTGCACCGTCCGCGGCGATCTCATCCGCATTCTCGGCAACCTGATGAAGCGCCGTGAAAAGTTCGATCACATCCTCATCGAGACCACCGGCCTGGCCGACCCCGGTCCGGTGGTGCAGACCTTCTTCGTGGATGACGATGTGAAGGACCAGCTCGAGGTCAACGCCGTCGTCACCCTGGTCGATGCCAAGCACATCGTCGAGCACCTCGACGACTCCGACGAAGCGCGCGAGCAGATCGCCTTCGCGGACGTCATCCTTCTGAACAAGTGCGACCTCGTCAGCGAATCCGATCTGAATCAGGTGGAAGCCCGCATCAAGGCGATGAACGGCGTGGCCAAACTCCATCGCACCACCAACGCGACCCTTCCCATCGACCAGGTGCTGCAGGTCGGTGGATTCGATCTCGATCGTGCCATCGGCGTCGATCCCCGCTTTCTCGATCCCGAGTATCCCTTCGAGTGGGGCGGCATCATTGAAACCAAAGGCGGCGCTCTCGAATGGGTGGCAACGCAGAATCCGGATCCCAGCATGAAGGCGGCGATCCTCCCGGTGGAGGATGCCTCGGAAGACGCGCTGGCCAAGGCGCGCGAGCAGGCAGTCCGCCTGTTCTCCTCCCGTGAAGAAGTCGAGACGCCGTCGGGGAACGAGCTCACCGTCGGCACTTTGCACGTGCTGATTCTGAAGGAAGGCGAGATGCGTTGGACCTTGCCTTCGCTCAGCGGTTTTCACGCGGTCTTCACCGAGCATTATCCCGAGGAACTTGAGCTTGAGATGCGTGAAGACGGGAACTCCATTACGTCATCCCCCACGGCCGCCTACAAACCCGATCACGAACACGACGATACGGTCAGCAGCGTCGGCATCGAAGCCGAGGGTGACTGCGACGGGGTGAAGCTCAATGAGTGGGTCGGTCGCCTCTTGCGAGAGAAAGGGCAGGATATCTTTCGCATGAAAGGCGTCTTCGCCGTCAAGGGACGTCCCAGCCGCGTCATCTTCCAGGGCGTGCACATGTTGCTCGACTCCGAGGATGGCGGGCCTTGGGGGGACAAGCCCCGTAAATCGAGCCTGGTCTTCA
>JADHOF010000199.1 GCA_016779125.1 Verrucomicrobiia bacterium | reverse complement strand
CTGTACAATCCGACGATTTATGGTTCCAACGCGCGGTGTCCGTCTTATCAATTTCTTTTCACCGAAGCTGTCAATCCACAGCCGGGGACACGCCATATGGTCGAGCTCCCTGAAAATTTTTCACCAGCGGGTGCTGGAGCTGTCATCGCGAAACCGGCTGCCTTGGTGCTGGTGGATTGGTTGCTGGCGCAAAAAGCCGACGTATCACTTCCTGAAGCGCCCACCTCAAAACAGGCTCCTGAGAAGCCCGCCAACAGTGTCATAACTGAGGTGGATGCAACGAACGATACGGGTAAATGAGCGAACAGGATTTGAACATGGAAGAAGGGCGGGATTCAGTGGTTCGAGAGCCGCAGGCGAATTCGGTGGCGACACCTGCGTGGCCGTTTATCCTGATGGTGGTTCTGCTCTGGTGTGGCATGCGTTATTTTGACGCGCACGGCGGTGCTTTTGATAATCGCGTTTTTGCCAAGAACATGAGCTCTCCTCCTCCTGTTCTGGGAATGTCCCCGGAGCAGGAAGCGTTGGCGAAAGGAAAGACTGTCTATCTCCAGTACTGTGCCGCTTGCCATCAGCCTCATGGAAAGGGTGTTCCGGGTCAATTTCCGCCATTGTCCGGATCCGACTGGGTGAACAATGTGGGGCCAAACAGGATGATACGCTTGGTTCTCGACGGGGTGTCCGGTCCCATCACTGTCAACGGTGCCGTTTACAACAATGCGATGGTTCCTTGGCGACCGATGCTCAGTGATGAGCAGATCGCCTGGGTGGTGTCTTACGTCCGCAATGATCCCGAATGGGGGAATACCGGAACCTTTGTTTCGGCCGCAGAAGTCAAAGCCATTCGGGAAGCGACCGTTTCTCACGCCGGGCAGCCGTACAGCGCGGGCGAATTGCTTTCCTCTCCAGATTCAAATTGATCGGGCGCATCAGACGTCTCCTCAACGCGGGTCTGCGGGCCCGCGTTTTTTATGGCCTTGAACTTTCGGTCACTGTTACTAGCTTCGACAAATGGGTAGTTCCAAACAACAGAAGAGCAGGGCGATGATGTTGGGCGTGGGGCTCGACGGCGACGGGCACAAGAGGATCACCAAAGGGGAAAATTTCGCGCTGATCGGCGGATCGAAGGAGACGCACGAACAGATGACGGAGAAGGCGGTGAAGATCAACGAGAAGCTTCGGGAACGCGGCAAGGCGTTGGAACAGGTCAGTCGGGAGGAATTCGACGACATCGCGCATGAAGTGGGATTGAAGCGGAACGACGTCGGACAGAATTAGTTGCAATCATGAACGGGCAATATTCAGCACTTCAGTTTCTGTCCGTTTTTCTTGTGATCGCGACGTTGTTCGCGATCGGACCGTTGATTGCAGCCAAGCTCTGGGCGTCGTACTTCTCACCCCAAAAAACGGGCCCCATCAAGAATGCCGCTTACGAATGTGGTGTTGAGGCCACCGGCGACGCCTGGCAACAATTCCGATCCGAATACTATCTGTACGCGATCGTGTTTTTGATTTTTGACGTTGAGACGGTCTTTCTGATGCCGTTTGCCGTCGCGTTCGGCAAACTGACCATCGGTGCTTTTCTCGCGATTGCCGTTTTTGTTTTGTTGCTGGTGGAAGGCTTGGTCTGGGCCTGGGCCAAGGGGGTTCTGGAATGGAAATGATGAGCACCAACGGAAGCACGGACGAGGGGTTGAAGAGCGAGCTTGGCAGGCAGGGGATTGTGGTCAGTTCCTTTAACGAGATTTACAACTGGGGAAGGCGCAACTCGGTTTGGCCAATGCAGTTTGGCTTGGCTTGTTGTGCTATTGAGATGATCGCGACAACCATGTCCCGCTTCGACCTGGCGCGGTTTGGCGCGGAGGTTTTCAGGCCGTCTCCCCGACAGGCGGATTTGATGATCGTGTCCGGGACGGTTACCAAGAAGATGGCTCCGCAGGTGGTGCGCCTTTACAATCAGATGGCTGAGCCCAAATACGTCATTGCTATGGGGGCATGCGCCATTTCCGGGGGGCCATTCAAACAGGGCTACAATGTGCTCAAAGGGATTGACCGCTACATTCCGGTGGATGTGCATATTCCCGGTTGTCCGCCGCGTCCCGAAGCATTGATCCACGCGTTTATGACGCTCCAGCGGCAGATCGACGCGCAGGTGTTGACCGGGGTGGCACGCCCTCGTCATTTGAATGCAAGCGCGCCGAGCGAGTTTCCCATACCGGAATTTGGAGACCACGACCTCTTGCCGTCGCACAATCGAGAGGTATGGAAGGCACCACCGGGTCGATCGGCAGGAGAACCTTCGGAATGACCAACGTTCAGGCGATACGAGAGCAGATTCTCGCGGCTTTGCCGAAGTCGAACATTGAGCTTGTCGAAAACGATTCCCCTTGCGGGCAACATTCGCTTCTGGTTGAGGCGAAGGATCTGCTGGGCGTCGCCCGATTCGCGAAGAGCCCAACCGGGCTTGGCTTTGACTACTGTTCAAATGTCACCGGAGTGGATGTTGTGGATCGTATTGAAACATCCCGCAGGAAGGAAAAGAGAATCGTTGATGGAGAGGAGACCGAAATCGAGCGTGTCGAGGAAACCCGGATTCCCGGTTGGCTCGAGGTTGTCTATCATTTGTATTCTATGCGGGATCGGAAAGGTCCGCTGATCCTGCGTGCTCGAACGGGCGACCGGTTGGAGGATGTTGCGCTGCCGTCGCTCACCCCCGTATGGCGTAGTTGTGAGCTGCAGGAGCGGGAGGTCTACGATCTTTACGGAGTTGTGTTCACAGGGCATCCAGATCTGCGCCGACTGTTGATGTGGGATGATTTCAAGGATCATCCGATGAGGAAGGACTACGTGGAGCCGGATGATTATGACTACGAACCCACCCCCCACAATGCCGTGCTGGATCGCCTGCAGGCGAGGAAAGGCTGAACATGGCGATTTTGATGGAGAGTTTGACGAGAAGGAATCACGGGCAGAACGCCGAGATTGAGATTTTCACCCACGAGCCGGCGAGTCTCGACGGGGAGTTGATGGAAGTTTCCATGGGGCCGCAGCATCCTTCCACGCATGGGGTGTTCCGGATGAACGTGGCCCTTGACGGGGAGACGGTGGTGAAGCTCAAACCGGTGTTCGGATACCTGCATCGCAATCACGAAAAGATTGCCGAAGGTGCCAGCTACCTTGCCGCGATGCCTTACACCGACCGGCTCGACTATTTTTGCTCGCTGTCAAACAACTGGGCTTATGCGCTGAGTGTCGAGGCGCTGGCGGGGATCACGGTGCCCGAGCGGGCCGAGTATATTCGCGTCATCTCGGCCGAGTTGACCCGTCTAGTCAACCACAGCTGCCTGATCGGCTTCCTTGTTCAGGACATGGGTGCGAGCGGCACACCGCTGATGTACGCCTTTCGAGAACGGGAGAAGATCCTCGACCTGATCGAGTCGCTGACCGGCGCACGAATGATGTGCAATTACATGCGGTTCGGAGGATGTCGCTGCGATCTGCCGACGGGCTGGTTGGACGAGGCGCGGAAGGTTGTGGCGGAATTTCCAAGATTCCTGGACGAATATGAGGCGCTTCTGTCGTCGAATGAGGTCCTGTTGGCGCGCACTCAGAAAGTCGGGGTTTTGGACGCCGAACTGGCTGTCAATGCGGGCATCACCGGGCCAATGCTGAGGGCCAGCGGCGTGAATTACGATTTGAGGAAAGTGGATCGATACGGGATATACGACCGCTTTTCCTTTCGAATTCCGCTCGGGGATCATGGCGATGTTTACGACCGATACATGATGCGCCTGCTTGAGATGCGCGAATCGGTCACGATTCTCGAACAGGCCTTGAAGAGTATTCCGGAGGGCCCGGTGATTGATCCGAAGGCGAAGATCAGGGGATTCCGCCCCAAACCCGGCGAGGCATACGGGCGGATCGAATCTCCGAAGGGCGAGCTGGGCTTTTACCTGATCAGCGACGGATCTGCGAATCCTTCCCGCTACCGGATTCGTCCGCCTTCATTGATCAATCTGACCGTGCTCGAAGACATGTGCCTGGGACACAAGATCGCGGATGTTGTTATTATTCTTGGGAGCATCGATATCGTGCTGGGTGAAGTGGATCGCTGAGATTCTGGCGCGAACGCCTTATTCCTTTGTTTTTGCGTGTTGATCGGGTACATCCGCCGGCACCGAAAATGAGCAAGAAGAAAGCTGTTTCCCAAAAAACCTCCAAGACGAAATCACTCGCACGCGCTCACTCCGCCATCGTGGTCGACGGCCCCGAGCGCGCTCCAAGCCGTGCGATGCTGCACGCGGTCGGCTTTGATCGAAAGGATTTCAAGCGTTCCCAGATCGGCGTTGCCTCGACATGGAGCATGGTGACCCCGTGCAACATGCACATCGACCGACTTGCGAAAGACGTTTGTCGCGGTGTCGATGGCGCGGGTGGCAAGGCCGTTGAATTCAACACGATCACCATTTCGGATGGTATTTCGATGGGAACCGAGGGGATGAAGTATTCGCTCGTTTCACGCGAGGTGATCGCCGATTCGATTGAGACGGTCGTCGGGTGCGAAGGGCTGGACGGCGTCGTGACGATCGGTGGCTGCGACAAGAACATGCCGGGTTGCCTCATCGCGTTGGCCCGATTGAACCGTCCCGGTGTTTTCGTTTACGGGGGCACGATTCTGCCGGGCAAATTCGAAGGCGGCGACGTGGATATCGTTTCGTGCTTCGAGGCTGTCGGCAAACATGCGAACGGGCAGATGTCCGACCGCAAACTGGCCTCGCTCGAGGCCTGTGCCATTCCGGGAGCCGGTTCCTGTGGCGGCATGTACACCGCGAACACCATGGCGAGCGCGATTGAGGCCCTGGGAATGAGCCTGCCAAACAGCTCGGCCCAGGCTGCGGTCTCGACTGACAAGGCGAACGATTGCGAAGCGGCCGGCAAAGCGGTGATGAACCTGATCAAGAGGGGAATACGCCCCCGGGATATCATGACGAAGAAGGCCTTTGAAAACGCGATCACATTGGTCACGGCCTTGGGCGGCTCCACGAACGCCGTGCTTCACCTGCTCGGAATGGCCCACGCCGCCGAGGTGAAACTGACGATCGACGATTTCACCCGCATTGGAAAACGCGTGCCTGTGTTGGCTGATCTCAAGCCAAGCGGGCGCTTTGTGATGGCGGCATTGGTCCGAATCGGTGGGACGGTGCCCCTGATGAAGATGCTTCTCGACAAGGGTTTGCTGCACGGAGATTGCATGACCGTTACAGGGAAGACCTTGGCCGAGAATCTGAAGAACGCGCCAAAGTATCCTGCCGGGCAGGAAGTCATCCGCGATTTTGACAACCCGATCAAGAAGGACGGTCATCTCGTGGTCCTCTACGGGAATCTGGCAAAAACGGGCGCGGTGGCGAAGATCAGCGGCAAGGAGGGCTTGAGCTTTACCGGCAAGGCGATCTGCTATGAAAGCGAAGAGGACGCCCTTAATGGAATTTTGAGCGGCAAGGTGAAGAAAGGGCACGTCATTGTCATCCGTAACGAGGGGCCGAAAGGCGGTCCGGGAATGCGCGAGATGCTTTCGCCGACAGGCGCGATCATGGGGAAAGGCCTTGGCAAGGACGTCGCGTTGATCACGGACGGGCGCTTCAGCGGGGGAAGCCATGGTTTCGTGGTCGGGCATGTCTCCCCGGAAGCCTATGAGGGCGGGGCGATCGCGATTGTGAAGAACGGCGACTCGATCACCATCGACGCGGAGAAGCAGGTCGTGAATCTGGATGTATCCGCGAAGGAGATTGCCGCCCGCCTGAAGAAGTGGAAGAAGCCCGCGCCGCGTTACACCCGCGGTGTGCTCGCGAAATACGCCGCGACGGTATCCAGCGCGCATCTGGGCGCGGTGACGGATCTGCATATCAATCCTTGAAAAACTGTTTTACGGAAAGCGGCGACCATTCCGGTCGCCGCTTTTTTGTTTACTCATCGCCGCAAGGTCCGGTTCGCTGGACTCGTGCGAATCCTGACTGATTGTCCCGTCGTTCTTTCCCGATGGCGTGAGTTGTCGGACGAATCAACTGAGGTGGAAGCACTCGGGCGTACCGAATTGGGGCTTTGGGGTGCCGTTGCCGGGAGCAAGCCCGCTTGGGAGCTTGACGATCGGGTTCCCTGTCCAGCCGGCGGCGTTGTGATGGTGGTGGAACATTCCCGGGAGTCGCAATTCGACATTGTGCATCGTTTGGCCCGCTCAGCGGTGGACATCCCGACTCCATTCTTCGCGGTTGCGCTCCAAGGTGAAAAGTTTCACGGGCAGGCGGACCGGCCCTGGATCGCCGATCCGGGGAATCTCCATCTCACCGCCCGATTCAAGGTGGACATTCCCGCCAGCGGCGCGCTTGCCGCGATTTCGGTTTTGCCGACCTTGGCCGTGACGGATGCTTACGCGATTCAAACCAGCCCGCAGGAAAGGACAGGCATCCGCTGGCTGAACGACGTGTTCGTGCGCGGACGCAAGCTGGCGGGATCCATTGCGGTCTCGGAGGTGGAAGGGGATCGAATTCGCGGATTGCTGTTCGGGATCGGCGTCAATGTGGAGACCGTGCCTTCCGTTCCGGGAAACGTATTCGTGCCGTCGGCCGCGTCCCTTCGTTCATCGTATCCCGAGGCGGGATGGTCGCTTGGGCGGGCGATGTTCGGGTTGATTGGCAGTCTCGTTCGACGAGTTGACGAATTCCAAAGCGGAAAGGCGGGGCAGTTGGTTGATGTTTTCGCGAAGCGCTCCGCCTGTGTGGGGCAAGGTGTTAGAATCTGGCCGAAGAATGCCGATGCGTCGGCACCCGGTGATCCGGTTTGCGTCGGCAAGCTGCTTTCAATCGGTGATGATCTGGCCGTCCGTATCGAAGGACGGGCGGAACCTGTTGCCGAAGGGCGACTCGCGTTTGGAATCGATTCCGTTTGATATGGCTGCGGTCAAGAGGCCGCTCTTCATCGGTCGACGGGAAGACTTTTCGTTTAACATTAAATGTCGATCCCACTAGGGTCCGCCGGACACCCGTCCGAATAGACAGAATGCAGACGAATTTGCTGATCACCTGCGGAATCGCCTTTGTGGCGGTGATGGTGCTTTTGAGCCTGTTGGGTGGCGTTATTCGCCTGCTCACAGCCCTGTTTCCAGACCACTCGCCCGAAGCGGATCCGGTGCTGATGGGGGCGATTGACAAGGCGGTTGGGGAGGCGTTTCCAGGCTCGCGGGTCACGCGGATTGAGTTGAAGAAAGAGGGCTGAGGCAAGCGTATGTTGTTCACGGAGAAAAAAAAGACGATCAGGGTGATGTTCACGCCATTTCGAGACGGCTTGCAGAGCTGTTTTGGGGGGCGTGTTCGGGTGGCGGATGTGCTGCCGTCGATGAAGGCAGCCGCTGACGCGGGCATACGGCATTTCGAGTTTGGGGGCGGGGCGCGATATCAGGCACCGTATTTCTATGTGGGGGAAAGTCCGTTCACTTGCATGGATCAGATGCGGGAGTGTGTCGGTCCCGAGGCGGATTTGCAGATTCTCACCCGATCGGTATCCGGCGTCTCCTTGACGTCCCAAAAGATTTCCGCACTCGAGTTGCAGGCCCGAATGATGAAGAAGCACGGGACCACGTGGGATCGGAATTTCGACTTCATGAACGATGTGGACAACCTGGCCCGCACGGGCAGGCCGATCGTGGAGGCCGGGATGCATCATCAGGTTTGCATCGCGCTCATGGGGCTGCCGTTTCATTCGGACACGGTGCACACGGCCGCATTTTACGTGGATGTGATCCGCCGCTTTTTGAAGACCGGGGTTCATTTTGATTCCGTTTGCAT
>JADHOF010000198.1 GCA_016779125.1 Verrucomicrobiia bacterium | reverse complement strand
CTTTCAGAACGGGCAATTGCGGCAAAACTCGAACACGGCCCAGCTGATCTTCAACTGCTTTGAACTCGTCAGTTTCATCTCGACGAACATGACGTTGCTCCCGGGTGATATCATCCTGACCGGCACGCCGAGCGGCGTCGGTCCCATCGAGTCTGGCGACAAGTTGGAGGTTCGGATTCAGGGCATGACCCCGCTGTGCAACGCGGTCAAGTAGCGGCTGTTCCCCACCTTGATCTTCCCTCTGTCGGTCGTCTGCTGGTTTCCCACACAAAGTACTCCTGGCTTTTTATGCGTTGGTCCCAACTCCTGATCCCTACTCTCAAGGAAACGCCTGCGGAGGCGGAGATCCTTTCCCACAAGCTGCTTCTTCGGGCCGGCCTCGTCCGCAAATTGACGGGTGGACTCTACACCTTTCTGCCGCTCGGGTTGCGCGTGTTGCAGAAGATTCAGAACATCATCCGTGAGGAGATGAATCGGGCGGGAGCGCAGGAGGTGTTGATGCCCGCGCTTCAGCCGACGGATATCTGGGAAAGAAGCGGGCGCTACGAAACTGCGAGCGACGTGTTGTTCAAGGTGAAAGATCGCGGAGACAAGCAATGGGTGCTTGGGCCGACGCACGAGGAGGTCATCACCACGCTTGTCGCGGGCGAGATCAATTCTTACCGGCAAATGCCGAAGAATTTCTACCAGATCCAGACGAAGTTTCGGGATGAGATACGGCCGCGCTTCGGGCTCATGCGGGCGAAGGAGTTCATCATGAAGGACGCCTACAGCTTTGATGTGTCGGACGACGCGGCTTCCGAGAGTTACGAGCGAATGTACGCCGCCTACGGTCGTATCTTTCGGCGCTGCGGTCTGCTGGCGTTTCCTGTCGAGGCGGACACCGGTGTGATCGGTGGCAAATTTTCCCATGAGTTCGTGGTGCCCGCTGAAACGGGTGAGGACGAAATGGTTTACTGCGAGACGGGAGCCTACGCTGCGAATATCGAAAAAGCGGTCAGTTCGGGTCCGGTGACACCCACACCCAAGGAATCGACGGGAGGCTCGCCTGAGAAATTTGCCACACCCGGAGTCACCACGATCGACGCGCTCGCCGGGGAACCGTATGGCGTTCCGGCCTCCTGCCAGATCAAGACACTTGTCTACTCTCTGGAAGGCCGGTTGATTCTCGTCTTGTTGCGGGGGGATGATCAATTGAACGAGGCGAAACTGGCTGGACACCTCGGAACCACCTTGTTCCGGCCCGCGACTGCGGACGAGATTGTTGCCGTTCTCGGCGCGCGGCCTGGAAGTCTGGGGGCCGTGGTCGGAGTGAGCGGCAACTCAGGGGTTCGGCTGATCCTTGCGGATGAGGTTTTGCGAGGTGCAAAGGGGATGACCACCGGGGCAAACGAGGATGGCTGTCATCTTCGGCATGTGGAGATCGATCGCGACATCGCCGGGATCGAGTGGGTGGACCTGCGCACCGTCAAAGAGGGTGAACTTTGTGTCGCGTCGGGCAAAGCGCTCAAGATTCGCCGGGCGATCGAGGTCGGGCACGTGTTCAAGCTGGGAACGAAATATAGCGAGGCGCTTGACGCAAAATTTCTGGATGAAAACGGGAAGTCAAAACCTTGCGTCATGGGGTGTTACGGCATCGGTGTGACCCGGACGCTCCAGGCGGTGATCGAGCAGGGGAACGACGGTTTTGGCGTCATCTGGCCGATCACGGTGGCACCTTTTCAGATTTGCATCACGGCTTTGGATGTCGATCCGGCCGGCGAGCCGATGCGCCTGGCGGAAGCCTGTTACAAGGAGCTGACGGATCTCGGGTATGAAGTGATCCTGGATGATCGGGCTGAGCGTCCCGGCTTCAAATTCAAGGACTCGGAACTGATCGGCATTCCGTTGCGCCTCGCGATCGGTGAAAAGTCGCTCAAGGACGGGATGGTCGAGATCAAGCCCCGTGGAGGCGAAATGGAAAAGATCTCGAAGGACGCCGCAGTGAAGCGTCTTGTCGAACTGGCGGGGGAGATGCGGCGCGCTTTGGAGGGGTGATCCTCCTCATTCCCCCGCGAGGGATTCGTCGATCGTTTTCAGCAGGTTTTGGAGGCTGACGGGTTTGGCGAGGAAGAGGAATCCGCCGCTCGTGAAGCCTGAGTCCTGAGCCTCGTGTTTGGACACGGTTGCCGTGAGAAAGACGATTGGTGTTTTGGCCAGCTTTGGATCGGCCTTGATCCGGGAGGCGAGCTCCCCGCCGTCCATCGACGGCATGATCACATCCAGTAGAATCAGGTCCGGCTGGAATTCCTTGGCCGTCTGCAGCGCGTGGGTGGCCCGATTTTCCTCTTTCACGTCGAAGCGTCCGGTCTGTTCAAGATTCATCCGTACCATGCGGGTGAAGGTGGTCTCGTCATCAACGATCAGGATCCGTTTCTTGGAGGCGGACTCCTGATTGTTTGATGCTTCGGTGCTGGCAGTGTCAGTCATAGTTTTGCGCGGTTGGATAGCAAGGTTACGCATACCCGGGCCCCTTTGGGAGAACGATTTTCGATCTCCAGGCGCCCGTTGTGCAGTTCGATTATCTTTTTTGTCACGCTGAGGCCGAGGCCTGTGCCGACGCCCGCCGGCTTGGTGGTGACAAAGGGGTCGCAGACGCGTTTGAGTAGGTCGTCCGGGATGCCGTGGCCTGTGTCCTCGATCACAACTTCGAGACGAGGCGTTCCGGCGTGCAGGATCATCGGGTCGCGATTGCCTTCGCGGTTGCTCTCGCCTGGATTGGAAGAATTGAGCGGACGGAGGCCGGTGCGGAAGACAAGTTGACCGCCGTCGGGCATGGCGTGCGCGGAGTTGGTGAGGAGATTCACGAACACCTGCTTCAATTTGTTCGTGTCCCCCAGCGCCGGCGGCAGGCCTTCTTGCAAGTCCAGTCGAACCTGATACTTGTGATCTTTGAACTCGTGGCTGACGAGACGATAGGATTCCTCCACGAGCGCGTTGAGATCGAAGGGCTTCAGCTCCAGCCGCCGGTGGGCGGAAAAATCCAACATCCCCATGATGATCGTGTCGGCCCGCTGGATGGCATCGGCCATGTCCGCGATCACGCCCTGATGCCTTGCGTCGGTGAGCGCCGGGCTGTTGTTGAGGAATTCGACGCCCATACGGAGAATCGCGAGGGGATTCTTGACTTCATGGGCGACCCCTGCCGCCAACTGCCCCAAGGTTTGCATTTTCTCCATCTCGATCAGCTGCAATTGCGTGTCTTGAAGCTCGCGATGAGAGCGCTTCAAGTCTTCCAAGGTCACAAGAAGCTTCTCCCTGCTGTTTGCCAGATCGGCGTTAGCGACGCGAAGCCGTTCTTCGCTCAAACGCTTTTCGGTGACATCCCAGAAGATGACCTGCGTTCCGATGATCTGGCCGGTGTCGTCGTATATCGGGGTTTTGACGACCTGCACGTAACTCTTGTCGTCCTGCGGGCTGGCGTGTTCCTCGACGGCGTCGTAAATGACGCCTTCCTTCATCACTTGGCGGTCATCCTCCTGATATTTGGCGGCGAGTTCCGGCGGGAAGAAGTCGTAGTCCGTCTTGCCGACGATCTCGCCGACCGGCATGCCCAGCTCCGCGCAGAAGCGTTGGTTTGCAAAGGTGAATCGTCCGTTCACGTCCTTGCGCAGGATGTACTGGGGCAGGTTTTCAACCAGTGATTGGTAGAACGCCTCGGAGTGTCTCAGCTGGCGTTCCACTCGCTTGCGCTCAATTCCGTAACGGACGGCGCGCAGGAGCAGCAGATGATCGACCTGTCCCTTTACGAGATAGTCCTGAGCACCGTGATTCACGGCTTTCAGAGCCAGGTTTTCGTCGTCGAGGCCGCTCAGGACGATGATTGGAACTTCCGGCGCATGCTCGGCCACCACCGTGAAGGTGTCGAATCCACCGTGATCGGGCAGGGTCAGATCCAGGAGGACAATGTCGAAGGTCTGGGTGTCGAGCAGCTGGAAGGTTTCAGCAATCGTTTCCGCGTGATCGAAGACGAAGGTCTGTGTCGTCGACTCAAGCAGCATTGAACGAATCAACAGTCGATCTGCCGGATTGTCCTCCACGAGCAGAATTCGGACGCTATCGCCCGGGTTGGTTGAGTCTTCCGCTGTGTTCCGCATGCCCCGTTTGATCGGAGGCTATGGGCTCGAAATGGTGGGGGCAATCTTGTAGTTAGGCGTTGCGGGGCAGGGTGAAACGGACGATGCCCTTCGGTCCCGCGAGCAGTTCCCCTCCGTGGAGTCCGAGGATTTCGCTGCAAAGCGTGAAGGCCAGTTCGCCGGTCAGGCCTGACGCGCCGACGGTGGCGGGGCTGAATTCCAAGCCGGAGGACAGTGATCCGGCCGGCCCGACCGTGGTTTCCAGGAAGTGATCGGACTCGTTTGCCCGAATCTCGAATCGGTCAGAGTTGGTTTGCTGACTCCCGCTTCTCAGGATTTCGAGCGCCAATTGGACGAGCAATTCTTCATTGCCGATTGCGGTGGGAAAGTTTTCTGGTTTGAAGACGAGTTCGATCTGGTTCCCATCGCCGGCCATGAGGCGGGTCATGGCTTGAGTGAAAACCCGATGGAGGCTGACTTTTGCCAGGCTTTGGGTGTCCCGATCCAGGCGCGAGATACCGATCAATCTTTCCGCGGCCCGTTCAAGTCGGCGGGTGCCCGCTTTGGCGTTGTTTCGAACCTCGTCGACCGCAGTTTCGATTTCGTCCGCCGTCAGGGCCGCGAGGCGTTTGAGATCGCTCGACAGGTGGCGATTCCGTGTCAGGGCCTTTTCAAGTTCTTCCTCAGTTTCCTTGAACTGGGTGATGTCACGAGAGATGCCGAATGTCCCTATGATCTCGTTGTCACTCGTGGTCAGGGGCATCTTGGTGGTCAACACCCAGCAGGAGTCGCCGTTCTTGAGCGTTTCCCGTTCAATGTAGCCGATCAGCGGAACGCCCGACTCGATGACGGAGCGTTCATCTTCCTGGGATTGCGCGGCGTAGTCGTCGGCGAAGAAGTCGTTGTCCGAGCGACCGGTGGCCTCCGTGGGGTCCTCCAGGTCAAACAGGTTGGCCATTGCTCGGTTGATTCGCAGGTACCGGCTTTCGAGGTCCTTGAAATAGACCCGATCAGGAATGTGTTCCAACAGGGTGTCCACGAGATCCCGCTCGGTCGCGAGGGCGGCGTCGAGGCGTTTTCGTTCCACCGAGTAGCGAATGGCGTGACGCAGCAGATGGCTGCTGACCTCGCCCTTCACCAGATAGTCCTGCGCGCCCGCTCGCAGGGCGGCGATGGACGTTTTTTCGTCGTCGTAGCCGCTGAGCACGATGATCGGAATGCCTCGGACGTGGGGGCGGAGTTCGTGAATGGTGTCGATCCCGCTGATGTCCGGCAGCGAAAGGTCCAGGAGAATCAAGTCCGGCCTCGAGACGGCGATCTTTTCACGGGCTTCCGCAAGGCTGCCCGCAGGGATGAGGGCGTGCGTGTCGGGCAGGGAAACGGAAACAAGTTCCCGCATCAGCATTGCTTCCATCGGGTTGTCCTCGATGTGCAGAATGTTTATCGCGTCGCCGGCCATTCTCGCAGCGCGGAGATTAGTAGTGAAACGGACGAGGCTTGAAAACAATTACTTGAAGCGGGGGGGCGGGTTGGCAAGGGCCTGCTGGCGACTGATTCGTCATTCGATGAACAGGGAAGAGCATGGTTGCTGTAAATTCCTTTGAATTCCCCTTTTTCAACCGCCACTATCCGCCGCTTCTCGTCCCATGGACGGGATTTTGCGCATTTGGCCGGGCTCCGGCCGCTTTTGAAGAATGAAACGCACGCACCATTGCAACGAATTGCGCCCGGAACACGCCGGGCAATCGGTCACTCTCAGCGGCTGGGTCCATTCCCGGCGTGATCTGGGGGGGGTTTTGTTTATTGATGTTCGCGACCGTGAAGGCCGCACCCAGACAGTGTTTGATCCGTCGGATCTTTCCGCGGAGCTGTTTGAGGCCGCAACCCACCTTCACAGCGAGAGCGTCGTGGAAATTTCGGGGAAAGTCCGTCTTCGGCCCGGTGAGACGGAGAACGCAAAGATTGCGACCGGGATGGTCGAGGTGATGGTGCAGTCGATGACCGTGCTGAACGCGGCCGACGTGCTGCCGTTTCCGGTGGATGATCCGGAGATCGCGGCCAAGGTGAACGAGGAGCTTCGCCTTCAGTATCGTTATCTCGATCTTCGCCGTCCCGAGTTGATGCGAAACATCCGTCTGCGCAGTCGGATCGCGACCGCCGCGCGGGTTCACATGGAGGCGCAGGGATTTCTGGAGATTGAAACCCCGACCCTGTTCAAATCCACACCGGAAGGCGCCCGGGAATTCCTTGTGCCCAGCCGCGTGCATCCGGGTGAGTTCTACGCCCTTCCGCAATCTCCCCAACAGTACAAGCAGATTCTGATGGCGAGCGGGGTGGAGAAATATTTCCAGTTGGCTCGTTGTTATCGGGACGAGGATTTGCGGGCGGACCGGCAGCCGGAATTCACGCAGGTGGATATCGAGGCCAGTTTTTTTGAGAGGGAGGATATATACGCGTTGATCGAGGGGCTTCTGAAACGCATCTGGAAAGTCGCGCTGGATCAGGAGATTCAGACCCCTTTCAAGCGGATCAGTTTTGAGGAGGCGATGAACCGCTTCGGGATCGACAAACCCGACGCCCGGTTCGGCATGGAAATCGTCGATATGACCGATGATTTCAAGGAGAGCCAGTTCAAGGTCTTCAGCGGCGTGGTGGGCAAGGGCGGGGTGGTCAAAGCCCTCAACGCGAAAGGGCTCGCCTGCGTCACCCAGGGGCAGATGGAGACCATGACCAACTTCGCCATCAGCCACGGCGCGAAAGGGTTGGCCTATATCAAGGTTGAGAACGGTGAATGGAAATCGCCGATCGTGAAGTTCTTCAGCGAAGCCGAGAAAGAGGCGTTGAAGTCGAAGCTGGCGATCGAGGAGGGCGATCTGATCCTTTTCGCGGCGGATCAGTGGCTGACCGCCTGCGAGATATTGGGACGCATCCGGCTTTACGCTGCGGACGTTTTGAAGCAGCAGGGCAAGCTTGTGATTGATCCGTCCGTGTTCGAATTTCTTTGGGTCATTGAGTTTCCGCTCCTGGCTTTCGACAAGGAGATGAACCGCTGGTATTCGAGTCATCATCCTTTCACCGCCCCCGTCGCCGAGGATGTCGATTTTCTCGTGAGCGATCCCAAACGGGTGCGCGGCCAGCACTACGACATCGTGGTCAACGGCGTCGAACTGGGCGGCGGCTCGATCCGTATTCATCAGCCCGACGTACAGCGCGCGGTTTTCAAAGACGTGTTGCAACTGGACGACGAGACGATCAAGAGCCGCTTTGGCTACATGTTGGAGGCGTTCCGATACGGTTGTCCGCCGCACGGCGGCATCGCGCTCGGATTCGACCGGCTGATCGCGCTTCTGTGCGGGACGGAAAGCATTCGCGATGTGATCGCGTTTCCAAAGACGGCCAAGGGCACGGACTTGATGGCGCAGTCGCCGGCTCCGGTCGAGGCCCGTCAATTGCGCGACCTGCACATTCAGACCCGGGTGCCGCAGAAAAAGGAATCCGCGCCGGTGGAAAAGGAAGCCTGATTCATCATGAAGGACGTCCTGCTCGTGGGCCTGGGGAGTGCTCTGGGTGGAATGGCCCGATATGGAATTGCAACCGGCTTCGCGGCCCGCTTCGGCGTGGGATTTCCCGTTGGAACCTTGTTTGCGAATATCACGGGTTCGTTCCTGATCGGATTGATGTTCGCCGTCCTGATTCCGGGCGGTGGCCGCTGGCCAAGCGGGGAGAGCGGGCGTTTTTTTCTGATGACGGGCTTGATGGGCGGCTAC
>JADHOF010000197.1 GCA_016779125.1 Verrucomicrobiia bacterium | reverse complement strand
CGGACGTGGAGACGGTTTTCCACCGCCCGGCTGCCCAGTTCATCCGTCTTGCCATAACTCACCCCGCCCTTGATTCCGCCGCCGGCCATCCACATGGTGAACCCGTAGGCGTTGTGGTCCCTTCCCGTGCCGCTGGCATACTCAGCCGTCGGCTGTCTCCCGAATTCGCCGCCCCAGACCACCAAGGTCTCGTCGAGCAAACCGCGCTGTTTCAGATCCTTGAGCAGTCCTGCGATCGGCTTGTCCGTTGCTCCCGCATGGTGGTTGTGATTCCGCTCCAGATCGCCATGGGCGTCCCAGTTGTCATCGTTGTGGGCTCCGCCGGAATAGACCTGAATATATCGGACTCCCCGCTCGGCGAGGCGACGGGCCATGATGCATTTGCGGGCAAAGTCGCCGGTCTTTTCCTGACCGTATCCATACAGCTCCTTGATGTGTGCCGGTTCACTGTCGACATCGACCGCTTCCGGCGCGGAGGTCTGCATTTTGAAGGCGAGTTCGTAGTTTGCGATGCGGGCTGCGAGATCGGAATTGTCCACCCTTGCGGCCAGATGCGTCCGGTTGTAGCCATTCATCGTGTCCAGCACCCGTCGCTGCTCCTGCGGGCTCATTCCGTAGGCGTGTTTCAAATCCAGGATCGGCGATCCGCTTCCACGCAGGACCGTCCCGGCGTAGCTCGCGGGCATGTAGCCGCTGGTCCAGTTCTTGGCGCCGCTGATCGGCCCGCCATGTTGATCGAGCATGACCACGTAACCGGGCAGGTTTTCATTCTCGTTGCCCAGCCCGTAGTTCAACCACGCCCCGAGAGAAGGTTTTCCGCTGATGATGCTGCCGCTGTTCATCATCAGCAGAGCGGAACCGTGAATCGGTGAATCCGCCGTCATCGAGTGCAGGAAGGCGATGTCGTCGACGCATCCGGCAAGATGCGGAAACAGCGTCGACACCTGTTTTCCGCACTGCCCGTACTGGTCGAAGGTCCACTTCGGCCCGACAACGCGCCCCTGATTCTTGTGCCCCCCACGTCCGAATGTCTTCACGTCGATCGTCTTGCCGTCGAGAGGATAGAGATCCGGTTTGTAGTCGAATGTATCCATGTGGCTCGGCCCCCCATACATGAACAGAAAGATGACGCGTTTGGCCTTGGCCGGCAGTTGAGGATTCCTCGCGGCCAAGGGATTGTTCCATTCCGTCACGCCGTCCGACGCCATCGCCTGTCGCCCGAGAAAGCCCTCCTTCGCGAGCAGCCCGGTCAAGGCCAGCGAAGTGAATCCGCCGCCGACCTGATGAAGAAACTCACGACGCGTCCGACCGCAAAACGTGTTGATGGGTCTGTCTTTTTTCATGGCGTATTTTCCCGGGGTAATCCGTTCAGTCGACAAACAGGAATTCGTTCAGATTGAGCAACAGGAGGCAGAAACGTTCCAACGGCGCGCTCCCGGCTGCCTTTTCGCCTGGGATCGGCGAAGATTCAAGGTCCTCGATGAAACGCACGCCGCGGGTCAGCTCATCCGGCGAGGGCCTGCGATTGAACGCAATCCCAAACGCGCGGCTCACCTGTCTCTCGACAGCTTGCCCGGCCTCGCGCCTCACCCTCGCGGCAAAGCCGATGGCGACGTCGTTGAAAAAACGGCTGTTCAGCATGGTCAGCGACTGGGTCGGCAAAACACTGGCAAATCGAACGGAGCAATGCCCGTCCGTGTCGGCCATATCAAAGGTCTTCAAAACGGGTTCATTGAGCGAGCGGCGGATGGCGACGTAAACGCTTCGCCGGTTTCGATCCTCCTCTGATGAGGATCCCCAAACCGCGTGAGGCCGGGAAGCGGTGGCGAGCACTTCATCGGGAATGTCTGTGTAAACACTCGGACCGCCCACCTTGAGGTTCAGGCGACCGGTCAGATTGATCGCCGAGTCCCTGACCTCCTCCGCCGTCAGACGTCGAAGGTTGAACCTCCAGAAAAGATCATTGGCCGGATCCTTCGCCAACGCGTCACCCCGCCCGCCGGAACTCATCTGATAGGTCTTCGACAACATGATCTTCTTGTGCATCGCCTTGATTTTCCATCCGCCTTCGACGAATTCGGCCGCAAGCCAATCGAGGAGTTCAGGATGGGTTGGCTGCTCGCCCAGACGGCCAAAGTTGTCGCTGGTTCGGACGATTCCCCGCCCGAAATGATGCTGCCAAATCCGGTTCGCGAACACCCGGGCGGTCAAGGGATTGTTCTCGCTCGCGATCCATCGGGCCAACGCCGTTCGTCGTCCCGTCGTCAATCCGTCCGGGCCGGGTTTCACACCGGGCTCAGGGGGCGAGGTGACGGACAAAAAGGCCGGAACCACGGGAGCCCCCAAGGCGTGGGCATTGCCTCGGACGTGCACATGTGTCTCCGGGGCGTTGGCACCCGCCTCGGTCACCACCAAGGCCAGTTCCACACCGTGATTGAGTCGACCTTGAACCTCCTTTCTTTCCGCGAAGCAGGCCGCGTATTCGTCGAACTTGGACTGCGAGATCCATTGCCCGACGTACTTGGACAGAATTGAAATGCGATTGTCCTCATATTTGTAGTCATCGCGCTCCCCGCCACTGAGTTGGGCCATCGCGATTTTGTCGATTCGTTTT
Organism: Verrucomicrobiia bacterium; assembly: GCA_016779125.1. Taxonomy (GTDB): domain Bacteria; phylum Verrucomicrobiota; class Verrucomicrobiia; order Limisphaerales; family JAYPXF01. Next base: position 5,374 of record JADHOF010000197.1, on the reverse strand, counting down.
AGCGGCCCTTCCAGCTTTCGAAGGGTGGCGGAGTCTTTGTTCAACTCTTCCCTCAACAATTCCGCCCGCTTGGGTGGCAACAAAGCTCGTACAGAGTGGTCATATACCGTCTGGGATGATCGCTGTCCGTAATGACGAACGTTGCCGAAGAACGAAAGCATCGAGTAGTAGTCCACCTGCGGAATCGGATCGATCTTGTGGTCATGGCAACGGGCGCAGCCGATCGTCAGACCCAACATCGCCTGACCGGTGATCGAAAGAATGTCGTCCAGCCCGTCATAGTAGGCCTGATGCGGATCCACGGGTTCGTCATCCCAGAGCCCCAGTCGATAATACCCCGTGGCCACCATCGCCTCCGCGGAGAACGGACGCAACTCGTCGCCTGCCAGCTGCTCCTGCAGAAAACGATCATACGCTTTGTCGTCATTGAAGGCCTTGATGACGTAGTCCCGATAGCGCCAGACCTGCGGTTTCCACCCATCTCTTTCGTAGCCGTTGGATTCCGCATACCGGACCAGATCAAGCCAATGCCGCCCCCATTTTTCGCCGTATTGAGGTCGGGCGAGCAGGTCATCGATCACCTCTTCAAAAGCAGCCGGTGACGGATTGTTTTGAAAAGAAACGACCTCCGCCTGCGTGGGAGGCAATCCGGTCAGGTCATAAAACGCGCGTCGGATCAGCTGCGCCTTTGAGGCAGCCGGGTTTGGTCGCAATCCCTTCGCGACAAGTTTTGAAAAGATGTAGGCGTCGATCGGATTCCGACTCCAATCGTTTTGGGCAACCTTGGGCACAAGAGGACGCACAACCGGCTTGAATGCCCAATAACGTTTTGTTTCGGCGCTGACGACGTTCGCCTGGGTGGTTGTGATTTTGGGGCCGTGAATCTCGCGGGCGGAATTGTAGGGAGCCCCCCTCCTCAACCATTCCCGAAAGACCGCAATTTCCGATTCCTCCAGCTTGCCCTTCGGCGGCATTTGATGGTGATCGTCCCGATAGGACAACATGTCGAGCAACAGACTCTTCCCGGTGTCGGACTCGTCCATCGCGCCGCCGGAATCACCGCCGCGCATCAGCCCCTCGCGGCTGGTCAATCTCAAGCCGCCTTTCAACTTCTCCTCGGCGCCGTGGCACTTGAAGCAGTGTCGCTCCAAGAGCGGATGCACCTGCGAATCAAAGTAGGCGTTGGCTTTCTTCTGATCCGGGTCTGTTGCGGCGGCGGCGTTCAGTCCCACCAGCACGGCGATCAGTTGACTGAAAAAAATTCGTTTCATCTCAATCCACAGCCTGTGTGCGATAGACGTCAGGCAGGCATTGGTAGGAACCTAGACGCCCTTCAGCCGGCAAACAATGCCGTAGCACGGTCAATTCCTGAAGAGATCCACACCTCCCGACCCGGCTCAATAGTCGTAAAGCGAATCATCCCGCGAATAACCGCCGCCCGTCCCACCGGCCGCGTCGCCATCTCCAAAGAAATCGCCGAGCACGTCTCCCATGTCGGCCTCGATCTTTTCGGGATCTTCGCCCTTCTCAAGCCTCTTGATCGCGATATCGAGTTCCTTTGGAATCGATCCGGCCGGCATGATATCGCGCATCTTTTTCATCATGTGCGCCATGTGCTGGGGATTGTTTTCGTCCATGCTTCCCATGTCCCGCTCCAGTTCCCCCATGGCCCGCATCACCCGGGGATCGTCCATGTCGGGCATTCCCTCGCCGGCCCCGTCCTGCCCGCCATCGCCGCGCCCGCCCTTGATCATGGCGAATTTGCTGATCTCCTTGCTCAATCGCTTGTTCCCACATTTTGGGCAGACAGGGTTTCGCTCGGGATTGATCCGCTTGGACAAGAAACTGAAAATCACCCGACACTTCGGGCAGGCAAATTCGTAGATCGGCATATTCTTTGGGGAAGTTCGTAAAACCCGTTCGGGGCGTCAAGATCGACAGAATCGAGCGTCGTTCGTTCAACAAAAAAGCCCGGCGCTAGGCCGGGCTTTCGAAATCGTTTCCGTATCGAATCACTTCATGCGGTCGAAGTTCTTTTGCAGAATCTGCCAGTCTTCGAGCCCCTGCACCTTGGCTCGCATTTTCTCACCCAACGCTTCTTCCTGCTCGTTCTTGGAGGGCCGATCATTCTTGTAATAGATGCCAAACTTTCCGGGGAAGCCTTCGTCCGCCAACTTGTAGGCGGCGATCTCATCGGTAACGTCGTGATCCTCGGGAACCGTTTCGAAGCTGCCGCCTTTTCGTGGATTGGAGGCATCGAACGCGCCCTCGTAGAATTCCACGCATTCGCTCAGACATTGAATGAAGCTGAAGCCCTTGTGATCCATCGCCGCGTCCATCATTTCCAGAAGGTGCTTCGGATTCGTGTGGGTCGTGCGCGCCACGAAGGTCGCCCCGGCCGCGATCGCCTGCTTCATCGGATTGATCGGACGATCAAAGGATCCCCACGCGTCGGTCTTGCTCTTGAAGCCCAATGGCGACGTGGGCGATGTCTGCTTTTTCGTGAGTCCGTAGACCCAATTGTCCATGACCAGATAGGTCATCCGAATGTTCTTTCGAGCGGTGTGCGTGAAATGATTCCCGCCGATTGAAAAGGCATCTCCATCCCCGCCAAACGCGAAGACGTGAAGATCGGGGCGACTCAACGAAACGCCGGACGCGTAAGGAAGCGCGCGTCCATGAATGAAATGGACGCCATGGCCCTGAACGAAGTATGGGAAACGACTGGAACAGCCGATGCCCGCCACGGTTGTGATATTTTCGTGCCAGATCTTGCGCTGCTCAATCAGCTTGAAATAGATGGCCAGCACGGAAAAGTCACCGCAGCCGGGACACCAGGTGGGATGATCCGCAGCGATGTCCTTTTTCTTCAACCCGACCCGTTCGCTGTCCGGGACTGGGGGCACCTCTCCGACGTTCAGGGTTCCGGTGCGATCCAGGGCTTCGTATCCAAATGAAAGTTTGCTCATCGATTTTCTCCGCTTTTCTCTCAGCCTGCGTTTTCCACTGCCGCGTGCACTCGCTCCACAATCTCGGAAACACGCCATGTCAATCCGTCCGTCTTGGTGATGCCTCGTATCTTGGATTCCGTGTGCTTGGCCCGGAGCAAGGTGCCCATCTGGCCGTACCCGTTGAAACCCTGGTCGTTCAGCTCCACCACAAGCACGTGTTTGAAACCCTTCATGATTTCGCCCAAGTCATTCGGCAAGGGATTCAGATAGCGCACATGCACCGCTGACACATTTTCTCCCGCCTTCCGCATCCGATCCACCGCCTCCCGGATCGGCCCCTTGCTCGATCCCCACCCCACAAGGAGCACATCGCCCTCGGCCGGGCCGTAGGGCTCGGTTTTCGGCAAGGTGGCTCGCAGCGACAGAAGCTTCTTGCGGCGCTTCGCGGTCATGTCGATGTGCAGCTGCTTCGAACCGGTCGGATGCCCAAGCTCATCATGCTCCAGTCCGGTCACCACCGGATATTTCCCACTGGCAACCCGGGTGCCGGGCACGATATGCCGTGTGATCCCGTCCTCAGGGGAAAGATCATAGGGCTTGTGGTCCGCCACCGGGCTTCGGTCTGGGGTGATGTCCTGCATCAACTCCTTCAAATTGGGTTCTGGAAACGCCTCGATGCGGGTCGCAATCGCCTGATCTGAGAGGATAAACACCGGTACGCTGTATTTGCGGGCGATATTGACCGCCTCGATCGCCATGTAAAAAGCGTCCTCGACGTCACTCGGAGCCAAGACCACCCGCGGTGAGTCGCCATGTCCGCCAAAACACGCGATGAAGAGGTCCGACTGCTCCACATTCGTCGGCATGCCGGTGGACGGTCCACCACGCTGAACGTTTACGACCACCAACGGAATCTCCGCCATGACAGCCCACCCGATCGCCTCTGATTTCAAGGCGATGCCAGGCCCGCTGGAACCCGTGACGGCCACCCCGCTGGCGTAGCTCGCCCCGATCGCGGTCGAAACCGACGCGATCTCATCCTCACACTGCACGAACGAGCCCCCATACTTGGGCAGCTCGCGACGAAGCAACTCCATGATGTCCGACCACGGCGTTATCGGGTAGCCGGCACCGAAACGAACGCCGGCCGTGATCAATCCATATCCCAGCGCCTCGTTGCCGTTCATCACCACCTGATTGGACAGGGATCCGTCCGCCTCGTGAAAACTGAAAAGGTCCGCCAGATCGCCAACGTCGTAGGCATAGCCCGCGCTGAAGGCCAAAAGCGCATTGTTGGTGATGTTTTCGGGCTTCCCAAGAAATCGCTCGGTAATGAGCTTCTTCAACTTTTCGACGTTCAGATCGAACATCCGGGCGATGAGACCGAGCGCGAAAATGTTCTTCCCTTTGTCACGCGCAGAGCCACCGATCGCCTCGATCGCCAGGCTGGATATGCCGACCCCGATGTGTTGGTAATCCCCACGATAGGCGTCGTTCGGTTCCACGTGATCGGAGTCGTAGACCACGATCCCACCTTTTCGCAGACTGCCAATGTGCCCCTCGTAGGAGTGCTGGTAGAATGCCAAAAGCACGTCCGCCTCATCTCCTGAGCTGAGAATTTCCCCTGTCCCGATCCGGACCTGAAAGATGGATGGCCCTCCCGAGATTGTCGACGGGATCGTCATGAAAGTCATGACATCCTGCTCACTGCGTCCCGCCAACCGGGCGAGAAAGCCGCCGATTGCCTGAATTCCGTCTTGGGAGTTGCCCGCAATGCGGATCACCGCCTCCGTGATTTTCGAAACTTTTTTACCGCTGGAGTCCGGCGCCGTCGTCGTCGAATCGCTCATTTATTATCCGTATTTCTAATGGAATCGGCCGCCGGGAGTGTTGCCCAAAGTGGTTCACCAGTCGTCGATGGGGAAAAAACTAACAGCTCCGCAAAAGCTGTCAAATAGTTACGTTTTAGTGGTAAAAATAATTTCTGAACCAAGTCTCCCCCCATTCGAGGAATAAAATAATCGCCAGGTATTAAATTAGAATATCTAATCAAAAACAGCCAAGCTGTGAGCTTTCGCGATTTCAACCGCACCGCAATCGTGCCAGTTCATTTGCGACGGCAAGGCCAAAGGAATATTCACTCACACGTCCCTCCAATTTTTCCACACGCTCAATCACTGGCGTCACCGCGTTCTTCGGAACGGCGAAATATCGGGCGACTTCAGGGGCTAGCATCGACAAGTCGTTCAGGTGGTCCCCCACGGTAAAAACGACTTCCGGAGTCAAACCGAGCAGTCGTTGAATCTCCAACAACGCCGTTCCCTTCGAATAATCCGAGTGACACAACCGGGCATAGACATCGTTGCGCATCCACGTGACTTCCGGGCGAACGGTCGCCAAGTCCGCCAGCCGGGCGTCGATCG
>JADHOF010000196.1 GCA_016779125.1 Verrucomicrobiia bacterium | reverse complement strand
CTCTTGATTCACGGAGACCAGGATCCGCAGATGCCGGTCAATCAATCGATCGAGCTATACGGGCGCTATCGTGAGGCGGGAGCGAACGTAACGCTTGAGTTCGTCCATGGTGGGGCTCACGGAGGGGCGCTTTTCTATGACGCCACCCGTGTGAGGATGATGGAAGCCTTCTTCCGGCGGCACCTTGAATAGCCTCGGTCAGGCCCACATCGGACCGGAATCGTCCACTTCCGCGTTCATCTCAAAGCGCGGGATGCGGACGAGGATTCGGTTTCCGTTTTCGTCGAGCCCGATGTAGCTGCCCTCCGCCTCGCCGCTTGGCGTGGCCAGCACATGGCGGCTGTTGTAGGAGAAACGTTCGCCGGGCGGGATGGTCGGGAATTCCCCGACCACGCCGTCGCCTTCCACGGCGGTGACATTTCCTGCGGTGTCCCGCACGACCCATTTGCGCCCCTTGATGGTCACGGTCACGTCCGAATTGTTGCGGATGGAAATGAAGTAGATGAACGAGAAGGGCTGGTCCGGCGGCGAGGGCAGGTCGGGGGTGTAAAGAATCCGGTCCACCGTCACGTGCAGTCCGTCGAGTTCTCGAAACGAATCGTTCATTCGCGCGGATGATGAATGCGGGGCGCTTGGGGGCAAAGCCGTTTCGCCAAATAGTTGCGGGGGAAGGGTATTCGGATTGACCGCAATCGGCGGATTTCAAATGGTCTGGCCAATATGAGCACGCACGAACTGGCCGGCCAACCCGCCCCCGCGGAACTCCTCGTAAATCTACCCCGCCTCGTCTCCGCCTATTACACGAATCGGCCCGATCCGGGTGACGTGGCCCAGCAGGTTTCCTTCGGTACATCCGGGCATCGTGGCACGTCCTTCAAGAACACGTTCACGGAGTCGCACATCCTGGCCATCTCGCAGGCGATATGTGAATTCCGGGCCGGCAAGGGCTACACGGGAATGCTTTATCTGGGCATGGACACCCACGCCTTGTCGGAATCGGCCTTCCGCTCAGCCGTCGAGGTGTTCGCCGCGAACGGGGTGGACGTTGCCGTTCAGAGCGGGCTGGGATACACACCCACGCCCGTGGTTTCCCACGCAATTCTTGCCGCGAATCGTGGCAAGACGAGCGGGCTTGCCGACGGGGTGGTGATCACGCCTTCGCACAACCCCCCGCAAGATGGTGGTTTCAAATACAACGGCCCCGATGGCGGCCCGGCGGACACGGAGTCCACGAAGACAATTCAGACTCGGGCGAACGAGATCCTCGCGGGCGGTCTGAGCGGGGTGAAGCGCGTGCCGTTCGAGCGCGCCATGAAGGCGACGACGACGCATGAGCAGGATTTCGTTCAGCCCTACGTTGACGATCTGGCGAACGTGATCGATTTTGAGGCGATCAAGGCTGCGGGGCTGAAGATCGGCGCGGATCCCATGGGTGGGGCCGGATACGCCTATTGGGAACCGATTGCCGCGACCTACGGGCTCGATATCACGGTGGTCAACAAGCATGTCGACGCGACCTTCCGGTTCATGACCGTGGACAAGGACGGCAAGATCCGCATGGACTGCTCGTCCCCGTACGCGATGGCGAGCCTGATCGGATTAAAGGACAAGTTCGACATCGCCTTCGGCAACGATCCCGACTTTGACCGGCACGGCATCGTCAGCCGCAGCGGCGGTCTGCTGAATCCGAACCACTATCTCGCGGTCGCGATTGAATATCTGTTCGGAAATCGCCCGGGCTGGAGCGCGGACGCGGCCGTGGGCAAAACCTTGGTGTCCAGTTCGATGATCGACCGGGTCGCGGCGAGTCTGGGACGGAAGCTTGCGGAGGTGCCGGTCGGTTTCAAATGGTTCGTCAACGGTCTGGTCGATGGCTCCTACGGCTTTGGCGGCGAGGAGAGCGCGGGGGCGTCGTTCCTGCGCAAGGACGGTACCGTTTGGACCACGGACAAGGACGGCATCATCCTCAACCTTCTGGCGGCCGAACTGACCGCGAAGACCGGCAAGGATCCGGCGGAGCACTATCGCGGGATGGAAGCGCGCTTTGGCAGTCCCGTGTACGAGCGAATGGACGCGCCGGCCACACCGGCGCAAAAAACCGCGCTGTCGAAGCTGTCGGCCGAAAAGGTTTCCGCCACCGAAATGGCAGGCGAAGCCATCACGGCCAAACTCACCCACGCCCCTGCGAACGGGGCCGCCATCGGCGGACTGAAAGTCGTGACTGAAAACGGATGGTTTGCCGCCCGTCCATCCGGCACCGAGGACATTTACAAGATCTACGCCGAGAGCTTCAAAGGCGCGGACCACCTGAAACAGATTCAGGACGAGGCCCAACAAATCGTCGCCTCGGTGATCTGATTCTTATGACAGTCGCTCGATTTTCGCTCCTTGTCCTGTTGTTGCAAGGGCTGTCCCGGCCTGTTCAGGGTGTCCCATTGTCGATCGAAGAGTCGGCGCTCGTGGATGCTGCGATGACGGCCGAAATGGAGCGTCAAAAGGCGGTCGGGGTGGCCGTGGGTGTCATTCGCGAGGGCGAAATCGTCTACGCCAAGGGCTATGGTTTTGCGGATCGGGAGGAAAAGATTCCCGTTACGACCAAGACAATGTTTCGGTGGGCCTCGATTTCAAAACCCCTCACGGCCGTTGTGGCGATGCAGTTGGTCGAGGCGGGAAAACTTGATCTCGACGATGACGTCCGACGCCATGTGCCGGAGTTTCCAGATATGGGCGTTCGAATCACGGTCCGGCAGTTGCTGAGTCATCAAGGCGGTGTCGTCCACTACTCGAACGGCAAGGTGATCCAAACGGAGCGCGAATATGAATCGAGGCATCCGTACGAGAATGTGGTCGTTGCATTGGACACCTTTAAGGAGTCACCGCTCGTCCATGCTCCCGGCGAGAAATATTCCTATTCCACACATGGATACATTCTGCTCAGCGCGGTCGTGGAACGGGCAGGGAAACTGCGCTTTGCCGAACAGGTGCAAAAACGAGTCTGCGCCCCGTTGGGGCTTGAATCACTCCAGCCGGATTATCAGTGGGTGAACATTCCGCATCGGGCGGCGGGCTATCGATTGCGGGATGGGCAGGTCGTTCGCTCGACGGACACGGACGTGAGTTGGAAGCTGGGAGGGGGTGGCTATATTTCTACCATTGAAGACATGGCCCGATTTGGAATTGGGCTGATGGAGCGAAGACTGGTCAACGGGAAGACGGAGCGGCTGATGTGGACCGTGCGGCAACCGAGCATTGGTCCGCCGACAAAGTATGCCCTTGGTTTCACGGTTGAAGGGCAGGGGGGCAACTTGAAGATTTCCCACAATGGTTCCCAGGAAAAGGCGCGGACGCGGTTGGTGATTTATCCGCGGCAGCGGCATGGAATGGTTGTGATGTCCAATTCACGACACGCCGATCCCGGTAGATTCACGACCGAAGTTTATCGGGCGCTGTCAGGGAGGTAGTGCGCGATCTCCAATCCACGGTCGGCGATCGTTTCTCCGAAGCTTGTGAGTCGGGTGCTCGTTACATTCCGCAATGTTGTCCCAACTGGTGGAGACCAAGACAGCGATTGAGAGTCCCGGCAAACACTGGATTGCCGTCGGAAAAACCGGCTGCACCAAGGTGCTCAGTGTCCATCTGATGATTGCCTTGTCCGCAAGTGAGGGCAATTATCGCGACCGCGATGTCATTCGGATCCTATCAAGTCCAACGTGAAATTGCGAGGGGAGGCATGGGGGCCGTGTTGGAATCAAGCGATTCCAAGCTGGGGCGGAAGGTGGCCATGAAAGTCCTGCTCCGTCGCGATGCGTCGTCGGAGGAACATAGAAGATTTCAACAGGAGGTCCGGATTCTCGGACAACTGGAGCATCCCAACATTATTCCGGTCCATGACTCGGGTACGGACGATCAGGGGCGACCTTTCTATACCATGAAGCTGGTTCAGGGTGTCACCTTGAACGAGATCATGGAGCAGCTGAGAGCCGGCGAGAGGGGAATTTCGGACCGGTATCCACTTAGCGTGTTGTTGACCGTGTTTCAGAAAATCTGCGATGCCGTCGCGTTCGCCCATTCTCGGGGAATCATTCATCGGGACCTCAAGCCGCAGAATGTCATGGTCGGGGAGTTCGGTGAGGTGTTGGTGATGGACTGGGGCCTGGCCAAAATGCTTCCGGCAAGTCCCGGCTCGCATTTTCTGGAGACGTCCGCGTCGGCTCCGGAACCAAAGGGAATCGGGCCTGCCGGTACCCTGGTGCTGCCGGGGAACTCCGGTCGAACACCGGAGGAGATCTCCGGGAAAGCCGCGGAGATTTCGGCTGAGGCAGATGTCACGTTTGACTTGAGCGAATCAACCCGGGTGGCTCCCACCGACCCTCAAATGACTTTGGATGGCGCGGTCATGGGCACGCCCCATTACATGTCGCCGGAGCAGGCCGAAGGACGGATTGCCGACGTGGATGCGCGTTCGGACATCTTTTCGCTCGGGGGCATCCTGTATGGTCTGCTTACGCTCCGTCCGCCGGTGGAGGGAGAAACATTGGAGGATGTGTTGAGCAAAGTCCGCAGCGTGTCCATCGCGCCGCCGACGGTTTACAACGAAGCCATTCCGTCCATGCGTGTCGGGGATGAGGATGGCAGGCTGTTGCATTGCCCCGGAGGTCGCGTGCCGGCGGCGCTCTCGGCCGTCACCATGAAGGCACTGGCCAGCGACCGGGCGCAACGGTATCAGAATGTCACCGAGTTGTCGGCGGACATTGAGGCCTATCAGAGCGGTTTCGCCACGACCGCTGAACAGGCCGGCGCACTGACTCTCTTCCGCTTGTTCATTCACCGGCACAAGGCACTGTCCGTCGCGGCGTCGCTGGTGGTGATTCTCACGATGGGCTTCATGGCAAAGGTCGTTTCCAGCGAGCGGCGGGCCAGCATGAGCGCCATCGAAGCGGATGCAAACGCGGAAGCGGCGCGGAAGAACGAGCAGCAGGCGCAGGAAAACGAGAAACGAGCCGAAGCAAACGCCCGGATCGCGGAGACCAATGCCGCCCTTGCCCGGGCGGAGGCGGCACGGGCCACGACTGCTGAAGGAGCCGCGCTGGCAGAGCGGGAAGCCACCCGTAGGGCCTTGGCAAAGGCACAGATCGCGTTGGCGGAGGCTGCCTACAACGCGCATGACGGCGTGGCGATGCGAGCTGCCCTGCGGGAGGTGCCGGGGGATTTGCGGGACGCGGATCATGCCTATCTCGCCGTTCGCGCCGACAATTCTCTGGCTAGTCTGCGAACGCGGGTGGACGGGCGTATCAGAGGTTCGGCTGCCCATCCGAAACGTCCCGGAGTATTCGCCGTGGTGGGGGCCGATCATCGAATTCTGTTTCTCGACGCCCGAACAGGTCGGCATTTGTCGAGTTTTCCAACCGGATTGAAAAATGTCCCCGTGCAGTACGTGCTGTCCTTTTCCCCTGACGGCTCAATGCTCGCGATGGGCCACCGGGCCGCCTCCGAGATCCTCGTCTTTGCGGCTGCGGATGGACGTCGACTTGCCCGATGGAACACGTCGCCGCCCGAGGCCATCGAATTTGGTCCGGAGGGCAAGAATCTGCTGGTCGTGCCGACGACGAATCCAACGATGGATCGGACCGCCGACCGGGGGCGGAGCAGCATCAAGTTTCATGAAGCGCTCACCGGCACGGAAATCTGGTCGCATGAGGTCAATTCGCTCCGGTTGCGCGGGACCTTTGTCGGCGGAAGCGGTCAAGTGCTGATCACCTTCGGATTTGGCAGTCGTCCGTTGCTGCTTGACGCGCGAGACGGGAGCGAGATTCGGAGTTTGCCAGGTCTGCCGGACTACATGTTGGCGCTGGCGATCAGTCCGGACGGGAGGTTCATGCTGGTTGGGAACGAGCAGGGTCGTCTTCGCAAGGTTCGGCTGGAGGACGGCGAAGTTCTCATGGATCTCCGGGTGTCCGAGTCGCGAATCCGCTCCATCGTCATTACACCGGATGGCCGGCGTTTTGCCACGCTGGCAGCGCAACAGGACCAATCCACGGTGCAGGTGAAGCTCTGGGACATGGCCACGGGGGCTCCCTTGGCGAGCCTGCTGGGAGTGGATGGGCCGACCTACGAGATGTGCCTGCACCCCCGGTCATTGGAGTTGCTGGTCGCGGGTTCGGTCTCCAGCAAGTCCTGGGACCTGTTTGAGCTTCAACCTCGATGGCAATCCTTCGCGGCGGCAAGCAAACCTTGGGCCGAGTTTTGGGGAGCGGACGACTGGCTGTTGTTTGCCGCGGACGGTCCCCAGGTGGCATTGCGTCAGCTGCTCGATACCGGTATGAGAGCCGGCCAGACGACCCCGCTCAGCGCCTATTGCACGGACGTCAGTCAGAACGGCCAGCGAGCGATTGCCGGGGGGAGCCGGGGGCCATGGACGTTGTTGGAGCGGATGGATGGCGAGGTCCGGAATCTTGCTTCGTGGTCGCCGGCTGAGCCGAGCAGGCATGTACGCCTGGACCGCGACGGGGGACGAATCTGGACCGGGCCGGATATCCTCGACGCGATGACCGGACGGAAACTCGTATCGCTAACCGGACGGGCTGAGACCACGGGGGACTGGGTTGGCACCAACCACCTCGTGTTGGCGGAGAGTCAGGACACCCGCAATTGGTTGCGACTGGTGGATGCATCCACCGGGGAGGACGTCGGCACTCAATCGACGGCTCATTCTCGCGTTCTCTGCGTTGTTGGCGCACCTGATGGTCGCACCTTTGCCGAAGTGGGGCACGATCGCTACATACGGATTCGGGATCGCGATTCTTTGGCGGTGGTGCGCGAATTCAGGGCGCACGATGCTGCCGTCTATGCCGTTGCCTTTCATCCCACCCGGCCGCTTCTCGCCAGCGCTTCGGCGGATCTTTCCGTGCGGCTCTGGGATTTGGCCACCGGAACGCTCCTTGAGGAGCTCTGCGGGTCGTTGGCAGTGCCGAGATCACTGTCCTTCAGCCCCGGAGGCGGCCGGTTGGCGTGCGTCAGCCTGGACCACCAGCTCCGTGTATGGGAGCCGAGGTGCCTGCAACCGCAATCAGGCCCAAACCCACCCGCAGGCGAGCGAGGCGGAAAGGACGGACAATGGCTTGATCTGCTGGCATCGCTCGATCCGCGTGAAGTCAAGGCCAGGGGGCACGGGTGGGAACTGATTGAGGGTGCGCTGCACAGTCCGGATCGCAAGAATGCCACGGTGCCGCTGCCGGGTGATTTCATGAATTCGAGCTACCAGTTGCAGCTGTCGATTCGCCGCCAACAACCGAAAGATTTTCTGGGAGTGTTTCTGCCGGTTGGCACCAGACAAACGGGATTCGTGATCGATGGATACGCTTCAGCGGGCGGTTTCTCAGGCCTGCATCTGCTCGATGGCAACACCGCCATGCATGATCCGAAGGCCATCAAAGGAAAGCTGATCAAGGAGGACGGTGTACACCTGTTTGACCTGGTTGTCGTCCATTCTGGATTAACCTCAGAAATCATCATCCAACTGAATTCCCAACCGCTCTATCGTTGGGAAGGTCCGACCAGTTCCTTGAGCATGAGTCCGCGGATTACCGGAATTGCACCCGGTCAGATCAACCTCGGTTCGCACTACGCCGAGTGGGTCGTCACCGAAATGAGGGTGCGCCGGTTGCCCTGACCAATCTCGGGGCTGACCAGTCGTTTGTTACCTTGCTGATAGTTTTTGGGGTTTCGGGTCTTTGACTGTGCCGATTGGGCGTTGGCCTTTGCCGGGGCGATCGTTGTCACCGAGGTCGGCGCGGGCCTTTTCCGCCAGCCCTGTGAGGCGTTTCACGATGTCGGGATGTTCTGCCGCGACGTTGGTTTTGCACGCGATGTCTTTTTCGACGTTGAAGAGCAGCGGGGTGACCGGCTGGTCTTTGCGATAGTGTGGATGCCGTGCGATGTCTTTCAGCGGAAGGAACAGCTTCCATGGGCCGCTTCGGACGGCATGCAGTTCGCGTTGATTGTAGTAGTAGAACGCCTTGTAGGGGGATCGCGCGTTCCGCGTTCCGTTGATCAGCGGTGAAATGTCGTG
>JADHOF010000195.1 GCA_016779125.1 Verrucomicrobiia bacterium | reverse complement strand
AGGCTGAAGGGAAGAGTATTGGGGATCTGGGCATCCGCTCCCGTCTTGGCGCGACGGTCGCCATCATACGACGTGGCACGGCCAAGATCGTGAATCCGAACGCCTCCGAAGTCCTGATCGCGGGGGACGAACTCCTCATTCTTGCCGACGATGACCGGGTGAACGAGGCTGCGGCGATCTTCAAATCGCGGCCCGCCGGCTGAGACTATACTCGCGACGCAGCCTTGGCCCGGAGGTACAGGGTTGCTTTCGCCCCTTTGCCGAAGGTTTTGTTCTGGAGCGTGAAGAGTCCTCCGTGCAGCTCCATCAGATTGCGGGCCAGCGTCAGTCCCAATCCCGCGCCGGGTCCGGGACAGCGTCCCTTGAAGAAGGGATCGTACACCCGCTGCAATTCCTCCTCGCCCACCCCGGGTCCGGCATCCTCAATCTCGATCGCGACGGCGATGTCCCCCTTCCGCAGTCGCCCCCCCATCCGGCTGGCCTCCAGATCCATGTCGCCGGGGACGCGCTGCTCCAAAACGCGCGCCACGACCTTGCTATCCTTGCCTCCGGCTCGAATCGCGTTCAAGGCGACGTTGAGGAAGACCTGTTTGAGTTCCGGCGGAGAAGCCAGAATCAGGGGCAGTCCCTCGGCCAGCTTCATCTCCACCTTCACCCCGGCTTCGCGGGCGGTCTCCGCCAACACGGTGAGCATTTCCTCGCAGAACCGGGCCGGATTGACGGCTTCCAGCTTCAGCCGATAGTCGGCGGACGACGCCACCAAGCGACTGACCACGAGATCCGCCTCGCGCAAGGCGGCGTCCATGTTTGCCAGGGAAATCCTCGCCGCTTCATCCTCGGCGGCAAGCCCCCCTACCAATCCGTTCATCCCCGATCGCACCCGGGCCAGAGGTCGGCGAATCTCCTGCGCGAATCCGCCGGCAAGATGCAACGCGCTTTCCATCCTTGCGGCGTGGATGAGGGATCGATGCGATTGACTCACCCGGGAATGGAGATCGCGAAGCGTCAGTTGGGTTTTGATCCGCGCCATCAGCACGGGGAAATCAACCGGCTTGGTCACGTAATCGTTCGCCGTTTCGTCCAGTGCCTCAATGACACTTTCGGTGGCGTCCCGACCCGTCACCATGATCACTGGCAGGTCGATCGCGGAGTGCGAAAGTCGAATCTGTCTCAATGCGTCGATCCCTGATTGATCCGGCAATTCCAAGTCAAGAAGAACGAGGTCGATGGCTCCGTCGCGAAGAAGATCGAGCGCGCCGGAGCCACTGCCGGCGGTCGAGATCAGGTAGCCCTCGGCGGCCAACTTCCGCTCCAAGACACCCCGGATGATTCCGTCGTCATCGACCACCAAGACCCTGCGCTGAGATTCCTGCTCCATAGGTGCGGCAAGCATGGTGGTCGCCTTGCGAAAGTCCACCCCATTTCCGTCCGTTGCCGCCCCGCGGAAGTCCGGGTAGGGTCAGCCCATGGCGGAAGCGACAAATCCGGTGCGAATCGACAAATGGCTTTGGGCCGTGCGCCTGTTCAAGACCCGGGCGCTGGCAACGGAGGCGTGCGCCGCCGGACACGTGAAGGTCGATGGCAAACCCGTGAAAGCGGCGCGAACCTTGCGTGTCGGTGAAATTGTCACCTGTCGCTGCGGCGGCATCAACCGGACCGCAAAGGTCAAGGGGCTCATCCAACGACGAATCGGAGCCAAGTTCATTTCCGATCACGTTGAGGATCTCACCCCGCCGGAGGAATACGAACGCGCGCGGGAAATCAGCTCGAATTCGCGGCCGGCAATGCTCAATTATCCGAAGGGATTGGGGCGTCCGACCAAGAAGCAGCGTCGCCTCATGGGAGAGGTGGATTGGTTGAAGGGATAAGCTCCCTTATGGTTTCAACTTCGCGGGATCCAGGGTCACGTGTTTGATCCGCTCCCGTTTCCATGTGTAAACGATGTGCACGAGGCCATCGTCTGTCTGGATCACGGCGGGATAGGAGAACTCGGCTTTCACCGTCTGCTCAAGCACAAGGATCTGCACCCACTTTTCCCCGTCCTCCGAAACCGCCACATTGAGCATGCTGCGTCCGCGCCAAGTTCCCTCGTCGCGGGACGTGTGGTTGTAAACAAGGAGATGCCGGCCATCCCGGAGCGACACCGCATCAATGCCTGAATTGGGATTCGGAAGATTGGTGGCTTTCATCGCGCTCCAAGTCTTCCCTCCATCCGTTGAATCGCTTGCAACCACGAATCCCTCCTTGCTGCGGCAAAGCGCCCGCAACGCGCCGTTTGTAAGGGTCAAAATCGTGGGCTGAATCGCATTAAATTCCCTGCCGTCGTTGATCGCTCCCGTCCTGCCCCATGTCTGGCCGAGATCATCGCTGAATTCGAAATGTACTTTCCATCCGTCATTCTCCGTGCTCGATCCCGACAGCAGAACGCCCCCTTTCAACAGCACCGGCTTGTTTCGCACCGGGCCGTAGATTCCTTCCGGCAGACGCCGGCGATCACGAAATGAACGTCCCCGATCGGGCGAGATCATCTCTTCCCCCCACCATTTCGAAGGATTCGGCCCGGTCTTGAAAAACAGCTTCAACGCCGCGTCGCCCGGTGGTTGATAGAGCACCGGATTCCAACACGGCCAACGGTGCTCCCCGTCGGGCCCGCGATGCTGCACGCCGTCCGCCGCTTTTGAGGGCGAGGTCCAACCCTTGCCGTCATTGTAACTGGTCCAGATGGCCACATCGGATGCGCCCTCCTTTTTCCCTCCGAACCACGCCGCGACCAGGCCCCTGCTCGTTTCCGCAAGCGTCGCCGCATGGCATTCCTTGAAAGGCGCTTTGGTGAAGAGAAACTCCTCACCGACCACTCCCGGCTGCGCGAGCAACCCGTCGGGAACCGCCTTCAGTGGTGCGCGTGCCTGCAGCTGATCGGGTTTCCATGAGACCGCGTCCCGGTGATTCAGGAAATACATCCGGCCGTCTTCGGCTCCCACCAGCAGATCAGGCAGACCGTCCTTGTCAAAGTCGCAAACCGTCGGACTTGATGTGTGTCCGGCCACATTGCGTTCCCCGAGATTGCCCATCTGCTTCAGCACATGACGCCCGTCGCGGGTTTCCGCGTTGCGATACCAGATGGCATTTTCGGAATTGACGAGCAAATCAAGTCGTCCGTCCTTGTCCCAATCTACCACCGAAATCTTGTATCTTCCGCTGCGGCCGGCGCTTTGCCGATTGAGGCGAAACGGCTCGTTGTCCTCATCCACGAAGACGCGCTTTGGGGGATGGAGAACAAGATTTGTCCCCGTCTTCTCCCGCTCGTAGAGGCAGAGATAGCCTTCGCTGTCCAGCATCACGAGGTCGTTTAAGCCGTCCCAGTTGAAATCAATCGCCATCGGAGTGGTTCGCCACTGGGTCACCAACTGGCGTTCCGAGCCATCCCACCAAAACCACTTTGGCTTTGGCATGGAGGCGACCAGCTCCACAGGAACCGCCGCCGCAAGTTCCGGCTTCCCGACCGCGCCCGTGTTGCGGCACCACAAGACTTCGCCCCAGATCGAATTCAGCAAAAGATCAAGACGCCCGTCGTGATCCCAATCCGCAACGGACAAGGTCGTGTAACCCCATTTGGCCTCCGCCGGCCCCTGAATCGAGCCGTTCGCTCCGGCCAGAATCCGCAAGGTCCGTCCCCCCGCCTTCAACAATTCAACCCGACCCCATTTCGGATCTGCACCACCGCCCAGGTTCTCAAAGAAACCGACGTAGCCGGCGGTGTTCCCGCTGATGATGTCCTCGTCCCCATCGCCGTCCCAATCAACGCAAAAAGGTGTGGCCAGCGCGCCGAATTTCAGCGTGTCGGCCTCCTGTTGAAAATAGACCGGAGGAAGAAACTGCGGCACACCTCCCAGCGATTTTCCACTGTGCTCAATCAGGGCGACCCTGCCGTCCTCGTCTCCCACGATCAGGTCCTGATCTCCGTCCCCGTCCCAATCGATGGCCGTGGGGGTGATCATCTGGAGGTCCATCGCAAGCGGATCCCCGTTCACGTCGCGGAGTTTACGACCGTTCACGTAGCGGGGCGCTTCCCGGCTTCCGATGTTTTCAAAATAGCTGAATCCGTCCAGGAACTCGCCACACAAGAGATCCAGATCACCGTCCCCGTCGAAGTCCGCAAAGTTTGGGGAAGGCCAACCGTAGACATCGATCACGGAATCACCGGCCTTCAGTTTGCGGGGCTCGCCATATTTCGGTTTCGCGTCGTCGCCGGAGTTTACGATCAGATAGACGTAACCGTGCAACGGGCCGTTGTGCCAAACGCCCTCGGCATCATAGGCGTGGTCCCATTCGTAATCGCTCCAATCGCCGATCCCCACCGTGATGTCCTGATCACCGTCGCCGTCGAAATCCACATAGCGCCACATGCGCGCCCGGGTCTTGCCGGGATGAAAATTCGGTTTGGGACCGAGTTTCACCGATTTGTCGAATCCGTTCTTCCGAAAATCAAGGTGCTCGTAGCCGTCCCGCAACACGCGCGGCTCCCCGTTGACCATGCTCATCTGCATGTTTTGCCAAGCCTTGCCGAGGCGTTGTTCCGCCTTGAAGACCGGCAGTTTCTGGCCTTTCCCGACACCCGGATTCTCAAACAGGTAGACGCCGTTGTATGGCTTGTCCGGACAGGCGACGACCAGATCCAGATCACCGTCACCATCCCAGTCCATCGGCATCGGCCAGGCCCAAAGGCCCACCCCCAGATCCACGGTCAGTCCGGGACTATTGTAGGAAAGACGCTCAAGCCCCGCGGCGGACGAGGGCGTTGCGCCCGCGACAGCAAAGGCCGCCAGCATACCAAGAATGCGGAGGTTCATGCCGCCTTGTATAAAAGCGGGTGGTCTCGAAGGAAAGCTCGCGAACCTACTTCTTTCCTTTTCCTTTTCCTTTTCCTTTGGCCTTCGGAGGTGCCGCGATTCCAAAGTATTCGTAGCGCCGCGCAACTTCACCTCCGAGCTTGTTCGATGAAAGTCGGGCGGCATCAAACACAAACCTTGGCTCAAAATCGCTGAACATCACCACGCCGTTGAATGCGAGCATTGCCTCGGGAATTGATCGCGTCTGATCGAGTATTCCGTAAAGCGTTTCGCGCGGATCCACCGCCCCGACAATCCCAAGGAACTCCGCCGCCCTCAATCGAACCATCAGGTTCTCGTCCTTCAATGCCTCCTTGGCCACCCCGGCTAGCGACTTGGAAGCTTCCCCGATCGTCGCGCAGGTCTGCAACGCCCAGTATCGCTCCCACGGACTTGAGGAACGGATGGCCGCCGACAATCGACCCCTTGCCCGGACGAAGGGTTGAAGCGCGAGGTCGGCGATGTCCAGACACGCCTTGATCTCCTCTGCGTGCGCCCGTCCGAACCCGATCGGGTCGCCAAGCGCGTCGCTCACCTGAAAGCTTTCGGGGTAGATGCTCAGGTCGTGCAGGGATTGCATCTTCGCCTTGAGCCGGCCCCGCAGATCCATCAACACCTTCAGGTGCTTCGAATCTCCCGAAAGGTTCTTCACCTGATGAGGATCGGCCACGACATCAAACAATTGCTCGGCAGGACGCCGCTCGAAGAACTGGCTTTGTTCGGCGTTCAGCGTTCCAGCCTTCCACTGCGAGCGCCAATCCTCGTATGCGAGCATCTTGTAGCGGTAGTTGTTTTGCAGCGCGTCGGGGTAGTAGCCCTGAAAGTTTCGGTGATACATGTAGCGCCCCACCCGCAAGGTGCGAACGAGATCGTATTTTTCATCAAAACGATCCGCATAGCCGAACGATTCCTCGCGGGCATCCACATCGGCTCCTCTGACGCCCTTCCCAAAAAACGGCTTGCCATCCATGAGCGCAGGGCGTTCCAGCTCCGCGAGCTTCAACACGGTTGCGCCGAAATCAACAAACTCAACAGCCCCCTTCACCCGTGAGCCGATCTTGAAATCCACCAGATCCTTGAAGTTCTCGGGCACCCGGACCACGAACGGTACGTGCAGACCGGATTCGTAGGCGTATCCTTTCCCACGAGGCAACACGCCTCCGTGGTCTCCAAAGTAGAACACAAAGGTATCCTCCAGAAGCCCGTCCTCGGCGAGGCGTTCAACCACGTCCCCCATCTGCTCGTCCACCTGCCGAATCTTGTCGTGATACCGGGCATAAGTGTGTCGAAAGGTCGGTGTGTCGGGATGATACGCGGCGAGCTGAACCGCGCTCTTCGGTGTCGAAAGCTGTTCCTTCGCCATTTCGCCGGCACTGAAATGGAGGGAGCTCTCGTGGGTGGTGCCGAAGGACTGCATGTGAAAGAAGGGTTGCTCCTTGTCGGGACGATCACGCCACGAACCCTTTCCGTTGATGTCCCAGAGAGCCTTGATGTCGTGCACGAAGTTGTAGTCTGTCTTGCGATCGTTCGTCGTGAACCAGCCGGCTTCCTTCAGGATCTGTGACCACGGGCGGAATCCCTCCGGCAAGGTCGCGGGAGCAAATCTTCGATGGTATTGAAACCCGCCTTTTGGCGCGTACATCCCGGTCGCGAGCGTGGAACGGGCGACCGAGCAGACCGGCGCGCAGGAAAAAGCGTGATCAAAAACTACACCGTGGGCCGCAAGCTTTTCCATGGCCGGCATCGGTGCCAGCTCATTCCCGTAAATCCGCGAGTAGTGAACCGAGTTATCCTCGGAAACGAGAAAGACGAAATTCGGGCGTTTGGCGGCCTCGGCGGCGAGCGCGATGACCGATGCGAAAACGAGGACAATTCTGGCCAGTGACTGCATGGCGGAAATGAAACACAGCCGCCTTCAAAAACGAGCCAAAACCGTTCAGCCGCAACTCGCGGACGCCTACGCCACCTTCCAATTGCACGCGGGTCAAATCGCTCCGGGCTAGGCCTGCTCCCGAATGTGAACCCAGGTGTGAACGTGCGGTTCTCCCCGGAAATACCACACCATCGAAGGTCCCTCGATCTGCCAGACATCCCAGACGCGATCGTTGCCGATGTCGCCCTCCTTGAAGAAGGCGATGTGGTGGTTGTCGAATCCGTTGGCGTTGATGAGTTTGAGCGCCTCGTCCCGGTCTTCCTGCCGAAACGGTTTCAACAGATCCGCCAACACCTTGTTCATCTCGCCCTTCTGATCGGCGGTGAGATCCCCAAACCCGATTCCCGGTAGATCAGCCCCCTTGCCACGCAGCGCCACGGTCTTGTTGCTTTGCTCCGCCCGCCCCTTTTCCTCCAACGCCTTCTCGCGTTGTTTGCCATCCAGCATGGCGAACAGCTGATTGGCGCGCACGGCCTGAAACCAGAACGCGTTGTCCTTGTGGTCCTTCTTCTCGTAAAAGCTGCGGGACGCGTGACCGTAGAAGATCGGCCCGCCAAAGGCGGCACCGGCCACGGAATTGCCATCCAGGCGTCGCGTGCAGTGCCGTCCCGTCAATACGAACTCGAACTTGCCGGACTCGGGCGTTCCGAAAAAAGCCACCGAGGCCCGATCGAAGCGCTTGTCGTTGTCCTCCATGAACTGCCGGTAGGCGGTCTCCACAAACTCGTCACTGTGGATTGCGCGAAATATCTGTTCCGCCAGATCGCGTTGATCGGCCGAGAGGCTCTGATCGATCGTCTTGGTGATCCGCCAGTTGTTTTCAATCCTGCTGCGAAGCGGATGATCGAATCCGAAACAAAGCGCCTTCCGCTGTCCTTCCTTCAGACTCGCGAACAGTTCAGCCGCGAGTTTTTCCCCCTTGCTCGTCATCGTGGGAATCGCGATCGAGCCCGTTGCCGTCAACGCTGCAGCGGACAGGGAAGCGCGGAGAAAGGCGCGCCGTGACGCGCCCGGGAAGTTGGTGAAAGGCATGCCGATTGGTTAGCATCGGATCGGGATGTTGCATAGGGGATATTCTGGCTCCGTTGACACTCCGCCCGCCCGGCCTTAGCTTGTCCCCGTATGTCGTCAGAAGTGTCCTCCCTGCCCGTCGTCACCGTCACCGCCAACGCGGCGGATGAGATCCGCAATCTCCGAGAAAAGGAGCAGGATCGTAGCGGCGACCATCTGAGAATCTACATTGAACAGGGCGGTTGCTCGGGAATGCAGTATGGGATGGTTTTCGATGAGGAACGCCCCGACGATTTTAAGGCGAATTGGCACGGTGTGACCGTTTTGGTGGACCCTTTCAGCGAA
>JADHOF010000194.1 GCA_016779125.1 Verrucomicrobiia bacterium | reverse complement strand
GCTGCGGGTAAAATTCTGGAAACGAAAACCGTCGGCCGTCCGACGGTTTTTTCGTGCCCTGACTTGCCCGCCAACAGAAACGGCACACCTTCCACCCGATGAATCCAGCCCCCGTAATCGTCTGGTTTCGCCGAGACCTCCGCCTGGCGGACAATCCGGCCCTGTCGGCGGCGTTGGCGACAGGAGCTCCTTTGGTGCTCGTCTTCATCGACGATCGAGGGACACACGATTCGGCCCCGCTGGGAGCTGCGGCCTCGTGGTGGTTGCATGAATCAATTCGGAGCCTGTCTGAGTCCATCAAGATGGCGGGAAATCGACTCATCCTCCGCAAAGGACATCCATATCAGGTCTTAAATGAACTCATCACCGAAACGGGGGCTCAATCAGTCCATTGGAACCGGCGATACGAACCGATGGTGATTCGGCGCGACGCGGAGATCAAAGCGTCGCTGTCCAAGACCGGCCTCGCGGCAACGAGCCACAACGGTTCATTGCTGCACGAACCTTGGATCGTCAAAAACAAGTCTGGAAATCCCTTCCGCGTCTTCACCCCGTATTGGAGACATTGCCTCACCCTACCGGTTTCAGAACCACTGCCGGCCCCAACCCACCTCAAACCAATCGCAAAAACGCTTCCGTCCGAAAATCTCGAAGACCTTCGCCTCCAACCAACGTTTGGCTGGGATGCGGGAATTTCAGCAGCATGGCAGCCCGGCGAATCCCGGGCGCAAGAAGGCCTTGATCTGTTTCTCACAAAGGCTTTCGCCGACTACTCCACGGAACGCGATCGTCCAGATCAAACCGGCACATCCAGACTTTCACCTCATCTGCAATTCGGTGAAATCAGCCCGAGGCAAATCCGGCAGGGGCTACAGAAACACGCCCAGAAGTTGGCCCTCCCCTCCTCGGAATGGATCGGCAGCCAGTTTCTCGCCGAGCTTGGTTGGAGGGAATTCGCCAATCATCTTCTGTATCACTTCCCGGAGACCGTCCGACATCCCCTACGCGCCGAGTTTGAAAACTTCCCATGGCGCAGCGACCCGCAGGCTTTGATCGCGTGGCAAAAGGGGCGGACAGGCTATCCGATCGTCGATGCAGGCATGCGCGAGCTTTGGACAACGGGCTGGATGCACAACCGCGTACGAATGATCACCGCGTCCTTTCTTGTGAAAGATCTGCTCATTGATTGGAGACATGGTGCCGACTGGTTCATGGACACCCTGGTGGACGCCGATCTCGCGGCGAACACGCTTGGATGGCAGTGGACAGCCGGCTGCGGCGCCGACGCGGCACCGTTTTTCCGAATCTTCAATCCAACCAGTCAGGGGGAACGATTCGATCCTGACGGCGACTACGTAAGGCGCTGGGTACCCGAACTGGCAAAACTCCCCAAGCGCTGGATTCATCAACCCTGGAATGCGCCGGCGGCAGTTCTTCAATCGGCGGGAATACGACCGGGGCAAGATTATCCCGAGCCCATTGTCAGCCACGCGATTGCCCGAAACGTGGCCCTTGAGGCATTCCAGAAAATCAAGACCCGTCCCTGATCCGCCGCGAGCAGATCACGACGACTCCCGCACCGCAAAAAGCGCCCAGCGTGTCGATCAGCACGTCCACAGGAGTGCCGGTCCGCCCGGGCACAAACGCCTGATGAATCTCGTCCGTCGCGGCAAACGCCACCGAAATCAAGACCGCCTCGGCGGTCAGGCGCCCCAAGCCGCAGGGGCGGGTTGTTCGGATGGCTCGAAAGCATAGGACGCATAGAATCGCGTACTCCGCCACATGCCCGAATTTACGGACCACGACGCGAATACCCACCAGGCTTTCGGGTGCAAATCCGGGGAACAACCACTCAAGCAAGGGACCCAAAAATCTCGACGTGTTTTCAACCCCGCCCACTTCGGTTGAAACCCCGAAAATGAGCGCCATCCACACGCCCACCGGCCACCATGCGCGCGCGATTTTCAACCCAATCCCCCCGCCCCCCTGATGACGCCGCCCACTCTCAAGGCAACATCCGGTTGTTCAAGATGGATGGATCGAACCGCCATGCGCCCGAAACCTACTTCGAGGATCGGAGTTTCAACACCTTGACCGCCTCCGGTTGCTTGTAGTGCCGCTTCAAGCCCTTCTCCCTCAGAGGTCCACCGGCCACCCGATCGATGAATTCGGGAAAACATCTCTCGGCACCTTTTCGCAACGCGTTTTGCCCGCTTTTCGAATCCCAATATTCCCCGTGTAATTCTTCCAGAGCGCGACCCGCCTCCTCATTGGACAGATCCTCGCGCTTCGCCAAAAGCCAGACATTCTCCGGATCGCCCGGCATTGCCACAGGAAAGGCGTTGAACTTCGGTTTGAATTCCTGAGCATCGGGATCATCCAACGGGGGCGCTTCCGGGTCCACCTTCAGCTCTCCATAATACTGGGAGCCGTCCGGCAGACTGATTTCAACCGCCATCACCTCGTCCGCATTCATCGGTTTCACCAAAACCTCGGCGTCGGCGTAGTTCGCGGCCATCACCTTCTCAAGGTCCTTCACGGTTTTGGCCTGAAGATCGGGCACCGCCGTCTTCTTGCAGAATTTCTGAAAATCCTTCTCCTGCTCCTTCGCTCTCAGTTCCTTTTCGACCGCTTTCATGATTCGACCAGCAAGGCGGAGATCCTTTGTGGTCTTCGGCAAGACATTCTGAAGCACATCCAACAACTCGTTTTCGGGTGACTTGGAATTCGATTTTTTCATGCGGAATTTTCGGAGCGGCGAGTTCTGCCAAACCCCCGCTCAAACACCAAGCCAGAACCCGTCAAATCACGAAATTGCTCCAACCGGCAAACCCTCTTTACCTCTGCAAGCCGGATGTCTAACGTAGCTGCGCATGGCGTCCGATTTTGATTCCACCGAGTTCGTCGACACGGAAGTCACGGAGGGCTCAGGCCCGACCGCGCAGCCGGCGGAACACGCGCCCAGCCAGGAGGAGCTGGATGACCGATCATCAGACGTTCAGAGCAAACTGGCCGAGCTCGAACGACGCCGCGCCCAATTGGAAAAGGAGCGGGCGGAAGTCGAGGAAGCCCGGCGCAGGCGTTCCGAACTGGCCCACGGCCATCAGGAAATGCTCCACCACCTGACACGCGGCGTCGGGATCTTGCAGGAGGACGCAATCACGGCACGACGCGACGCCGATCAGATGGCGAAGTCTCTCAGCGCACTGAAACAAGCCCTGGAAAACGTCACCGCGATCAATCAGGAAAAATGGACGGAGAGCAACTGGATGGCCGAACTCACGGTCGCGCTCACCGCCGTCGAAAACGCCAGGCATGAGTGGAACAACGCCCGGCAAAAGTGGCCGCGCCTGGATCCCGACAAGAAATCGGCCCGCCTGCAGGATGGCTCGCTCCCCGCTCCGGATCTCTCCCTGACGGACCAATCGTTCGGGCAGCTCTGTCGTTTGGGCTTTGCCCTGACATGGCCCGTGGCCGGCGCGGTGCTGGCGGTTCTGGCCGTCCTTCTCTTCCGCTGATCCTCGACTTCACATGGGATGGTTCACAAAAAAAACCGACCCCATCGAACAACGCGTCCGGGACCTCGAACGCGAACTGGCCGAACTCACGAACGAGATCAGCCGGAGCGAGCAGGCACCGCGCGAAAAATCCGCCACGCCCCCTTCCTTTCGATCAAGTTTCTATCCCGGGCAATCCAAGCCGGGCAAAGATGAAGCCGAGCAGCTTTTATTGGACCCGAACGACCAATCCGTCCTGCGGGAACCCATCCGATACCTCCAGGAAAAACTGGACGGTCTCAGCGCCAAGCCGACGGGACTCCGCGCCAAGCTGAAGGAGTTGAAGGAAAACGTCGGCGCCAGCCCCGCCTCCAATCCAAAACTCCTGAAATACCTTTCCACCGGCAATCTGGAAGGCCTTCAACCCTTGCGCCGGGAGAAGCGGATCGCGCGCAACCGGGTTTTATTCCTGACCGTCCTGCTCGCCCTGGTCTTGCTCGGGCTGGCTTCCGTCCTGATGGAAAACCGCTGACCCTTCAGAAGGAGTCCGGCACGCTTCAGGTCAAATCCGAACACAAACCATCGTAGTTCCGATGAATCCCCACGCGGGGCCGGTTTGATCAGCTCCCTATCCTCGCCCTCAGTTCCCGTGCGCTCCCGCCTTGAGTTTGGCCATCCATCGCCGCAGTTTATCTCCACGCCGTCCAAAGCAGAAACGTCCGCCTTTACAATGATCGCACAACTCAACGCCACCCACGCGCTTGCAGACCGTCTTTTCTTCGCATCTGGCCCGAACAAGATGCCTGTCGTGCGGATTCGCAATTCCCATGCCTCGGCGGAGATTCATCTGCACGGTGCCCATCTGACAGACTATCAACGTCAGGGCGAAAAGCCTGTTCTCTGGATGAGCCGCGAAGCCTATTTCGAAGCATCCAAACCCATCCGGGGAGGCGTCCCGATCTGTTGGCCCTGGTTCGGCATGCCGAAGGAATCCGGCGAACGCCCTCAACATGGTTTCGTTCGCAACCGGCAATGGAGCGTCGAGCGAACCCGCGACACGGAAGAAGGAACGGAAATTACTTTCTCGATCGGAAGCACCCCGGATTCCATCGCACTCTGGCCGCACCGCTTCAAGCTCACCTACCAGCTTACCATCGGGCGCTCCCTCAAAATGGAGCTGAGCTTTCAAAACACGGGGGACAAGCCGGCCGAGGTGGGAGCCGCGCTTCACACTTACTTCGCGGTGAGCGACGCGGCCGAAATCCGCGTTACCGGTTTGGATCACCGGCAATATCTGGACCAATTGGACGGCTTAAGCACGAAGGTTCAGGTCGGAGACGTCACCATCGCCGAGGAGGTGGACCGTATCTACATCGACACCGAAGACGAATGTGTGATTCACGACCCGGCCTGGAATCGTCGGCTCCGTGTCGCGAAAGAGGGAAGCCGATCGACAGTGGTGTGGAATCCATGGATCGAAAAATCGAAGCGGATGCCCGACTTCCCGGACGACGGCTACCACGGCATGGTGTGCATCGAAACGACAAACGCCGCCGGAGACACGCGCCTGATTCAGCCGGGAGACACCCACCGCCTGATGCAGTCCGTCACGCCGGAACCGGCCTAAGCCCGGTCCCCCACCTCGTATCGAATGCAGGCGAGCGCGCAAATCGCCGCCGTCTCGGCCCGCAACACAGCGTCGCCAAGCGTGGCGAAACTGAATCCGCGCGAGCGCATCACGTGGTATTCCGACTCCGTAAAATCGCCTTCCGGCCCGATCCAGACGGCAATCGTGCTGCCTGCGGAGAGCAATCCGCCCACACCCCGAAGCCAATCCTTCAAGGGGCGGGCTGTCGGATCGAGAGCCGCCACCATCTTCCAATCGCATTTCTCGGACCGGCTGACCGCTGAAAAGAAGGGCGTGACCGGATGCGTCACGGGCAACCACGCCCTCCCCGACTGCTTCAATGCCGCAATCGCCGTATGCCGCCACTTCTCCGCCTTCGCCAGAGCCTGCTTGCCATCAGGCACCGCAACGGCCCGTTCGCAGATCACCGGCACGATTTCCGAGACGCCGATCTCGGTCGCCTTTTCAAGAATCAGGTCGAAGGATTTCCCCTTGGTGATCGCCTGAAACAGGATCACGCGAACGGAGGGCTCGCCCACGCTTCGCACCTCCCGGGTCCGCACCCGGACCTCACGGCGACTGACGTCGATGATTTCACACGACATCGTCCGACCGCACCCGTCCAGCACCTGAACCGGGTCTCCAACCCGGCATCTCAACACCTTGATCGCGTGATGCGCCTCTGCGGCCGGAAGCGCGAATTCATTTCCGCGAACCTCCGCCGGCGGCACATGGAAGCGATGAATACTCAAGGCCGTGTGAAGAAGTCCTTGGCTCGGGCGAAAAATCCGGCGGAGTCTGGATGCATGTTGTCGTCACAGGTCTCGGCAAACTCCTCCAGCTTGGCGCGCTGCTTGAGTGTCAGTTTTTTTGGCACCTCGACAAAGACGCGGACCAGCAGGTCGCCCGTGCCGTAGCCCTGCACATTTTTCACGCCCTTGCCTTTCACCCGGAAGACCGTACCGCTCTGGGTGCCGGCCGGAATCTTGACCCGGGTCGTGCCGTCCATCGAGGGCACGTCCATGTCCGCGCCCAAGGCCGCCTGGGGAAATGTGATCGGCACCTCGCAAATGAGATCGTCGCCATCGCGGGTGAACACGTCATGATCTTTGACGTGCAACACGACATAGAGATCGCCGGCCGGGCCGCCGTGGGTGCCGGCTTCCCCGTTGCCGGACGATCGCAATCGAGCCCCCGTGTCGACGCCGGCGGGAATCCGCAGCTTGATTCTGGATCGCCCTTCCTTGCGACCGCTGCCCTGACACTGACGGCAGGGGCGCTCCATCTTCTGCCCGGCCCCCTCGCAATCGGGACAGGTCTGCGCGACGCTGAAAATGCCGCGCGAACGAACCACCTGTCCGCGACCGCCGCAGGTTCCGCACGAGGTGATCTTGCTGCCGCTTTCACCTCCGCGCCCGTCGCATTTCGAGCACTTGTCCAGCTTGTTGATCGAGATCTCTTTTTCGCATCCGAGCACGGCTTCCTGGAAGCCGATCTCCAAATCGTAGCGTAAATCGGACCCGCGCCGCGGACCGGTCTGCTGCCCCCGGCCACCGCCGCCGCCGAACAGCTCGTCGAAGATCCCGCCGCCGCCGCCGCCACCGCCGCCGAAGACTTCGCGGAAGACTTCGAACGGATCGTGAAATCCACCGGCTCCACCCCCAAATCCAGCCCCGCCTCCGCCCCCACCGCCTTTGGCGAACGCGGCATGCCCGAAGCGGTCGTAAGCGGCTTTCTTCTGCTCGTTGCTCAGCACTTCATAGGCTTCGCCAACTTCCTTGAACTTCTCTTCCGCAGCCGAATCGCCGGGGTTCTTGTCCGGGTGATACTTGATGGCCATCTTCCGATAGGCCTTCTTGATCTCGTCCGCCGACGCGCCCTTGCTCGTGCCGAGAACTTCGTAGTAATCCCGCTTGTTGCTCATTCGGCGGTGTCCTTGTCCACCGCCTCTTCAGCGGATGACTCCGCCTTGGCAGCCGGTGCTTTCGCAACGATCACGGAGGCAGGCCGAAGCAACCGCCCCTTCAAACGGTATCCCTTACGCAACTGTTGCAGCACCGAGCCTTCTTCGGCTTCGGCGGTTTCCTGCTGCGACATGGCTTCCTGCCACGTGGGGTCGAAGGGTTTGCCGGCGGCATCGAGCTCCTCCACCCCCATATCGCGGAGCACTCCCTGAAACTGTGTCAAAATCATGTTCACCCCGACCTTGAGGGATTCGACATCCACCGCCTCGACGGACTGCGTCGCGGCGATCGCCATGGTGAAGCTGTCCATCACGGGCAGAAGCTGCCCGATCAGCCGCTCGTTGGCGTATTTCACCGCCTCCTCCCGATCACGGGCCGCGCGCTTCTTGAAATTGTCCAATTCCGCCGTCTGACGAAGCACCCGTTCCCAGTGCTCATCGGCTTTGGCCGCCTTTTCACGCAGGGCTGCAATCTCCTCAGGGGTTGCGGGCCCGTCGTCGGCCTTTTCGTTTTCAGTCAATTCCACCTCCACGGCAACGGCCTCTTCAGTTTCCGTCGTTTCGTTCGATTCAGTTTCTTCTTGCTTGCTCATTTCAAATCAAATTCAAAGCGCGACACCTATACACAAGGTCGGAGGAATCGGCAACCGGTGGCGATTCATCGATTCAGGATTCCACCCAAAAAAATTCCCGTCAAAGCCGCCGCCACACATCCCACGACCGAGACGAGCGCGTAAACGGTCGCCGTTCGGGCATCCCCGGCTCGAAGGAAATTGGCGGTTTCAAGACCAAATGTCGAAAAGGTCGTGTAGCCGCCCATCAAGCCCGTCATCAGAAAAAAACGCCCGCTCTCCCCGCTTGGCCAGCGGCCACCGCCCGGAATCAGGACGGCGAACATCAATCCGATCAGGAACGAGCCCGTGATATTCGCAAACAAGGTTCCAACGGGAAATCCCACGCCGAACCGGACCGCGAAGCCAGTTGCAATTCCATATCGGGCCATTCCACCCAGAGCACTCCCCAGGCCCACGAGCAGGACGTCCTTCATGGTGAATCAGGCTTCCTTTTCCACCGGAGCGGCTTCCTTTTTCTGCGGCACCCGGGTTTGAATGTGAAGGTCGCGCAATTG
>JADHOF010000193.1 GCA_016779125.1 Verrucomicrobiia bacterium | reverse complement strand
CATCGTCGCGAAAATGCTGCAACCCGCCGCCCACCAGGCGATCTGCTTGCCACCGCGAAAAAAATCGTCGGTGTTCTTGTTGCGCCCGGTGAAGTAGACGCCGATGCCGACCATCAGCGCGAGATAGGTGAAAAGGACGACATAGTTGACCGCACCGAAACCTTTTGCGGCCGGCAGCACCTTGATGCTCCAGATTTTAGGGGAACGAACACGCGGACGGACTTCGCCGCTGGGCACGATCAGGCGGCCGTTCCAATTGACGGGCACGGTTGTGACGTGGTTGGCCGGAGTAGTTCCGGCAGAGGCCCACCGATCGGTGATCGTATGGTAGGTCCACGCTTCTTTCGGGAAACCGGGATGACGATCGCCCAGCTCGGCGGCGGAATCCCAAAGCGTTCCGTCCGCGCCTCCCAGGACAAACACGTGGCTTTGCCCGAATCGGATCGCCGTGCCCGCCGCCCGGCTGTGCGGCATGTCGGAACGCTTTCGCCAGCTTCCGGTCGATGGCGAAAACTCCCAGACGTCTTTGAGGAACTCCACATCGGCACCGGCCTGGCGGCGTCCGCTCATGACATAGACGCAGTCGTGAAAACCGTTGTGTTGCGCGGCGGTCAGGTTGAATGCACGCGCGGGACCGGGCCAGGGAGCAAGTTCCCGCCAGAGGGCATTCGGATCGTTCAGGTCAAGCGCCCAAAGATTGTTCATGGCGGTGTCCAGTGGGTTGCCCGACTGGCCGCCCGCCACGTAGATCGTCTTGTTCAGCAATGTCGCCTGACCGTAGGCGCAGGGACCGGGCAGGGCGGGGAGGGCGCTTTGCTCGACTTGTTTTGTCGCGGAATTCCATGCCAGCAAAACCACGTTCGTGAAGGTCTCGATTCCGTCGTTGCCGCCAATACAGACAACGCCCGCCTCGGTGGAGACAGCCATGCCGTAGGCGGTCCTGCGGGGAAGATTACCTGCCTCATGCCAGCGGTATCCCGACTCCGCTTTTTCAAGCACCCGGATTTCATCATACCAGGTCTTGTCCGTCTCCCAGATGGGTGTCTTGAAATTGGCCCCGCCGGCGACGATCAGGGCGTCATTGTGGACCCCGGCAAAAGGCCCGGCGACACCGAGGGCATCGGGCAGGGCGGGGAGTTCCGACCAGTCCAGGCGCGCCGCACCAAAGGTGTTCGCGGTGATTGTGAAGGCGGCGAGTAGGATCAGTGGCAGGCGTGTCATGGTTGCGATCGGTCAACGTTCGATGGCCCAGGAATCAAACTCCATCGCGTCCAAGAGCGTGTCGATCCGTTGTTTTTCGGCGGGGTTGAGCTGTTTCATCGGGAGTCGTCTCGGACCGCAATCCAGTCCAAAGCGATGAAGCGGATACTTGATCGCCGCCTCCCCGCCGTTCTCGATCAGCGCCCGGATCATTCGAACGGATTTGCGTTGCAGATCCCGTGCCTCGGGAAGATTGCCAGCGGCGAACGCGCGAAGAATTTTTCCGTAAAGCGCCGGAGCCAGATTGTAAGTGCTGCCGACCGCTCCGAGCACGCCCGACGCGAGTCCCGCCAGGAGCATTTCGTCCCTGCCGAAAAGGACGTCGAATCGGCCGTCCGCCACCTCCTGACAGGCGTTCAACAGGCTCAGGTCGGAGTCCGTGAACT
Source organism: Verrucomicrobiia bacterium (assembly GCA_016779125.1). GTDB lineage: Bacteria > Verrucomicrobiota > Verrucomicrobiia > Limisphaerales > JAYPXF01. The sequence continues at coordinate 6,576 of JADHOF010000193.1, read as the reverse complement.
TGATTCCCCGCAGATTCGGAATCTCCTCGCCCGCCTGGCGGAGAAAATCGACCGGGTTGATCGCGACGCCGGTGAGTGCGGGGATGTGGTAATAATAGAACGGCAGCTCCGGGGCCGACGCAGCGGCGACCTTGAGAAAGCCCACGAGGGAGGCGACGTCCGGCGGTTTGAAGTAATAGGGCGAGATTGCGGAGATGGCATCCGCTCCCGCCGACGCTGCGTGGGATCCCAGTCGGCAGGCGTCCTCCAGGCAGGTGTGCCCGATGTGGACCACGGCGCGCATCCGATTGTCGTTCGCGCGGAGGTAGGCCTCAGTCACCGCGATTCGTTCGTCGATGCTGAGCGACGGTGCCTCACCGGTGCTGCCGCAGATGTAGAGACCTGCGACGCCGTTATTTGCGAGATGGTCGGTCAGCCGCGGGATCAGGTCGAAGTTGACCGTGTTTTCCGGCGTGAAAGGCGTGAAGGTCGCGGCGACGAGTCCGGTCAGGGGGGCTGTATTCATCAATTGGTGGAAATCGGACGGCATTGAACGCGGACAAGCCGAACATGGCAATCATTGTGAGCCCCCCAGCGAATCGGGTTTTAGTGGTCAAATTTGCGCAAAATACGAGTTTTCAAAGTTCCGATCTTCACAACTCGGGCGAAGTCGAGGAAGCTCCCGCCGCTTTTGGGGCAGACAGGCTCCCATCAGAAAGAATCAACGAACGCCCGTTCTACAGTAATTTCACCAAACAACCGGCCATGAGCAAAAAAACTCAACCCGCTGAATCGGAAAACACGAGCTTTCACTTCGCGACCGGCGACACCGTGTCCTCGATCAAAAAGTCGATCAACAACCACCTCAGCTACACGCTGGCCCGACATCCCGACAAGGCGTCGCGAAACGAGTGGTGGACGGCGACCTGCCTCGCTGTGCGCGATCGTCTCATGAATCGTTTCATGCAGACGCAGAAAGCCCATCACACCGGGGCCACGCGACGCGCCTATTACCTGAGTCTCGAATATTTGATGGGGCGCGTGCTTTCGAACAATCTGCACAACGCCGGAATCTTCGACACCACGCGCGACGCGCTCAAGGAACTGGGGCAGGATCTGGACGAACTACTTGAAGAGGAGGACGACATGGGGCTTGGCAACGGGGGCTTGGGACGCTTGGCGGCGTGTTTTCTCGATTCGCTGGCCACCTTGGATCTGCCTTCCGTGGGATACGGCATCCATTACGAGTTCGGGCTCTTCCGTCAGAAATTCGAGAACGGGCATCAGATTGAGCATCCCGACGCCTGGATGTTGAAGGGGTGTCCGTGGGAGATCATGCGTCCGAACTTCGTGCAGGAGATCCAGCTTTACGGCCACGTTGAAAACCGGATCAACGACAAGGGAAAACTACAGCCGACCTGGGTCAACACGAAGACCCTCGAAGGCGTCCCTTACGACATTCCGATCGTGGGCTACGGCGGTGCGACGGTGAACTTCCTTCGCCTCTGGGAATCCCGCGCGTCCAAGGCATTCGATTTGGATACCTTCAACGAGGGCGGCTACATCGAGGCACTTCGCGACAAGGCCATGGGGGAAACGATTTCCAAGGTGCTTTACCCGAACGACAAAACCGAGTCGGGCAAGGAGCTTCGACTCGTGCAGCAGTATTTCTTCGTCAGTTGCTCGCTCAAGGACATCATCCGACGATTTGAGGCTGCACACAGCGATTGGGCCAAGTTTTCGGAATTCAACGTCGTACAACTCAATGACACACATCCCGCAATCGCGATTCCCGAGTTGATGCGCCTGTTGATCGACGACAAGGGCATGGATTGGGACACGGCCTGGGGCATTGTTCGCGAGACTTTCAATTACACGAATCACACGCTGCTGCCCGAGGCGCTTGAAAAATGGAGCGTGCCGCTGTTTGAAAAGGTGTTGCCCCGTCACCTGCAAATCATCTTCGAGATCAACACTCGCTTCCTCAGCCACGACGTCGAGGATTGCTGGCCCGGGGACGGCGAGAAGAAGGCCGCGCTTTCAATCATCGAGGAGAGCAATCCCAAGATGGTCCGCATGGCCTATCTGTCGGTGATCGCCTCCGGCAAGGTCAACGGGGTTGCTGCGCTTCACACGGAATTGCTCAAGCGCCATCTCTTCGCCGATTTCCATGAATTGTATCCTGAGAAGATCATCAACATGACGAACGGTATCACGCCGCGACGTTGGTTGCTGGCCTGTAATCCGGGCTTGGCCGAATTGATCAACGACACGATCGGCGACGAATGGCCGAGCGATCTGGACCAGCTACGCGCCCTCGTGACGCATGCGGACGACAAGAAATTCCAAGACCGCTTCATGGCAATCAAGCGGGCGAACAAGGTCGCTCTCGCAGCGATTATCCGCAAGTCCTGCGGGGTGGAGGTGAGTCCCGACGCGCTGTTCGACGTGCAGATCAAGCGCCTGCACGAATACAAGCGTCAGCACCTCAACCTGCTTCACATCCTGACGCTATATCGTCGCCTGTTGAACAATCCCGATCTTGATGTCACCCCTCGCGTTTTCATCTTCGGTGCCAAGGCGGCTCCGGGCTACGACCTGGCCAAGAACATCATCCGCGCCATCAACAAGGTTGCGGAGAAGGTCAACAACGACAAACGCATCGGGAACAAGATCAAGGTGGTCTTTCCCGAGAACTACTGCGTGTCCCTGGCCGAAAAGATCATTCCTGCAGCCGACATCAGCGAGCAGATCTCCACCGCCGGCAAGGAAGCGTCCGGCACCGGCAACATGAAACTGGCGCTTAATGGCGCGGTCACCGTCGGCACGCTGGACGGGGCGAATGTCGAGATCGGCGAGGAGGTGGGCGACGACAACATCTTCATTTTCGGAAACAAGGTTGATGACGTCGAGGCGATCTACGCGAAGGGATACAATCCCCGCGAGTACTACGATTCCAACGCCGAACTCAAGGCGGTGGTCGATTGGCTTCGCTCCGACGCCTTCACACCCGGGGAATCCGGCGCCTTCGAGCCTTTGTGCCGCAGCCTGCTGGATTGGGGCGATCCCTTCCTGGTGATGGCCGACTATGCCGACTACATCCGGGCGCAGGACGAAATCGGCGAGGCGTTCCGCGACAAACGGCGCTGGGCCAAAATGGCCATCATGAACACGGCCTGCATGGGCAAGTTCTCCAGCGACCGCACCATTCGCGAATACGCCGAACAGATCTGGAAGCTCAGCCCGGTGGCGGTGGGGCGGGCCTAGATTGCCCGGCTCACCCGGCGCTGAGGTGTATCAATCCTTGTGACGAGCAGGCGCGTTCCGGCGTGAACGCGCTTGCCTCGTTGGCGGACTCTGACAGATTCGGCTGACCTGCCCATGAAGTTTCGAATCGCCGCTTTTCTGCTGTTGGTCCTGGCCTTGGCCAGCGCCCAACCGCGGCCAAATGTCCTGCTTCTTTGCATAGACGACCTCCGCCCCGAACTGAAGTGTTTCGGCGTGGACTACATCCACTCGCCGAACATCGACAAGCTCGCCTCCACCGGGCGCTCGTTTCGTCGCCACTACGTGCAGGCACCGACCTGCGGGGCGTCCCGATTTGCTCTGTTGACCGGACGTTACGGTGGCGCGAGCAACAACGCGCTGTTTGACCGGGCCAAGGCGATTGCAGCGAAACCGGATTCAGTTCCCCCGAGCATGCCGGCCTGGTTTCGACAGCATGGCTACACGACGGTTTCGGTTGGAAAAGTCTCCCATCATCCGGGCGGGCGAGGTGGCCCGGATTGGGATGATGCCGCCCAACCTGAAATGCCGCATTCGTGGGATCGCCACCTGCTGCCGGCCGGAAAATGGCAGCACCCACGCGGCGCGATGCACGGTCTCGCCCACGGTGAGATCCGGGTGAATCCTTCGAAAATGGACCTGTTCCAATCCGCTCCGGGGGAAGACTCGATTTATCCAGATGGCCTGATAGTGAACGAGGCGTTGGAGCAACTTGATCAACTGACATCGGATTCCTCAAAGCCGTTCTTTCTGGCCGTCGGGATCATTCGCCCGCACCTGCCATTCGGCGCACCGGCGAGGTACATGGAACATTATCGGGACGCTCAACTTCCCGAAACACCGCATCCGAAAAAGCCGGAGGGCAAAACCACCTGGCACGGCTCGGGGGAGTTCATGAGATACAATCGCTGGAATCGGAATCCGAACGACGATCCCGCGTTTGCGATCGAGGTCAGGAAACACTACGCCGCCTGCGTCAGCTATGCGGACGCCTTGGTCGGTCGGGTGTTGGCCAAGTTGAAGGCGGTGGGAGCGGACAGGAACACGGTTGTCGTTCTGTGGGGGGATCATGGTTGGCATCTGGGTGAACACGCGATCTGGGGGAAACATGCCTTGTTTGAGGAGTCGTTGAGATCTCCGTTGATCGTCTCCTATCCCGGAATCGCGTCCCCGGGCGGTTTTACCAAGTCTGTCGTCGAAACCGTGGATGTCTTTCCGACGCTTTGTGATCTGGTCCAGCTCCCGAAGCCGGCCTTCGTCCAGGGCGTTTCGCTGCTGCCGATTCTGAAGGACGCGCACGCGAGCGGGCATCCGGCGATCGCCTATCAAAGCAAAGCGAGAACGATTCGAGACGAGACCCACCGCCTGATCGCCCATGTCAACGGTCACATCGAACTCTATGACCACACGACTCCGGCGGGCGAAACGCGGAATGTCGCCTCCGAGAATCCGGAACGGGTCAAGAGGTTGATCGGTGTCCTGAACGAGAAATTGAAACGATGAAGAGCCTGATGATTTCCCTCCGAATTTTGTCTCTGTTGTTTTGCGGAACAGCGTCCCTGTCGGCTGACGAGTGGCCGCAGGGCAGCGGACCATCGGGTGATTTCGCCACCCGGGAAGGCGCGCCGACCTCCTGGAGCGTCGCGCTCGATCGTGGTGTTTTGTGGAAACGGACCCTTCCCGAGACGGGACAGAGCACGCCGGTCATCAGTCAAGGGAAGGTATTTTTCAGCACCTTGAAGCCGGTGATGGAAGATTCGACCCTTGGGAGTGACTTGGTGGTCTGGTGTTGTGACGCGCTGACGGGTGACGTGCTTTGGAATCGCCCAATGATCGGACAGTATCCGCAGCGGCTGTCCGGATGTTTCGCGGACAGCAGTTCGCCGCCGGCCGTGTGTGACGGGGAGCACGTCGTGTTTATCAACGCGTCTGGCGGGGTTGCGTGTTTTGATTTGTCCGGCAAGCCGCTTTGGCAAAGGGACATTCTGAGCGTGGGAAGGACGCTTCCATTCCTGCATGAAGGGAGAATGGTCTTCACGCGGCAGATCTATCCGCCGGAACCCGACGGGAATTTCCCCCACAAGTACAAGGACTCGCCGCTGGAAATGTGGACGCAGTTACAGGCGCTCGACATCCGGACGGGAAAGGAAGTCTGGACAACCCGATGCGGCGTGAACATGGGGAACGCGATTGTGCCCCAACGGCTCAAGGACGGTCGGGCGGTGGCGGCTGTCGGGCGCGGCGGCGGGCATGGTCCGCCGGAGAAACCGGACGGCATTTCCCTGGTCGATCTGCGGGATGGGGCGACCTTGTGGACCTTGCCGCTGGAGGGCTTCATGAGCACGATGAGCTATCGTTTGCGGGACGATCAGCTTCATGTGTTTCACGAGGGCGAGCATCTTTCCATCGACGCCTTGAGCGGCCGGATCGTGAAGCGCGTTTCGATCCTGAACCAGGTGCGCGTGATGCGGCATTCGGCGAGTACGGCGAATGGCTATGTTGAAGCGACGGAATCCATTCCCGATCTGAGAAAAGGGCGGATGATCACGCAGACTTCGAACCTCCTCGTCGGGCGTTTTCACTATTTTCGCTCTTACACGCACCCGTATCTCGGACGCGTGGATGTCGAGAATGGTGAGGTCGAGTATCTGGAACTGCCCTTGCAGATTTCTCGTGCCGCCGGAAGGGAGGATCAATTGCAATGGTACGCGCCTCCGAAGTCGAAGAAGGACATCCAGATGAAGGATCAGGCTCTTGTGCCAAACGATCTGAAAAACTCTCGCGGCTTCACTGTCTTTGGAGACAAACGTTCCAAGGGCAACGGCTGGGGGCACGTGGCGGCTCCGACACCGTCCGTCGCGGGCGATTACCTCTACGTTCCGGTGCAGAACGGAACCGTTTACGTTCTGCGCTGGGATGTCCCCGTCCTGACCCATGAGGCTGTCGTTTCAATCAATGATCTCGGGCCGGCGGGGCAATGCTACACCCGCGCCAGTCTTTCATTCGCGGGCGGCAGGATTTATGCCCACACGATTCGGGAGTTGATCTGTATCGCCAAGTAGGCCGCGAGTGTCCAACGTTTCCAGACGTTCTGCTTTGCATCGACCATCATTATCAATCATGCGGTCCAAACGGTTCCCCTTTGTCCTCTTGACCTTTTTTGCCGTGGCTTCGGTGGGCTCCGCCGCGAGTCGGGTCGATTTCGCCCGCGATGTGCTGCCTGTGCTGTCGGACAATTGTTTCGCCTGTCACGGACCGGATGCGAACAAGGGGCGGAAGGGAGATCTGCGGCTTGACGACGAAACGGACGTC
>JADHOF010000192.1 GCA_016779125.1 Verrucomicrobiia bacterium | reverse complement strand
CAAGCCTCCTGCATGGGCATGGGCCAAGCCGCCGCCGTGGCTGCGACCTTGGCCGCCAAGGCCGGCACGACGCCGTTGGAAGTTCCCTTGGTCGACATCCACGAGCTGCTGCGCAAACACGGCCAGATCGTTCCCGGGCAGGCGTAATTTCTCGGGCAACGGAATGTGGGCAGAGGAATGTATTTGTCGCGCCAGCGTCTTGGAGTGCGGTCTCGCAGACCGCTTTGAAGGGCGTGTAAAGGCCATGCCGCAGGGAGTAGTCGACAACTTCTGTATTCTACCACCCACCACAAAGCGCCGTGCGACGGCGCACTCCAGGACGCTGCCGCGAATGCGATCACGCTTCACATGATTGTATCGATTGCATTCCTCGGCCCCCATTCCTCTGCCTGATTCCCATGAAGACCACCAAACGCAGCTTCGTGTCGCTCCTCACCGCGTTGAGCTTCATCGTCCTGGCGGTGACGGGCGTCGTGGCATTCGTCCAACCCTTCTCGATTCAGGTCGTCGGTTTGCACGCCTTGATGGGCTTCGTCTTCGTCGGACTCATCGCGCTGCACGTGATCAACAACAGCGGTCACCTGAAACGCTACCTCCGCAGCAAGACGCTTTGGGCAACGGCCGGTGTCACCGCAGGCTTGACCGCGCTCTTCTTCTGGCAACCCGCACCCATCAAGAGCATGCTTGGATTGAGCCAAAACCTCGGCCCCGCCCTTGATCGCTTCGAAGTAACGGACAAGGGCCTGACCTATCGATACGAAGCCGCCCCGCAATATCAGATGACACTCAACGTCCGTGCCGGCGCAGCGTTCAATACCAACACCCCACCACACGTCGCCATCTGGCTGGAGAACGCATCCTTCTACCACATCAAGACCCTGCACGAACCTTCGGACACAGCCCATGGCCGATCCATCTTGCCCTATTGGGATTTCAAGGTGCGCGGCTGGGAGGATGCCAAACGCAAAGCCGAGGAATCCGGAAAGGATCTCACCGAAGAAAAGGAAATCGACGGCGTTTCCGGAGCGACGCGGAACAGCTCTTTCAATCCAGTTGACTACATTCTTCCCGCCAAATCCGACAATCCGATGCCCTACCGTCTGCTCATCGAAATCGATCACCCCGGCGACAACCAACCCTCTCTGGTCTATGCCGTCGAAATCGACAATGCAGCTCCCCGCGTCTTTCAGCTGCTTGAGCTGATGGGGTACCCAAAGCGGGAGCTGGATGACAAGGATGGCAAGGAAGTCTGGGCGCTCTACTACGTGGACGAAACATTCACCTCCGCCCTCGAGCTGATCGACAGCGCACTGCTCACCATCGATCGGGATTTGTGATCCGAAACAAGATGCTCATCCATGCTCCCAGCCCACGATCGTTTCGTGGTTTGGGCGCAAAGCCGCTATTCTGATTTTGGGTGCCGGATTGAGCGGGCAGGGTGGGGGAATGTTGAGGAAGGGGTTGTTCGGGGCGCGCGTGCCAGCATCGGTATGTATGCGAGGCAGGGCGGGTGGACCGGCACTTTTGCGCCCGGGGCTGAGCAACCTTGAGACTCGGTATTGAACTCGGCGCGGCCGGCGAGTTTTGGCAGACGTGGGCCGCCTGGGCGACCGCAAACCAGGCTCGCGGCTCACGAGATCTGCCGCTTCGTGTTCGACTATTCATTTCGACAGAATGCCGGCCCCGATTCTTCGATGGGAACGGCAAGATTGATCAGGGACGCGGGCTCTTCCTCGGCCCCGCTTTCAGCCGCAGGCCAGGACGGCCCTGAGTCCATTGCCCCGGCATAGTGCATCTCAATCTGAGCCAGGATCTTGCCCCATCCCAGGCCCTGCGCATCCCGTCGCGCTTGAACTCCCAGTTGACGCACTGAGACGAGGTCCCCCGCGGCCGTCGCCGCAGCGCGCAGATACTCCGCCTCGTCGTCAAACGGGACGGCCCAACCGTTCTTCCCGGTCACGACGAATTCACCGGCGGCTCCATAGTCAAAGGCGAGCACCGCAAGTCCGCTTGCCATGGCTTCCAAAGTGGCATTGCCGAAGGTCTCTGTTTTGCTGGGGAACAGCAGCATGTCCGCCGACGCATAATGAGTGGCCAGATCCTCCCCGAAGCGTTTGCCCGCAAAGAGGGTATCCGGCGTGGATTCCTCAAAAGATGCGCGGGCAGGTCCGTCTCCCACCATCACCAGTTTCGTGTCCGGCCGGATCGATTTCATGCGGGCAAAAGCCCGACTCATCAGGCCGAGATTCTTTTCCGCCGCCACGCGTCCCACGGCAGCGGCCACGAGTGTTTCCGGGCCTGCTCCCCAACTCGCGCGCAGACCTTCATCACGTCGGGCGGGGTCAAACAATCCGACATCGACCCCACGGGCTACGACATGAACGCGCTCAAAACCCTGCTGCACCAGCTCACGGCCCAACGCTGCGGTTGGCACCAGCGTGCGTGCGGTTCGATTGTGGAATCTGCGCAGATAGCCGAGGATAAAATTATGCAGAAAACCGATTCCGTAGTGGCTGCTGTATGCATGGAAGTTGGTCCGAAACTCGGACACCACCGGGATCCCCATACGTTTGGCCGCCTTTGACGCGGACGCTCCCAGCGGGCCTTCGGTGGCAATGTGAACGACATCCGGACGATGCAATTTCCAAGCGCGGACAAGTTTGCGGGCCATTGGCAATCCGAACTTCAAATCGGGATATCGCGGAATTGCCAACCCAATCGCCAGTAATTCTGAGAACTCGCCTCCGGCACGCGCCACCTCCCGCGAATGCTGGCGCGGCCTGACCAACTGAACATGATGCCCTCCGTCCAACAATCCCTTCACCACGCGGGCCACCGTGACTGCAACCCCGTTGATCTCGGGTGGATACGTCTCGGTCACCACCGTGATGCGTAGTTTCCTCGATTTTCGGTGCGCGTCACCCGAGTCGGCAGTCTGGAAATTGCTCAACATGTTACGAATGGTTCAATCTCTGGGAAACAGGAAGATGTCGAATTGACGAATTCTCTGTACCGAAACTTGGCCGACGCGAAAGCTTCACAATTGCTCCTCATCCTCTCCGCCGACCGCTACAGATCCAACGCAGCAAAAATCACCTGTAATCATGCCTCTAAAATCCTATCTCGAAGAGCTTCGGGTTCAGCGCTGGGACGACCATCGCTACTACCACCACTCCCGGATCAACCAATCCCTGCATTTCGTGAGCGCCGTCTGTTTCCTCGTCGCCTACGTGATGCTGGCCATCAATCCCGCCTGGGCCGCCTTGATCGCCTGGGGAATCTCCATGACCAGCCGGCAGGCCGGGCATTTCTTCTTCGAACCGAAGACTTACGACAATGTCAACCAGGCCACGCATGACCACAAAGAGGACATCAAACTGGGCTACAATCTCCGCCGCAAAGTGGTTCTGATGTCCCTGTGGGCTGCGGCTCCCGTGGCGTTGTACTTTAGCCCCACCTTTTTCGGCGTGGTTGAGGCGCGCGTGGGTGCCGAGGGCTACCTGCACAATCTTGGCATGATCTGGCTCGTCATTGGAATCGGCGGAGCCATTTTCCGGTCGGTTCACCTGTTCTTCCTCAAGAACGTGACGACCGGGCTCGTTTGGCTGCTCAAGATCATCACCGACCCGTTTCACGACATCATGCTTTATTGGAAATCACCCTTCGCCCTCCTGAGAGGCGAATTGATCGACCCGATGCTTGATGTTCAGGCCCACACCCCGTCGCACTAACCCCACAAACGTTGGTTCAACATCTCCTTCAGGATACCGCGACGGATGCCCTTGTTGGTCAATCCATCGGCATCCCACCAGCCGTCTTCCTTCATCGTGGTGGCGGCCCGGACGATTCGGGTCGCCACGGCTTCAAAATCCGCCTCCGTAAAGTTCAGGCTGAAAATGAAGCGGCCGGTGCCGATCCAACTCAGCGCGAGCTCTTCAGCGCGCAGATAGAACTGAAACATCCAGTTGTAGCGGGACGGCTTCGTGTAGAACACCGTCCACACCGTCGACAGGTTGGCGACCTGTACGGGAAGGCCGGCCTCCCGCAAGCGCTTGTTCAGTTTGTCGGCGCGCCTGTTCCAGACCTGATCCAGATTGTGATACAAATCCTGCACTTCCTTGGATTCAAGTTTCTCCAGAAAAACCTGCGTTGCCGCCATCACGTACGGGTGGGAGTTGAAGGTTCCGCGCGCGAAGCAAATGTCAGCCGGTCGTTCCTCGCGGAACCGCTTCATCAAATCAGCTCGCCCACAAACAACGCCGATCGGAAATCCTCCGCCAAGGGTCTTGCCGTAGGTCACCATATCTGCCTCCACGCCGAAGTATTCCTGGGCTCCCCCGGGAGCCAACCGAAACCCGAGGAACACCTCGTCGAAGATCAGCACGATTCCCCGCGCCGTGCAGACTTCGCGCAACTGTTTCAACCAGCCGGTGTAAGCCTCGCGGTCAAATCCGGCGGATCGACTGCTGTCCACCAGCGATCCGTCGCCGGGCGCGGCCTTGTTCGGATTCAATGCCTGCAGCGGATTCACGAGCACGCAGGCGATGTCGTTGCGCGTGCGCAGAACGGTCAGAGTGGCGGTGCCCATCTCCGTCAACGTGTAGGTCTTGTCCACCGGCGTCGGATTGCCCGGACCCGGCTGCACGTCGTCCCACCACCCGTGATAGGCGCCGCAGAATCGCACCAGATACTTCCTGCGCGTGTGGTAACGCGCCAGCCGGACCGCCTGCATCACCGCTTCGGTGCCGGACATGTGAAACGAAACCTCGTCCTTCCGCGAAATTCGACACAGCTGTTCAGCATTCCAAGCTACGCAAGGATGAAGGCTTCCAAGTACCGGTCCGAGAGTCTTCACACGCTCGTGCGCCTCCGTCATGCATTCCTTGTAAAAGTCGTATCCCATGACGTTCACGCCGTAGGAACCGGTGAGGTCATAGAACCTTCTGCCATCAAGATCCGTGACCGTCACCCCGTCGCTCGATTCGACGAAGCCGCCAAGTTTGAAATGCGCACGGAAATATTGGCTGAACTGAAAAGGCACGCGATACGACCTGGTAAACTGCAGATCGGAGATGTGTTCGGCAGCGGCACCGGTTTGGGCGATCGATACGGAATGTCGATCCGCCAGCAGCTTCGCCAATCGTTCAAAGCCCTTCTTTCTGCGTTCCACCACGTCGCCGGAAACCCCGTCACAATTGAAGAAACGCTCTTCTCCGTAGCTGATACCCGGAATCAGGCCGGTCACGCGTTTGGCCATCTTCGAGTGCCCGGTCAACGAACGATGTTTGGCTGCGGAAAGCTGAAGTCGGCGATAAATCCGATACAGGCAGTAGCCCGCCAGAACCAACCCCAAGAGTTTGTATATGTCTGTCATGAGTAATCGCTGCGATACGGCAAAGAATGCCGGGAACGAATCAATGGCTCCCTCCCGTTTCAAGTCTTTGCGAGACAAGTTGCTGCTCCAGGAAGATCTGAACTTTCTCATCACCAATCGGGTGCCGCGGATTTTCCTGACCCGTTTGATGGGGCGATTCAGCAAGATTCAAAGTCCCCTGCTTGCCGGGCTCTCGATTGCGGCGTGGCGGCTCTTCACGGACATCGACTTGAGTGAAGCGAAGGAAACCCGCTTTGGCAGCCTGCACGATTGCTTCACGCGTGAACTGCGTCCCGGAGCACGTCCGATCGATCCGGATCCGCGCGTGATGACCAGTCCGTGCGACGGCATTGTGGGGGCCTGCGGCGACGTCGACGGCGAGCAGGTTTTTCAGGCCAAGGGCTTTCCCTACACGCTGACGGATCTCTTTGGCAGTGCGGAAGCGGCCGCCCCGTTTCGGGATGGCACCTACGTGACCTTGCGCCTGACGTCTTCGATGTATCACCGCTTTCACGCACCGGCGGACGCGAAGGTGGAACACGTCACCTACATCAGCGGGGATACCTGGAACGTAAATCCGATCGCTCTGAAACGGGTGGAACGGTTGTTCTGCAAAAACGAACGGGCCGCGGTCAGGTTGCGTTTGGAGGGAGGCCAGCCGGTGGCTCTGGTGGCGGTGGCGGCCATCTTGGTGGCAGCCATTCGGCTCCACTTTCTGGATGTCTTGCTGAACGTGCGATGGAAAGGCTCCAACGAGTTGCCCTGCGATGCCCAAGCCATGCGCGGGGAAGAGTTGGGGTGGTTCGAACACGGCTCCACCATCATCGTATTCGCCCCCAAAGGATTCAGACTCTGCGACCATCTGGAGCCGGGCACCCGGATGAAAATGGGGCAAGCCTTGATGCAGATCCCCGCTCGGTAGCAGATGTTTCATCTTCCCCACCACTCGGATCATCGCGACTCGGCAAACGCTTGTGTTTGTGATCTGGGATTCTCAGCGATGTGAACATAGGCAGGGGGCAGATTGCTCCAGACCGGCTCGCTGTTCGTGACATGGGCAAACCTCTCCTGCAACAGGCGACGCGTACCCCTGACCCGTCCGAGCGCACGGCTGTGAACATAGTGAAACGTCACAAATCGGGCATTCGGAGCAAGAAACGGAAGCAGCGCATCAAAGATTGCCGACTGGCGCTCGTCCGACCACAAAGCCCAAGGAAGTCCACTGACGATCCGGTCGATCTGCCGCAAGCCGATCGCTGGCGCCACCTTTGGCAGATCCTCGACCGGCGCCACCACGACGTTCGCGCTGGGAAATCTTTTCGTGAGTTCGTCGCCCAGCCGCAGACTGATTTCGAAGGCGAACAACCGGTTGTCCGGATGCCGGTTCACAATTTCACGCGTAAACGATCCACTGCCTGCCCCCAACTCAACGATCGTGTGTCCGACCTCAATTTGGGCGGTATCGACTATCACCCGAGCCAGATCCGGGCCTGATGGTGCAATGGCGCCCACTTGCATCGGGTTGATCAACACGTCTTTCAGAAAGAGGAGTAGGGACATCGTCGCTTCGGGGTAGATGATCTGAGGTCAGCAAGTGTTTCGTTTCGGTCCACAGGAGAGCCGAGCTGGCAGGATATCCCGGGACAGGTCTCGTTTCCCTGACTTTGGTGTGAATCTTTGGCGACAATTGTCCCAACCCGGGAATCTGGCTTTGTGCGTCCAAGAACGTCCACTCAGTATCCTGCTCCGGCCACAGCCAAGAGCCCACAGGCCTTCATGAACACCACACTCCTACTTCTCCCCGGCATGGATGGAACGGACGTCTTCTTCCGGCCGTTGATTGAAGCACTCCCTCCCTCCGTGCGTACGATCGTCGTAAGCTTGCCGACCACCGGCGGCAGCGGCTACGCGGATCTGCTGGATTACGTCCGGCAGAAGGTGGCGCAGTTGTCGGACTTTTACGTGCTCGGCTCGTCATTCTCCGGACCCTTGGCCGTCCTGCTCGCCGCTTCAGAACCGGAACGAGTCCGCGGAATCATTCTTTCCGCCACCTTCATCACCTCACCACGCCCCAGGTTGAGCCAGTTTCGATTTCTGATGCGTGGCCCCGTGGTTGGAACAACGCGTTTCCTCCGTCGCCTTCCGATCTGGTTCGGCCGTTCGAAACAGGATCCCTTCCGCATCGCCAAAGCCGAAACGTGGACCCGGGTTTCGTCAGGGACTCTGGCAGCCCGCATCCGCATCCTCTTGGCAGTGGACGTCCGCTCGGAATTGAATCGATGCCGACAACCGACCTTGTGCGTGACGTTTGACGATGACGAGGCAGTCCCCCGGGAGAAGGCCCAAGAGATTCTTCGCGAAGCCCAAAACGCGAAAAGCGTGAACCTGTCAGGCCCTCACCTGGCCATGGTCTTGAACCCGACTCCCCTCGCTCAGGAAATCGAAAAGTTCATCAACGAAACCGGCCTGTGAAATATGCGGCTAGGCACGGTAATCAGCCTTGAAGTTCCGGACAGGCCGGGCGAAATCGGGACGCTGAAACAGGGACAGGATCTGCTGAACAAATTTCCGGTGCGGGTCATTTGGAGGCTCCTTGGATCATGGGGGTTAAAGTCTTGTATCTCGCCCCAGCCTCATCCAAAACGGACACCCTTTTCACCTATTTTCCAAAAACCTGTTTTGGACAGTAGTGGGACTCCGATGTCACCGACAGCCGGGGATGGTTTGCCGGTGACGGGGGGGAATCCGAGCGGACGGCCGGTATCGAACTGCTGCGAAACGGCGAGGTTGGCGTCGTGACCCTCGCGGCCGGAGCCGGCAGCCGCTGGACTCAAGGGGCGGGTGTCGTGAAGGCGCTGCATCCGTTCTGCCGACTCGGCGGACGGCATCGGACTTTTGTCGA